>SLBI01000377.1 GCA_007126375.1 Paracoccaceae bacterium
CACAGAAGGCGCGGGAGCCGCCCGTGGGCGCCGGGATGGCGCGGATCTCGCTGCCGTCCTGCTCCAGCAGCCGGGCGAAGATGCCGAAGCCCGAGCCGCGGAAGTGCTCGCTCACCTCCCGCATCTCGATGGGGCAGCGCAGGTCGGGCTTGTCGGTGCCGTATTTCCGCATCGCCTCGGCAAAGGGGATGCGCGGCCAGTCGGCATCGACGCGGCGGCCCTTGCCGAACTCCTCGAACACGCCGCGCACCACCGGCTCCATCTCGGCGAAGACGTCGTCCTGGGTGACGAAGCTCATCTCCACGTCGAGCTGGTAGAAATCGGTGGGCGAGCGGTCGGCCCGCGGGTCCTCGTCGCGGAAGCAGGGGGCGATCTGGAAATAGCGGTCGAAGCCTGCCACCATGATCAGCTGCTTGAACTGCTGCGGCGCCTGCGGCAGCGCATAGAACCTGCCCGGGTGCAGCCGCGAGGGCACCAGAAAGTCGCGCGCGCCCTCGGGGCTGGAGGCGGTGATGATCGGCGTCTGGAACTCGGTGAAACCCGCGTCCCACATCCGCTGCCGCATCGAGCGGACGACGTTCGCGCGCAGCATCATGTTGCCGTGCAGCCCCTCGCGGCGCAGGTCGAGAAAGCGGTAGGCCAGCCGCGTGTCCTCGGGGTAGTCCGGCTCGCCGAACACCGGCAGGGGCAGCTCGCCCGCGGCGCCCAGCACCTCCAGATCGCGGATATAGACCTCGATCTCGCCGGTCGGCAGCTTCGGGTTCACCAGCGACGCATCGCGCGCCTTCACCGCCCCGTCGATGCGGATCACCCATTCGGCGCGGACCGTCTCCACCGCGGCGAAGGCGGGGCTGTCGCTGTCGGCCAGCACCTGGGTCACGCCGTAATGGTCGCGCAGGTCGATGAACAGCACGCCGCCATGGTCGCGCACCCGGTGCACCCAGCCTGACAGGCGGACGGTCTGGCCGACATGCGCGGCGCGCAGGTCGCCGCAGGTGTGGCTGCGATAGGCGTGCATCGGGGCCTCCGGGGCTCTCGGATCAGGGTGCGGTTCCGGGCGCCGGGTAGAGCGCCGGGGGGGCGGGAAGTCAAGGGCGGCCACCGGCACGGTTGCCGCCATCCTGCTGCCCGAATCGGCGGGCAGGGTGGAGTTGCCGCGGCGGAAGGGGCGACGGATGACCGAATGGCAGCAGGCCGCGGGCGGCGCCTTCGCCCCGTCGCCGGGCGAGCAGCTCTTCCTCCTGCTGTTCGCCGCCGCAATCCTTCTGGTGGTGGTGGTGCCGTTCCTGCGCTGGGTGCTGTCGTTGCTGCTGCCCTGGGTCTCGCCGCCGCCGATGCCGCCCCGGCACGATCCCGGCGGCGATGGACGCAGCCCGGGGCCGTCGGCGTTCTGGAGCGTCGGTTCGGACTGCGGCGACGGCGACGGCGACTGACGCATCCGCCCCGCGGGCTCAGAAATCGGTGGGCGCGCCGCCCTCGGCCTTGCGGCGGGAAACGAAATCGGCGAGCGCCTCGCGCCGGTCCTCGGGCATCGGCGGCGGCTCGTAGTCGGCCAGGATCGCCTTGTAGATGCGGTGCGCGCGGGCGATGCTGTCCTCGCCGCCGGCCAGCTGCCAGGCCTCGTAGTTGCGCCAGTCGCTGGCGATCGGGGCGTAGAAGGCACTGGCATAGCGCGCCTGGGTATGTGCGGCGCCGAAGTAATGCCCGCCCGCGCCGACCTCGCGGATGGCGTCGAGGGCGATCTCTTCCGGCCCGGTGCGGCACAGCGTCGGCTCGAAATAGCGCTGGATCATCTGCAGCACCTCGCAATCCAGCACGAATTTCTCCGGGCTGGCGATCAGCCCGCCCTCCAGCCAGCCGGCGGCGTGATAGACCACGTTGGCCCCCGATTGCACCGCCGACCACAGCGAATGGCAGGTCTCCCACATCGCCTGGGCGTCGGGGATGTTGGCGGTGCAGACGCCGGAGGCGCGCAAGGGCAGGCCGTAGAAGCGCGCGAGTTGCCCGGTCATCTGCGTCGCCCGCATGTATTCCGGCGTTCCGAAGGCCGGCGCGCCGGATTTCATGTCCACGTTCGAGGTGAAGGTGCCCAGGCCCACCGGGCAGCCCGGCGCGATCCACTGCAGCAGCGCGATCGCCGCCAGCGCCTCGGCCACCGAGAGCGTCACCGCGCCGGCCAGCGTCACCGGCGCCATCGCGCCGGCCAGGGTGAAGGGCGTGACGATCACCGGCTGACCCCGGCGCGCCAGCCGCATCGCCCCGTCGAGCATCGGGAAATCATGCTTCAGCGGCGAGACCGAGTTGATGTTGGTGTACATCCGCGGCGCGGCGATGAACTCCTCCTGGGTCAGCCCGGCGGCAAGGCGGGTCATCTCCATCACGTCCTCGACCCGCTCGCGGCCGAGGCTGTAGGCATGCACCACCTTGTCGGTCAGCACGAGCTTTTCATAGAGGCAGTCGAGGTGGCGCACCGAGGCGTGGATGTCCACCGGCTCGACCGGATAGCCACCGGCGATGTGGATGCAGTTGAAATACTGCGTCAGCTTGAGGAACTCGCGGAAGGTCTCGAAATCTCCGGGCCGCTTGCCGCGCACCATGTCCCAGGCGTTCGGCGGGGAGGAGACGTTGACGAAGGCCATGTGCCCGGCGCCGATGGTCAGCGCGCGTGCCGGGTTGCGCGGGGTGATGGTGAACGAGGCCGGCGCCCGCGCCACCATCTCGGTCACGAATTCGGGGTCGAACCGGACGTTCTCGCCCGTGACGGTGCAGCCGGCGGCGGCAAGGTGGCGGCAGGCTTCGGGGTTCAGCATCTCTATGCCGATGTCCGAGAGGATCGTCAGCGCGCCGCGATGGATCGCCTGCACGCCGTCGGCGTCCAGCGGCTCGGTCGGCCGGTCGGTGTTGACCGGCACCCGCCAGGGCATCTGCGCGATCGCCGCGGAGCCCGCCCGTGCCCGCCCCCCCGAACGCCCCCCGGCACGGCGCGCGCCGTTGCCGGTCCGTGTGGTGACCATCTGGCCGAGCTCTGCCGTCCCGTCGGTCATTGTCCGTCCCTTCGGCCCGCCATCTCCAGGCCGAGCAGACCGGAGGCGCACGGCGCGAAGTTTTCCAATCCCGACGCCTGCGCGTCGGTTTTGGAACATGTCCCGCGGATTTTCGCGGCCTCCGTGCCCGGGAGACCGGCCCGTGCCGCGGCGCTCAGGCGTCGCCGTCCAGCAGCCGCGGCAGATGGCCGATGTCGGGCAGGATGCGGTCGGCCAGCGGCGCCAGATCGTCGGCCCGCGCCGGGCCGGTCAGCACGCCGACGGTGCGCATCCCCGCCGCCCGGCCGGCGGCAAGGTCATGCGTGCTGTCGCCGATCATCGCCACCGTGCCGGGCGCAAGCCCGATCCGCTCGGCAAAGGCCAGCAGCATGCCCGGCCCGGGCTTGGCGCCAAAGCCGCTGTCGTAGCCGGCGACAAAATCGAAACTGTCGCTGAGCCCGGCCGCGGCCAGATGTGCGGCGGCCGCCGCCGCGCCGTCGTTGGTGGCCACCCCCAGCCGCAGCCCGCGCCGGCGCAGCCCCGACATCAGCGGTGCCAGCGGCACCGCCTCGATCATCGGCGCCGCGGCCGCCAGCCGGTCCAGGCGCGCGGTCAGCGTCGTCGCATCCTGCCCCGGCAGCAGGGGCAGCAGACGCGCCGCCACCTCGCCCGGGGTTGCCGCGATCACCGGGCTGTCGGGGGCGAAGCGGCGCGTGGCGAGATCGTAGCGAACCGCCGCCGCCAGCGCCGCAGCCCGGTCGGCGGCTCCCTCGCTCAATTCGTCGATCATCCCGGCGGTCCAGGCGCCCCAGCTCGCCTCGAACCCGAAGAGCGTGCCGTCCTTGTCGAACAGCACCGCGCGAATCTCGTGCCACATCGCCGGTCTCTCCCGCCCGTCCGGGCCGCTGCGCATCCTGCCCCCGTCGCATGACGCCCGCATGTCGCAGCCATGCCCCAGCCGGCTGCGCGCGTCCAGCCGCTCAGGTCCAGGCAGGCGCGTCGCCCCCCGGCAGTGCCTGCCGCGCCCGGGCCACCGAGTCGGGCGCGCGGCCGCTGGCGGCGGCGAACCCCAGCACCAGCGCATCGTCCATCAGCAGGAAATCCAGCACCGCCGCCAGCAGGTCGGGGTCGCCCGCCCGGGCGCGCAGCTCTGCGCGCGACAGGCCCGAGGCGCCGAGGAACACCCCCAGCATGTCCTCCTCGTTCGCCAGCCAGCCCAGCGCCTCGATCGCCAGGATCTCGGCGGTCTTCTGCATGTCCATCGGCGATCCTCCGCCTGTCTCGCCCGGCGCCGGGCCGCGCGAAATCATTTGTTAACCGATTCCGTCAAAGTTCGCTAAAACGCAGTGCATCACCTGTGCCGGGGCGGCAATGGCGCGCCGGTGCTTCGCCGGGCAACTGCAGGCGGAAAGGCCACCAGTCATGTTTCGGACCCGTGCCCAGGCCCCCAGCGTCGCCGCCCGCCCCCGGGCGAGGGAGTTGCGCGCATGACCGGCACGATCCTCATCGTCGACGATGTCGCCAGCAACCGCATCCTGCTCAAGGTCAAGCTGGCCGTGGCCTGCTACGACACGCTGCAGGCCGCTGACGGCACCTCGGCGCTGGCGATCGCGCGGCGGGCCTTGCCGGATCTGGTCCTGCTCGACGTGCAGCTGCCGGATCTCTCGGGAATCGAGGTCTGCCGTCAGCTGCGCGCCATGCCCGAAACCCGCGACATTCCCGTGATCATGATCACCTCGGCCCGCGACCGCGACGCCCGCCGCGCGGCGCTGCGCGCCGGGGCCGACGACTTCCTGCCAAAGCCGGTCGACGAGGCGGTGCTGATGGCGCGGATGCGCAGCCTCCTGCGCGCGCGCGAGACCGAGGCCGAGCTGCGCCTGCGTGACGAGACCAGCCGCGAGATCGGCTTCGCCGAACCGGCGGAGGAATGGCGGGTGCCGGGCACCGTGGCCCTCGTCGCCGCCGATGCGGCCACCGCGCGCGGCTGGCGCGCGGCGCTGGCGCCGTATCTGTCCGACCGGCTGGTGGTGGTCCCGCACGAGATAGCCCTGGCCGAGAACGCGCAGGCGCCCGACGTCTATCTGATCGCCGCCGATCTTGCCGGGCGCGGCGACGGGCTCAGGCTGATGTCCGAACTGCGCTCGCGTGTGCCGACGCGCCATTCGGCGGTCTGCATCCTGCTGCCTGATGTCACCCGGCGCGGTGGCGAGACTGCGGCGATGGCCTTCGATCTGGGCGCCAACGATCTGCTGCTGGCCGATTTCGACCCGGAGGAGACGGCGCTGCGCCTGGCCGCGCAGCTGCGGCGCAAGCACCAGGCCGACCGGCTGCGCGCGCTGGTGCGCGACGGATTGCGCATGGCGGTGACCGACCCGCTCACCGGCCTCTACAACCGCCGTTACGCGCTGCCGCATCTGGCGCGCATGGCCGAACGGTCGCGCCAGACCGGGCGGCGCTATGCGGTAATGCTGCTCGATCTCGACCGGTTCAAGGCGGTGAACGACAGTTTCGGCCATGCCGCCGGCGACGCCGTGCTGACCGAGGTGGCACAGCGGCTGCAATCGAGCCTGCGCGCGGTGGATCTGATTGCCCGCATCGGCGGCGAGGAGTTCCTGGTGGCGATGCCCGATGCCACCCTCGCCACCGCCCGCGCCGCCGCCGAGCGGCTGTGCCGTATCGTGCAGGCCATGCCGGTGACACTGCCCGAGGCGGCCGTCGAGGGCGCCGGCGCGGCGCCGCGTCCTGCAGCGCCCGCCTACGCCACGGTGGCCGATCCGGTGCGCCCGCGGCTGCGCACCGTGCCACCTGGCGCGGCCGGCCACCCGGCCGATGTGCCGGACGGCAGCACCTGCATCCGGCCGATGGCGGCGGAACCGGCAGCCTCCGGTTCGGCGCAGTCCGTCACCGTCACCGTCTCGATCGGTCTGGCGCTGGGCGGACCCGACCCGAAGGATCCCGCTGCCGTTGCCGAGGCGCCCGAATCGGTGATGGCCCGCGCCGACGCCGCGCTGCTGGTCGCCAAGGCCGACGGCCGCAACAAGGTCACCGTCGGCCGCACCGCGGCCTGATCCGCGCGGCCTGATCCGCACGGCCTGATCCGCGCGGCCTGCCCGTGGGGGTGCCGCCCTCGTTGGCCACTGGCCAGCGCAGCGGGTCGGGGATAGGTTTCCACAACCCGCCCCGCCCTGACGGAAGGTTCCGATGCCCGATCCCAACCCCGCCGCGCTGGAGTTCCTGCTGTCGCGGCGTTCGCGCCCGGCGCGAACCCTGGGCCTGCCCGTGCCCGACCGCGACGGGCTGATGCCGCTGCTCACCGCCGCGGCGCGCAGCCCCGATCACGGCAAGCTCGAACCCTGGCGCTTTCTCGTGCTGACGCGGCCGGCGCTGCTGCGTCTTGCCGCGCTGGCGGAACGGCGGGGGGCGGCGCTGGGCCTCGCGCCCGACCGTATCGCCAAGGGGGTCAGCCAGTATGCCGATGCGCATCTGGTGGTGGCGGTGGTGGCCGCGCCGAAACCCTCCGCCACGATCCCCGTCATCGAGCAGCATCTCTCCGCCGGCGCCGTCTGCCTCGCGCTGCTGAACGCCGCGCTTGCCGCGGGCTGGGGCGCCAACTGGCTGACCGGCTGGGCCGCGCACGATCCCGCCTTCTGTGCCGAGGGTCTGAGCCTTGGCCCCGGCGAATTCCTGGCCGGGATGATCCACATCGGCACCGAGACGAAGCCGCCGCCCGACCGTCCGCGCCCGGACCTGCAGGCGCTGGTGCGCTGGATCGAGGCGTGATTCTCGCCAGCTGGCGCGCGGCGCTGGGCGATCTGCGCGGCCCGGGCGGGCTGCGGCTGGTCCTTCTCGGAGGCGGGGTCAATCTCGGGCTGCTCGCGGCGCTGTTCGCGCTCCTGCTGTGGGGTCTGCCGCAGGCGGCGCGGCCGATCCTGCCCGCGGGCGATGGCGGGCTGTGGTGGCTGCTGCTCGCACCGTTGCTCATGGTGCCGGTCAGTTCCGCCTTCACCGCCCTCTTTCTCGACCCGATCGCCGCCCGCTCCGAGCGCCGGCAGGGCCGCGGTCGCGGTCACCGTTTGCCGGCCTGGGAGGCCTTCGTCGCCAATTTCAACGCGCTGGCGTTGCTGGTCGCGGCCAATCTGGTGCTTTTGGTGGTCGCCACCGACCTCGGCGCGCTGGCGCTGCCGGCCTTCCTCGCGCTCAACGCGGCACTGCTGGGGCAGGAGTATTTCATGCTTGCCGCCCTGCGGCGCATGCCGAAGGCGGCGGCGACGCGGCTCTGGCTGCGCCATCCCCTGCGGGTGACCCTGGCCGGGGCGGTGCTGGTCGGGCTCCTGATGCTGCCCGGCGTCAACCTTGCCGCGCCGGTCTGGGCGGCGGCGGCCTTCGCCAGGCTGGTGGGGCGCCTGGCGCCGCAGGCGGTCACATCCGGTTGAAGAAATCCAGATCCTCGATGCCGATCCGGCCCGACAGGATCACCCCGGCGACGAGCGCCCACAGGACCACCGCGATCGCCGTCACAAGCTTGATGCGCCGGCCCATCTGCGGGTCTGCCGGCGCCGATTCGGGCGTGCCGGGCTCGACCTTGCCGGCCTCGCCCTGGGTGGTCAGCCGCCAGGGCAGGACCATGAACAGCACCATGAACCAGATCACCGCGAAGAGGACGATCGCCGAGGTGATCGTCATCACGCCTGCTCCAGCTCGACCAGCGTGCCGGCGAAATCCTTGGGGTGCAGGAACAGAACCGGCTTGCCATGCGCACCGATCTTGGGTTCGCCGGTGCCCAGCACCCGCGCGCCCTGCGCCTTCAGCCGGTCGCGGGCGGCGAGGATGTCGTCCACCTCGTAACAGATGTGGTGGATGCCGCCCGCGGGGTTCTTCTCGAGGAAGCTGCGGATCGGCGAGGCCTCGCCCAGCGGAAACAGCAATTCCACCTTGGTGTTGGGCAGCTCGATGAAGATCACCGTCACGCCATGGTCGGGTTCGTGCTGTGGCGCGCCCACCTTCGCGCCCAGGACGTCGCGATATTGCGCGGCGGCCGCCTCGAGGTCGGGCACGGCGATGGCGACATGGTTGAGACGTCCG
>SLBI01000287.1 GCA_007126375.1 Paracoccaceae bacterium
GCTGGCCGCGGCGCTGGGGGCCGAGGGGGCCGAGATCGTCTTCACCTCCGGCGCGACCGAGGCGGCGGCGCTGGCGCTGGCGGGGCGCGGACTGCACGGCTCCGGGGTGGAGCATGACGCGGTGGCCGCCTGGGTGGACGACAGGCTGTTGGTGGATGCCGATGGCCGGGTGACGGTGGCCGACCCTGCCTGCAGCACGCTGCAACTGGCCAATTCCGAGACCGGGGTGGTGCAGATGCTGCCCGACCGGCTCGCGGTGTCCGACCTGACGCAGGGTTTCGGCAAGCTTCCGATGACCTTCGACCGGCTCGGCTGCGACATGGGCCTGCTGTCCGCGCACAAGCTGGGGGGGCCCAAGGGGGTGGGGGCGCTGGTGCTGCGCCGCGGTGGCGAGGTGACGGCGCGGATCCGCGGCGGCGGGCAGGAGATGGGCCGCCGCGCGGGCACCGAAAACCTGATCGGCATCGCCGGTTTCGGCGCGGCCGCCGAGGCTGCGGCGCGCGATCTTGCCGACGGGGTCTGGGAGCGGGTGGCCCAGATTAGAAATATTCTAGTTGCAAGTCTGGAAGCCGTCGCGCAAGAGACTATTTTTGTCGGGAATCGCGCGAAGCGGCTGCCGAACACGGTCTGCCTTGCCACGCCCGGCTGGAAGGGCGAGACGCAGATGATGCAGATGGATCTGGCCGGTTTCGCGGTTTCTGCGGGGTCGGCCTGTTCGTCGGGCAAACTGCGGGAAAGCCGGGTGCTGCGGGCGATGGGGCATGATGCCGCGGTTGCGGGCTCGGCAATCCGCATCTCGCTGGGCCCGGCGACGACGGAGAAGGACGTGCTGCGCTTTGCCGATGCGTGGCTGAAACATTTGCGACGCTTTCGGGCCAGGGCAGCCTGACCAGGGGCAGCGCAAGACAGAACAGGGGAGACGGCACCGGTATGGCTGCACTCGACAACACCCAGATCCGCGAACCGGAGGTCCGCGAGGGCGTGGACCGCGAGACGGTCGAGACCGTCGCCTCGATGGCCGGCAAGTACAAGCACGGCTGGGAAACCGACATCGAGATGGAGTTCGCGCCGAAGGGGCTGAACGAGGATATTGTCCGCCTGATCTCGGCCAAGAACGACGAGCCGGAGTGGCTGACCGAATGGCGGCTGGCGGCCTATCGCCGCTGGTTGACCATGGAAAAGCCGCTCTGGGCGATGATCGACTATCCAGAGATCGATTACCAGGATCAGTATTACTACGCCAAGCCGAAGAGCATGACGGAAAAGCCCAAGTCGCTGGACGAGGTCGATCCGAAACTTCTGGAGACCTATGCAAAGCTGGGCATTCCGCTGAAGGAGCAGATGATCCTCGCCGGCGTCGAGGGCGCCGAGGAGGCCCCGGCCGAGGGCCGCAAGGTCGCCGTCGATGCCGTGTTCGACAGCGTCAGCGTGGGCACCACCTTCAAGGATGAACTCGCAAAGGCCGGCGTGATCTTCTGCTCGATCTCCGAGGCGGTGCGCGAGCATCCCGAGCTGGTGAAGAAATACCTCGGCAGCGTGGTGCCGCAGAACGACAACTTCTTCGCGGCGCTCAACTCGGCGGTCTTCTCCGACGGGTCCTTCGTGTACATCCCGCCAGGGGTGCGCTGCCCGATGGAGCTGTCCACGTATTTCCGCATCAACGCGGAGAACACCGGCCAGTTCGAGCGCACGCTCATCGTCGCCGACAAGGGCGCCTATGTCAGCTATCTGGAGGGATGCACCGCGCCCAAGCGCGACACCCACCAGTTGCACGCCGCTGTGGTGGAGATCGTGGCGCTCGACGATGCGGAGGTGAAGTATTCCACGGTGCAGAACTGGTATCCCGGCGACGAGGACGGCCGCGGCGGCATCTACAACTTCGTCACCAAGCGGGCCGACTGCCGCGGGCACAGGTCCAAGGTGATGTGGACGCAGGTCGAGACCGGCAGCGCGATCACCTGGAAATACCCGTCCTGCATCCTGCGCGGCGATGACAGCCAGGGCGAGTTCTATTCCATAGCCATTGCCAACAACGCACAGCAGGCCGATACCGGCACCAAGATGGTGCATCTGGGACGGAACACCCGCTCGCGGATCGTCTCGAAGGGGATTTCGGCCGGCAAGGCGCAGAATACCTATCGCGGGCTGGTGTCGATGCATCCGAGGGCGGCGAACAGCCGCAACTACACGCAGTGCGACAGCCTGCTGATCGGCAACCGCTGCGGTGCGCATACGGTGCCCTACATCGAGGTGAAGAACACCACGAGCCGGGCCGAGCACGAGGCGACCACCTCGAAGGTGGACGACGACCAGCTGTTCTATTGCCGCTCGCGCGGGATGGACGAGGAAGAGGCGGTGGCGCTCGTCGTCAACGGTTTCTGCAAGGAGGTGCTTCAGGCGCTGCCGATGGAGTTCGCGATGGAGGCGCAGAGCCTGGTCGCGATCAGCCTGGAAGGCAGCGTGGGATGATCGGACGCGTGCTCGAAAGGCCGGCCGACGATATGCGTCGCGGCCTCGGCGCGCTGGCCCGGCCGCTCATGTCGGGCGCCCTCGCCGGGTTCGGGGGCAGTGCGCCGTTGGTCATCGGTCTGGCGCTGGCGATCGGTCCGGGGATGGCGGTTGCGGTCAGCCTGCCTGCGCAGCTGACTGCCGGCGACGCGCTGGCCGGGCGGATGACACGGAGCGGCTGAGATGGACAATCTGCGCTGGTGGCTGACGGCGGCCGAGCCGCGCCCGCGCTATGTGCTGCTGATGGCTGTGGGGGTGATGGTGATGATGACCATCACCTTTCCGGTCTGGTCGGGGGGCGGCGCGGCGATGGCGGCCTTGGTCGCCATGATGGCGGTGGTGATCGCCCATGTCTCGGCCAAGCTGATCATGCGGCCCTGAGCGGCCGAACGGGATAACAGGGGAAGACAATGCTCGAGATCAACGACCTGCACGTCAAGCTTGGCGACGAGGACATCGCGATCCTCAAGGGCGTGACGCTGTCCGTCGCGCCGGGCACGGTGCACGCCATCATGGGGCCGAATGGGTCGGGGAAATCGACCCTTTCCTATGTGCTTGCGGGTCGCGAGGGCTATGAGGTCACCGCGGGCACCGCCACGCTGGAGGGGGCCGACCTGCTGGGGATGGAGCCCGAGGAGCGGGCTGCCGCCGGCCTCTTCCTCGCCTTCCAGTATCCGGTGGAGATCCCGGGCGTGGGCAACATGACCTTCCTGCGCACCGCGGTGAACGCGCAACGCCGCGCCAAGGGCGAGGAGGAGATGAGTTCGGGCGCTTTCCTGAAACTCGTGCGCGAGAAGGCGGCCGGCCTGAAGATCGACGCCGACATGCTGAAGCGTCCGGTCAACACCGGGTTTTCGGGCGGCGAGAAGAAGCGCAACGAGATCCTGCAGATGGCCATGCTGGAGCCGAAGATGTGCATTCTCGACGAGACCGACTCGGGTCTCGACGTGGACGCGATGAAACTCGTCGCCGACGGCGTGAACGCGCTGCGTTCCGAAGGGCGCGGCTTTCTCGTGATTACCCATTACCAGCGGCTGCTGGATCATATCCGCCCCGATGTGGTGCACATCATGTCCGACGGCCGGATCGTGAAGACCGGCGGGCCGGATCTGGCGCTGGAGGTCGAGACGCAGGGCTACGGCGACATCGTCGACGCGGCGGAGCCGGCGTGATGGCTGGGCGCCGGGAACAGATCGCCCGCGCCCGGGCCGAGGCGACCGGGGCGCGGCTGGCCGGTCAAGCCCTGCCGTCCGGCGGGGCGTGGGTCACCGCTGCGCGACGCGAGGCGCTGGCTCGGCTGCAGGCGCTCGGCCTGCCCGACAGGCGTGACGAATACTGGAAATACACCGACCCCACGACACTGTCCGCAGCCGAGCCGATCGCCGCCGCGTTGTTCGATCTCAAGGGCGAGCCGCCGATGTTCCACGAGATGGACCGGCTCAGGGTCGTCTTCGTCGATGGCGTCTTCGATCCGGCCGCGTCGGACGATCTCGCGCTGGCCGGAGTTGAGATCGAGCGCCTGGCCACGGCCGCCGCGGCCGATATCCACTGGGCGCGCGATCTCTACGGTGTGCTCGAGGCGCGCGGGCAGGAACCGGTGCCGCGGTCGCTGGCCACCCACAACACGGCCTTTGCCGAAGATGGTGTTTTGATACGGGTGACCGGACGTACCGAAAAGCCGGTGTCGCTGATCTATCTGCACCGTGCCGAGACGTCGGATGCTGTGCTGCACCATTGCATCCGGCTCGAACCGGGCGCCGAACTCACGCTGATGGAAAACGGCGCCGGCGCCGCCCGGTTCTCCTCCGTGCTCGAGGTCGAGGTGGGCGAGGGTGCCCGCTTCCACCATGTCCGCGCGCAGGGCCGCGATCATGAGCGACGCACGCATACCCATATCTTCGCCCGGCTGGCAGAGCGCGGGGTGTTCAAGTCATTCACAGCCACCGTGAACGGTCGGCTCGTGCGCAACGAGGCGTTTCTCGAACTGCTCGGCCGCGAGGCGGTTGCCCATGTCGCCGGCACCGCGGTGGGCGATGGCGACTTTCACCAGGACGATACCGTGTTCGTCACCCATGCCGCCGAATCCTGCGAGAGCCGTCAGGTGTTCAAGAAGGTGCTGCGCAACGGCGCTGTCGGCGTGTTCCAGGGCAAGATTCTCGTCACCGCCGAGGCGCAACTCACCGACGGCTATCAGATCAGCCAGTCGCTGCTGCTTGACGAGGACAGCCAGTTCCTGGTCAAGCCGGAACTGGAGATTTATGCCGACGACGTAAAATGCTCGCACGGCTCCACCTCGGGCGCGATCGACCCGGTGCAGCTCTTTTATCTGCGTTCCCGCGGGGTGCCCGAGAACGAGGCGCAGGGGCTCCTCGTGCTCGCCTTCCTCGCCGAGGCGCTGAACGAGATAGAGGACGAACGCCTCGCCGCCGACATCCGCAACCGGCTGGAAGCCTGGCTGGCGCGGCATCGGCCGGCGTGACGTCGGCCGATGTCGGTCAGCGGCGATATCCTGCGAAGCTGGCGCCGACCCGGCGCGGTGGTCCGGGCCCTGCTGGCGCAGGGGCAGCGCGAGGATCGGGCGCTGGTCTATCTCATGGTGGCCTGCGGTCTGATCTTCTTGGGCCAGTGGCCGAGGTTGATTCGCATCGCCGAAGAGGGCGACGGGGTCCCGCTGCAGGCGCTGCTGGGGGGGGCACTGCTTGGCTGGATGTTCATCGCGCCGCTGCTCGCCTACGGCATCGCGGCCCTCCTGCGGCTGGGGATGGTGGCGTTGCGACGGCCGATCGGCTGGTATGCTGCGCGGCTGGCGCTCTTCTGGTCGCTGCTCGCCACCAGCCCGTTGTGGATGGCGCATGGCGTGGTCGCGGGCTATGCCGGCTCCGGCCCGATGACGGAGGCGGTCGGGCTTGTCGTGCTGGTGGCGCTTTTCCGCAGCATCGCCGCCGGTCTCGGCGCCGCGGCGCTTGAGGCCCGCGAAGCGAGCGCCTAGAAGCTTCGCATGGACACCTCCTTTCCCGCCCTGATGGGCCTCATCCGCGACACAGTGATCGATCCGCGTGCCGGGGCGCGTCGGGTTCTGCAGGCGCGGTTGCCGATGAATGCCCGCTGGCTGGCACTGGCGCTGGTGGTGGTGCTGAGCGCACTGGCGGGCAATCTCGCCCTGCGTCTGGCGATGGGGCCGACCGGGATGATGGGCGGCCTGCTCGCCGGCCCCGTGCCCTCGCTGGTGCTTCAGGCCACGGTTCTGTTCGTGATGGCCTCGGTGATGCATGCGGTCGGCCGGATGATGGGCGGCGGTGGCAATTTTCCCGATGCGCTGCTGCTCGTGGCCTTCCTGCAGGGGATCATGCTGGTGATCCAGCTGCTGCAGATCGCCGCGCTTCTGTTGCTGCCGCCGCTTGCCGGGTTACTCTCAATTCTCGGGTTTGCGGTGTTCCTCTGGGTGCTTACCGGCTTCGTGGCCGAGCTGCACGGGTTTCGGTCGCTGCTGGGCGTGCTGGGCATGATCGTGGTCACCGCTTTCGGCGTGGCCTTCCTGGTCGCCCTGATGCTGGCGATGCTCGGGGTCACGCCGCCGCAGACGGTATGACGGCACGAAGGCTCGATCAGGATGTATGAGGGCGGAACGATGTACGATGTCGAGGCAGTGCGCCGCGATTTCCCGATCCTCGCGCGCGAGGTGAACGGCAAGCCGCTGGTGTATCTGGACAATGGCGCATCGGCGCAGAAGCCGCAGGCGGTGATCGACGCGGTCACCCGCGGCTATGCCGAGGAATATGCCAATGTCCACCGTGGCCTGCATTTCCTCTCGAACCTCGCCACCGACCGGTATGAGGCAGTGCGCGGCATCGTCGCCCGTTTTCTCGGAGCGCCCGACGAACGCGAGATCGTTTTCACCTCCGGTACAACGCAGGGGATCAATCTGGTGGCCTACGGCTGGGCGATGCCCCGGCTTGAGCCGGGCGACGAGATCGTGCTCAGCGTGATGGAGCATCACGCCAATATCGTGCCCTGGCATCTGCTGCGGGAACGTCAGGGCATCGTCCTGCGGTGGGTCGAACCCGACATGAATGGCGATCTCGATCCCCAGGCCGTGCTCGATGCGATCGGTCCGCGCACCCGTCTGGTCGCGATCACCCACATGTCGAACGTGCTCGGCACGGTGGTGGATGTACGGGCGATCTGCGCCGAGGCGCGCGCGCGCGGCGTGCCGGTTCTGGTCGATGGCAGCCAGGCGGCAGTGCATCTGCCGGTGAACCTCGCCGAACTCGGCTGCGACTTCTACGCCGTCACCGGCCACAAGCTCTACGGCCCCTCGGGTTCCGGCGCGATCTGGATCGCCCGGGCTCGGATGGACGAGATGGAGCCGTTTCTCGGCGGCGGCGACATGATCCGCGAGGTGCACCGTGACAGCGTCAGCTACGCCGATCCGCCGATGAAGTTCGAGGCCGGGACCCCCGCCATCGTTCAGCAGATCGGCCTCGGCGTCGCGCTGGAGTATCTGATGGCGCTCGGCATGGACTCGATCGCCGCGCACGAGCGGAGCCTGCGCGACTACGCCCGCGACCGTCTGGAGGGGCTGAACTGGCTGCAACTGCAGGGCCGCTCTGCCGGCAAGGGGGCGATCTTCTCCTTCACTCTCGACGGGCCTGCGCATGCGCATGACATCTCCACCGTGCTCGACAAGAAAGGCGTCGCCGTGCGCGCCGGCCACCACTGCGCCCAGCCGCTGATGGAGCATCTCGGCGTGACCGCCACCTGCCGCGCCTCCTTCGGCCTCTACAACACCCCGGCCGAGGTGGACCGCCTCATCGAGGGCCTCGAACTGTGCCACGAACTCTTCGGCTGATCGGCACGGCCGCACGCCGCAGCCCGGCCGCGCAGCTGCAAATCCCATTGCAGCCCGACCCTTCATTGCCTATAGCACCTGCGACGCACCCGTAGCTCAGCTGGATAGAGCGCTGCCCTCCGAAGGCAGAGGTCACAGGTTCGAATCCTGTCGGGTGCGCCATAAAATCAAAGACTTAGCGGAAGGATGCGGGCCGGCACTGAGGGTTAGCTAGCACATAGCTAGCAGCCTGCCGCATCCGGGTCCCAATGCCCGGCCGATGCCCCCGGACGTGCACCGGAGGGTGACATTTGCTTTCGCGCTCCGCGGAAGAAAACCGGAAGGCACCACCCGGTAAGCGCCCGCGGCCGAGGCGCCGGCATTGGCGCCGGATCGGGATGCCCGGCCGGCGGGCTGCGGCGGCCTCGCCCGCGTCGCGCCAGATCGGGCGGCCGGAAGGTTAATCTGCAATCGCGCGCGCTTTTGGTCGGCGCCGGTGTCCGCTTTGGCGGTCGGGCAGATCGCAGGCCCCCCCCCCGGCACCCGACAGGGCGGGCGGCGGTGTGCGTCTCCACCGCCGCCCTCGGCCTAGGTCGGAGGATGCCCTAGGCGCGTCTCTACGTCCGCAGCGTGAGGCGGCCGGCGCGGGCCTCGAACACCGGGTCGGGCGGCAGGTCGGTCATATCTCCCACGGCCGCCTGCCCGGGTTGTGCTCGCCGATGCGCCGCGCGGCGGACTCGGCCTTGA
>SLBI01000373.1 GCA_007126375.1 Paracoccaceae bacterium
CCCCGCGGCGCGCAGACCGCCGGGCTGTGGCGCATGAGTGGACCGCTCCACACCGAACGCGGCAAGGGCATCCAACTGCCTGAGTCCCGATTGTCCGCCTGATCATCACCCCGGAAACCCAACCCATGGTCGCATTGTCCCCAAGCCATGGCATCGTGAGCGTCCGCGCGCGCTTCCGGCGGTTCCCTGCCCTTCCGACATCTCCCCGTCCGGCCGCAGCCCAAGTGCAGCCGTCCCGCTTCTGGCTGACCTCCATCCCTTGCTGCAACACTACAGACCGGACCGCGCCGAGAGACCACGTCGACACCGGCGGCGGGCTGCCGGGGGCCGGCTCAGGGGTCGAGCCGGCTCACCTCCACCAATGCGCTGTGGGCGCTGCATCCCTGCGCCAGCCGTGAGGTGCCGGTGTCGCGGGTCAGCACATTCGGGTTGCCATGCGGGTCAAGGTTGCCCCCCGGATCGCCGAACCATGCCCCGGTCGGCAGCGCGACGACACCTGACAGGATATCGTCCGAAACCCGCACCCGGGCCCGGCAGGCGCCGCGGGTATTGAACACCCGCACCAGATCGCCCGTCCGGATTTCCCGCCGCGCCGCGTCGTCAGGATGCATCAGCAGCGTCTCGGGTCGCGCTCCCGGCACATCGGCGAGCGCGCTTTCGAGTTGGCTGTGCAGCTTGTCGCCCGGCTGCGGCGATACGAGATGAAGGGGCGCCGCAGCCGTCGCGGCGCCCAGCCATTCCGCGGGCGGCAGCCAGACGGGATGGCCCGGGCAATCGTCGTAGCCGAAGCTTGCCACCGCCTCCGAAAAGATCTCGATCCGCCCCGAGGGCGTCCGCAGCGGCGCCGCCGCTGGGTCTTCGCGGAAGGGGGCGAACAACGTCCGGTTCGGGCCGTCACTGCGGATCGGCAGGCGGACCCAGTTGCGCGCCTTCAGCGTTTCCAGGTCGGGCACCTCCACACCCTTCAAGGCGGCACGGTCACGATAGTCGGCATAGAGACGGTCGATCCAGGCCGCGGCATCGCGCCCCTCGGTGAAGGCCGGCCCCGCCCCCAGCCGCGCCGCAAGGCCCGAAAGGATGTCGTAATCGTCGCGCGCCTCGCCCACCGGCGGGATCAGCCGGGGCATGTGGAACAGATAGTCGTCGAGGTTGGTCCGGCCGATATCCTCGCGCTCATAGGGCGTCGTCGCCGGAAAGACGATGTCGGCGCGCTTCGCCGTCGCGGTCCACCAGGGATCGTGCACGATGATCGTCTCGGGCCGCTGCCAGGCCTCGTGCAGCCCATTGAGGTCCTGATGGTGGTGGAACGGGTTGCCGCCGGCCCAGTGGATCAGCCGGATGTCGGGATAGGTCTCGCGCCGGCCATTGAAATCATAGGGCTGTCCGGGGTGGCGCAGCATGTCGCCGATGCGGGCGACAGGGATCACCCGGCGCACCGGATTCGTGCCCTGCGGCAGGGTCATCCCGGTGAGGCCGAGCAACGACTTGCCAACCCCGCCGATGGCTCCATAGCCATAGCCCACCCCGCCGCCCGGCAGGCCGATCTGACCCAGCATCGCCGCCAGCACGGCCGACATCCAGTAGGGTTGTTCGCCATGCTCGGCGCGCTGCAATGACCAGGCCACGGTGATCAGCGTCCGCGTCGCCGCCATGCGCCGGGCCAGCGCCCGGATGCTTTCGGGCGCGACGCCGCAGATCGGCCCGGCCCAGTCCGGCGATTTCGGCTGACCGTCGGCCTCGCCCGTCAGGTAGGGCCGGAACCGGGCGAAGCCGACGGTGCAGCGGTTGAGGAAATCACCGTCGATCAGCCCCTCGGCATCAAGCACATGGGCCAGCGCCAGCATCAGCGCGGTATCCGAAGCCGGACGCAGCGGCATCCATGCACAGTCCGCCGGTGCATCGCCGCGCTGCGGGCCGATGTTGACGCAGTGCATGCCCTTCGCGGCAAAGCGGGCGAACCAGTCCGCGGTCTCGTGTTCGGTGATCCCGCCCATGCTGACCTGAGCGTTCTTGGCGTTGATCCCGCCGAACATCACCAACGTCTCGGTGTGGTCGTGGATCGTCTGCCAGCCCTCCTGGTGTTCGTACAGCAGCTTGAGGAAGGGCTCACCGAAAACATGCGGCATGATCGCCTGCGCGCATCCGGTGGAATAGCTGCCGAAGGTCGCGACATAGCCGCCGATGCAGTTGAGGAACCGGTGCAGCTGGCTCTGCGCATGGTGGAACCGCCCGGCCGACCCCCAGCCGTAGGAACCACCGAAGATCGCCGCGTTGCCGTGGCTCCGGCGCACGCGGTCGATCTCGGCGGCTGCGATATCCAGCGCCTCGTCCCATGGCAGTTCGACGAAGGCCTCGCTGCCGCGGCCGCCGCGCGCACGGCGCTCCAGCCAGCCGCGGCGGATCGAGGGTCGGGCGATCCGGCTGCGGTGATGCACCGCGGCTGGCAGGACGGCGGGAATCGCGCTGGGGTTCGGATCCGCCGCGAAGGGCCGCGTGGCGACGATGCGGTCGTCCTCGACATCCACTTCGAACGCGCCCCAGTGGCTGGAGGTCACCCTTGTCCGCCGTTGCAGCGCGTCGCTCATGCCGATCTCCCTCCCCGACCGCTCCGGCCTTCGCCGCTTTCCGCTTGCGCCGCAGGCCGGCCGGGTCCGACACGGCCCGGCCCGGCGCCGGCATGGCCGAAGGATCGATCGCCAACCCGCCGGGCTCCCCAGCCCGCGTCCTCGCCCTTTTCCGGCAACGCCAGCCCCGCGACCGCCGCGGATGCGCGGGCTGCTGCGGGGGCTGCGCCCGGCTCGTGCACATCTCACCGATGCGCTTGCCGCATGACAAGGGCAATTCCCGCAAAGATCACCAGTGCCCCGGCTACCTGGGCCGCCACGATCCGCTCGCCGAGGATCGCCATGGCGAGGAGCGGGCCGAACACCGGCATCAGATGCACGAACTGTCCGGCCCGTTCGGGCCCGAGGCGTGCCACGCCGAACCCCCAGAGCCAGAAGGCGATGACCGATGGAAAGACGACGATGTAGGCAAGCGCCGCCAGCACGCCGGGCGAGACGGCCAGGCGGACCTCCGGCAGCGTCGGCAGCCACAGCGGCAGCATCAGCGCGACGCCGATGACCATGCTGGCCGCCAGCGCCACCGTCGGCGGCAGATCGGCCGGCCGCCGCTTCAGCAGCAGCGAATAGGCCGCCCAGATCCCCACCGCGGCCAGCATCCACAGATCGCCCGCATTGAAGGCGAGCGCGCGCAGGACCTCGGCGTCGGCGCGGGTGACAAGGATAGCTGCCCCCGCGAGCGACAGCACCGAGCCCGCCCATTGCAGCCGGCCGGGGCGGCTGGCCCGGATCAGCGCCGAGCCGATCAGGATCGCCGCCGGCGCCAGCGCCAGCACCAGCAGCGCATTGGTCGCGGTCGTGCGCGTCAGCGCCAGATAGACCACGGTGTGGAACCCCGCGATTCCGGTCGCGCCGAGGGCCAGGAGCCAGCGCCAGTGCTGCCGGATCGCCGCCCCATGCCGCAGGCAGGCCGCCCCGACAAAGGGCAGGAACAGCACGCAGGCCAGTCCCCAGCGCAGCGTGTTCAGCGTGACCGGATCGATGTCGTCGCGCAGCGCCCGCCCGGCGATGAAATTGCCCGACCAGAACAGCGTCGCCAGCGACAGCGCGACAGGCGCAAGCCGGTCTTGCCGCGCTGTCGATGCGATCTCCGCGATTCCCATGCCTGCGATCCTCTCCGGCGGTTAAGTCGCGCACAGCCTGGCGCACATCGCCCGGCCGCGCATGAGCCGGATGTCCCGTCCTGCGGTGGCCGTCGCATCGCCGGGCGGGACATCTGTCCTCGTGTGCCACCGGTTCTTTCAGCCGTGGCGGTGCAACGCCGCGATCAGCGCGGCGCGAGACGGCTGGCCGGTCTTGGCAAGGATCGCCGAGACCTGATTGCGCACCGTCTTTTCGGTCTTGCCGCAACGATGCGCAATGGCACGGTTGCCGAACCCCTCGCGCAGCAGCGCCAGCACCTGCCGTTCGGTAGCGGTCAGCGTCTCCGTCCCCGCCCACCGCTGCGGCGTCGGCGCCGCGACGCCGAGAAAACCGCGCAGTTCGGCCAGGAACCGGGGCCAGGCGGGCTCGGTCTCCAGCAGCGTGTGGTTGTCGCTTTCCAGCGGAACGAAGCGCGCGCCC
This sequence comes from Paracoccaceae bacterium, assembly GCA_007126375.1. Taxonomy (GTDB): domain Bacteria; phylum Pseudomonadota; class Alphaproteobacteria; order Rhodobacterales; family Rhodobacteraceae; genus Rhodobaculum. The sequence continues at coordinate 4,185 of SLBI01000373.1, forward strand.
GGGATCAGCGCCGCCAGAAGCCGCCCCTCCTCGAACGGGACCCGCGCATCGCCGCGCGCATGCATCACCAGCACCGGAAGGTCGAGCCCGCGCGCCCGGTCCTGCACGTCGATCCGGTAGAAGGCGGACAAGAGCGCGGCAGCTGCCTCGGGGCTGGCGGTGCGGCGCTCCAGATCGGTCCACCAGCGGTGCTGCTCGGGCGTGCCGCCCGGGATGAACTGGTTGGTGAAGACTTGCCGGAAGGCAGGATTGTCGCGCCCCCAACCCAGCCGCACCAGCGCCAGCAGCGCCTCGGCCTCGCGGCGGTGGCCCTGGCCCTCCGGCCGCATCAGCGCGCCGCGTGCATAGGCGCCGATCAGCACCAGCCGCGCCACCCGCCCGGGATGGCGACGGGCGAATTCGATCGCGATGGCACCGCCCTGCGACATGCCGATCAGGGGAAACGGATCGGGGCCGAGCGGCGCCGTCACCGCCTCGAGATCGGCCACCATCGCGTCCAGCGAAAGGTCGGTCGCGTCGCGGTCCGACAAGCCGCAGCCCCGCTGATCGTAGCGCAGATACCGGTGATCGCGCGACAGTGCCGCCAGCCATGGCCGCCACACCGGGCTCTCGGCGTCGAACTCCACATGGCCCAGCCAATGCGCCGCCCGCACCAGCACCGGGCCACGCCCTACGGCCGCAGTGGCGATCCGGGTGCCGTCGGCAGAGGTGACGAAGGCGATGTTCTGACGCGGGTGCATTCCCCGACGCTGCCACAAGCCGGTGGCGAAGCGAAGCCGAAGCTGCAGGCAGCGGTTCCGGGCCGGCCCGTCCTTGCCACCGCGAATTCTCCGAAACCTTGCTTAAAGACCGCGCATATTCCAGACATCGGACGTATACTCGCGACAGAACGGGGCGCGAGACGGGGGGCGCCCGCTGGGGGCAGCGACATGAGACCGAATGACTCAGCGGCGAGGCCGCGCAAGCGCGTGGCAATCCTCGGCGGCGGCGTCGGTGCGATCACGGCGGCTTTCGAGCTCACCTCGCCGCGGCACGGCGCCGACGCCTACGACGTGACGATCTATCAGACCGGCTGGCGGCTCGGCGGCAAATGCGCCAGCGGCCGCAACGGGCACGAGCATCAGCGCATCGAGGAACACGGCCTGCATGTATGGTCGGGGTTTTACGACAATGCGATCCGGCTGATGCGCGAATGCTATGACGAACTGCGGGGCGTGGAGGGGGTGTTTGCCTCCTTCGACACGGCCTTCGCCCGCCATGACAACATCGCGCTGGGCGAGCCGCACGGCACCGGCTGGGGCTTCTGGCCGATCAGGCCGCCGGTGCACGACCGCCCGAAGCTTGGCTTCGGCGCGATCTCGCCCGCGACCTATCTGCGGCTGCTGGCCGAGATGATGCGCGACATGATGCGCCAGGATCTGGCCGCGCCCTTCGCCCACCACGTCCACCCCGACTCCGACACCCATGGCGAAGCCGCGGTGCAGAGACACCGGGCGTCGGGCCGGTCCGGCCCGGTCGAGGTCACCGAACTGATGGCGCAGATGGCGCAGGCGGTCGAGACCGGCGCGGCCGACAAACCCGAGGACCTCACCGGTCTCGCCGATCTGGCGCACCGGCATCGCGAGGGGCTGGATGCCGGGCACAGCAGGCTGCTCGCGCAGGACGATTTCGATGGCGAAATGGCCCGGCTGCGCACGCTGCTCGATCTCGGCGGTGCGGTGATCCGCGGAATGATCGCCGACGGCGTCCTGACCCACGGTTTCGGCGTGATCGAGAACCACGAATTCAGCGACTGGATCGCCCTGCACGGCGCCCGGCCCGAAACGGTGGACAGCGCCGTGGTGCGCGCGGTCTACGACTATGCCTTCGGCTACGCCGACGGCATCTGCGACCGCAAGCACCGCGCCATTGCCGCGGGCACCTTCATCTCCGGTTCGCTACGGCTGATGCTGACCTATGACGGCGCGATCTTCCTGAAGATGAACGCCGGGATGGGCGACACCATCTTCACCCCCTACTACAAGGCCCTGGTGCGCCGCGGGGTGAAGTTCCGCTTCTTCCACGAGGTGCGCGCGCTGCGCCTCGATTCCCAGTGCCAGGGCATCGAGGTGGTCGAGATCGACCGCCAGGCGACGCCCTGGAAGGGCGCCTACGACCCTTTCGTGCGGGTGCGCGGCCTCGATTGCTGGCCCTCCCAACCGGTCTGGGACCGGCTGGAGGAAGGCCAGGCCCTGCAGGACAGGAAGGTCAATCTTGAATCCGCCTGGAAGGACTGGCCGGCGGTGGAAAAGGTGAGGCTGCGGCGCGGGGTCGATTTCGACGAGGTTGTCCTCGGCATCCCCATCGGCACCTTTCCCGACATCGCCGCCGACCTGATCGAGGCCAGCCCGCTGTGGCGGCGCATGGTCGAGCGGGTGCGCACCGTCGGCACCGAGGCGATGCAGCTGTGGCACAAGCCCGAGGACATCGGCTGGCCCTACGGCGAGACGATCCTGACCGCCTTCGCCGACAACCTGAACACCTGGGCCGACATGAGCCACCTGCGCGACCGCGAGGACTGGCCCGACGAACTGCGCCCCGGCCGGATCTCGTATTTCTGCGGCCCCACGCCCGATCCCGACAGCATCCCCAGGGGGCCCGCGCCCGGCTATCCCGGCGAACTGCTGGACGCGCTGCGCACCGAAGAGGCGGGCTGGCTGAAGGAAAACGGGGCGTTCCTGTTTCCCGGGGTGATGCAGGGCGATGCGCTGGACCCGGCGCTGCTGGTGACGGCGCGCACCGACACCGACCGCTGGACGGCACAGTATTTCCGCAAGAACATCGAACCGTCCGAGCGCTACGTGCTGTCCGTGCCCGGCTCCCCGGCGGCGCGGCTGCGCGCCGATCGCAGCTGCTTCGACAATCTCTGGCTGGCCGGCGACTGGACCTGGACGGCGATCAACGCCGGCTGCGTCGAGGCGGCCACCATGTCGGGCATCCGCGCCGCCGCGGGCCTCGCCGGGCGCCGGGCGCTGATCGTGGGCGAGGACGCCGACCCGGTGATCGGCGGCGCGGCCCTGCCGCCGGTGCCGGTGATCCAGACGATACGGCCGCAGAACTCCGCCTGGCCGTGGAGCGCGGCCTTCGGCATGGCCCAGACCACCGGCGCCGTGGCCATGCTGGCGCTGCCGCGCGCGACCGTGGCGGCGATGCTGCCCGAGGGGCTGGCGCCCGGCACCGCCCCGCAGGCCCTCGCGCCCACGCCCGACACCCATCCGGTGATCCTGCTGATGGGCCGGCAGCGCGACGTGCGGCCCAACCTGATGCCGTTCGGGATGAACTATCTCGAATGCATCTGCGCGGTGCCCTGGGTGCGCCATACCGATCCGGACCGTGCCCGCCTCGAACCGCTGATCTGCCCGACGCGGCTCTACCTGAACAGCCTGCCGCCGATCCTGCTGGGCATCTACGGCTACGGCTTTCCCAAGCTGCGCGCGCGGATGCAGGCCGATCGCGAAAGCTATGCGGTGCGCGACGCGGGGGACGGGAAGGTCATCCTCAGCGCCGCCTTCACCCCCGCCGGCCCGGAACAGCGCGCCCATGAGATCGCCAATTTTGCCATAACCCGGGCCGCGTTCGAGATGATGATGGTCACCCGCAACCGCCTCGGCCAGTGGCAGTATTCGGTCTATGACTTCGGCCTCGGCCAGGCCCGGCTGACCCCGCTCACGATGTCGCTGCGCATCCATTCCGCCGGGCTCGGTCTGCCGGTGGGCCATTACGCGCCGCCCAGCCTCGCCGCGAACCCGCTGGGCGCCTTCCTGCTGCGGACCGACGCGACGATCAACA
>SLBI01000205.1 GCA_007126375.1 Paracoccaceae bacterium
CTTGCAAGACGGGGCGCGGCAGCGGCCCGGCCCGGGCGCGCGACGGGCTATTCGGCGGCCTCGGGGCGCAAGTCGACCAGACCGACGATATCCATCATGATGCGGTTGATCTCGAAATCCTTTGGCGTGTAGACGGCGGCCACTCCCATGGCGCGCAGCCGCGTGGCGTCCTCCTCGGGGATGATGCCGCCGACGATCACCGGCACGGCGCCGAGACCGGCGGCGCGCATCCGGTCCATCAGCTCCTCGACCAGCGGGATGTGGCTGCCCGACAGGATCGACAGGCCGACCACATGTGCATCCTGATCCTGCGCGGCGGCGACGATCTCGGCCGGGGTCAGGCGGATACCCTCGTAATGGATCTCCATGCCGCAGTCGCGGGCACGCGCGGCGATCTGTTCGGCGCCGTTGGAGTGGCCGTCGAGGCCGGGCTTGCCGACGAGGAACTTCAGCCGGCGGCCCAGACGGGCGCTGACCGCGTCCACCGCCTCGCGGATCGGCTCCAGCCCCTCGGTGCGGTTCGAGGGGTTGCGAGAGACGCCGGTCGGGGCGCGGTATTCGCCGAAGGCGGCGCGGACGACGGCGCCCCATTCGCCGGTGGTGGCGCCGGCCTTCGCCGCGGCGATGGAGGGCGGCATGATGTTGGCCCCGCTGGCGGCGGCGGCGCGCAGGTCTGCCAGCGCGTCCTGCACTGCCGCCTCGTCACGCGCCGCGCGCCAGGCCTGGAGCCGGTCGATCTGGTCGGCCTCGACCGCCGCATCGACGGTCATGATCGAATCCTCGCCGGTGGTCAGCGGCGAGGGTTCCGTGGTGGTGAAGCGGTTCACACCGACCACCACGGTCTCGCCGTCCTCGATCCGGGTGATGCGCTCCGAATTCGCCTCCACCAGACGGCCCTTCATGTATTCGATGGCCTGGACCGCGCCGCCCATGCCGTCGATCAGCGCCAGCTCGGCGCGCGCGCCCTCCTTCAGCTCCTCGACCTTGCGCTGCACCGCCGGGTTGCCCTCGAACAGGTCGGCGTATTCCAGAAGGTCGGTCTCGTAGGCCAGCACCTGCTGCATGCGCAGCGACCACTGCTGGTCCCATGGCCGCGGCAGGCCCAGCGCCTCGTTCCAGGCCGGCAGCTGCACGGCGCGGGCGCGGGCGCTCTTCGACAGCGTGACGGCCAGCATCTCGATCAGGATGCGGTAGACGTTGTTCTCCGGCTGCTGTTCGGTCAGGCCCAGCGAGTTCACCTGCACGCCATAGCGGAAGCGGCGGAATTTCGCCTCCTCCACCCCGTACCGCTCGCGGCAGATCTCGTCCCAAAGCTCGGTGAAGGCGCGCATCTTGCACATCTCGGTGACGAAGCGGATGCCGGCGTTCACGAAGAAGGAAATGCGCCCGACCATCGCGGGGAAGTGCTCTTCGGCAACCTTGCCCTTCAGGTCGTCCAGAACCGCCGTTGCGGTGGCAAGCGCGAAGGCAAGCTCCTGCTCGGGCGTCGCGCCGGCCTCCTGCAGGTGATAGGAACACACGTTCATCGGGTTCCATTTCGGCAGGTGTTCGCGGGTGTAGGCGGCGACGTCGGTGATCATGCGGAGAGACGGCGCGGGCGGGCAGATGTAGGTGCCGCGGCTGAGGTATTCCTTGATGATGTCGTTCTGCACCGTGCCCTGCAGCTTGCGGGTGTCCGCCCCCTGTTCCTCGGCCACGGCGATGTAGAGCGCGAGCAACCAGGGCGCGGTGGCATTGATCGTCATCGAGGTGTTCATCCGGTCCAGCGGAATGTCCGCGAAGAGCGTGCGCATGTCGCCAAGATGCGCGACCGGCACGCCGACCTTGCCGACCTCGCCACGGGCGAGCACATGGTCGCTGTCATAGCCGGTCTGGGTGGGCAGGTCGAAGGCGACCGAAAGCCCGGTCTGGCCCTTGGCGAGATTGGTGCGGTAGAGCGCGTTCGACTTCTCCGCGGTGGAATGGCCGGCATAGGTGCGGAACAGCCAGGGCTTGTCGCGGTCGGTCGTGGCGTGTTCGGTCATCTCGGGCTCCTCGCGGCGGGGCCGTGCCGGATGCGCGCGGCGCGGCGGCAGGCATCACGGCAACTTTCTTTCGGCTGCTGCCCTGATATGGGAAACTTCCTGTCCCTGTCAATTCGCCGCAATGCGGCATGAGGCCGGCGCCCTCTGGCGCCTCGCGGGAGCGAGTTGCGTGGATGCGGCCCGGCTGGCTAGGCTGCGCGTCAGGCATGCGTCCGGAGGTTGCGATGCGGCGACTCGTTCTGGCGATCCTCGTGCTCCTGGCGGTGGTGGCGGGGTATCTGGCCGTTGCCGGCTGGATGCTGGCGCGCGGGGCATCGGCGCTGCTGGAGGTCGGCACCATCTCGGCGATGATCGCGCCGGGCACTCCGGAGACGGATCCCTTCGTGCTGGGATTTCGCGGCGATCCGGCCGCGGCGCTGGGCCTCGGCTTCGAGACGGTGACGGTGGACACTCCGCTCGGCCCTTCGCCGGCCTGGCTGGTGCCGGGGCCGCGCGCGGATCTTGCGGCCATATACGTGCATGGTGTGGCCGGCGCCCGCGAGGATGGCTATCGGCATCTGTCCGTGCTGCAGGAGGCCGGGCTGCCGGTGCTGCTGATCAGCTATCGCAACGACCCCGCGGCTCCGGCCACGTCGGACGGCCGCTATGGCATGGGCACCACCGAATGGCCCGATCTGGAGGCGGCGGTGGCGCAGATGGTCGCACGCGGGCATGACCGTCTGCTGCTGGTCGGCGAATCGATGGGCGGGGCGATTGTCGGGCAGTTTCTGCGTCGCTCGGCCCTGGCCCGACATGTCGCCGCACTGGCGCTCGACTCGCCGGCGCTCGACTTCGGTGCGGTGCTCGCGCATCTGGCGGCGCAGCGTGGCCTGCCGGCGCCCGAGGCGGTGGGGCAGGCGGCGCTGGCGATCCTGTCGGCGCGCGGGCCGCACGACCTGCGCGACACCGATGTGCTGCCCACGGTGGCGGCGCATTCCGGGCCGTTGTTCCTGGCCCATGGCGCCGGCGACGAGATCGTGCCGGTGTCGATCAGCGCGCGGCTGCTGGCGCGGCGTTCGATGCCGACCCATCACCTGCGCACCGCCGCCGGGCATCTGCAAAGCTGGCATGCCGACCCGGACGCCTATCGCGCGGCGTTCGGCGGCTTCGTCGCGACGCTGGCACCGCGCTGAGGCGCACGGGCATTGCCCCTGCGGCGGCATGGCGTAAAGGTCGCGACATGACCGCGACCGTGCAACTTCCGCTCTGGCTCTTCGTGCTGATCCTCGCCTTCGCGGCGGTGACCTTCGCGTCGCATTTCCTGTTCCCCTCGGTGCGGTGGTTCTTCCGGCGGCGGATGGAGCGGCTGGTATCGGAGCTGAACAAGCGGCTGGAGCGGCCGATCCAGCCGTTCAAGCTGATGCGCCGGCAGGACATGATCAACCGGCTCACCTACGATCCGCATGTGATGGAGGCGGTGGTCGAACAGTCGCGCGAGAAGGGTGTGCCGGAAAGCGTCGCCTTTGAAACCGCGCGACGCTATGCCCGCGAGATCGTGCCGGCGTTCTCGGCGGCAACCTACTTCGGCCCGGCGCTGCGGCTGGCGCGCGGGCTGTCGCGCGGGCTCTACAAGGTGCGGCTGGGCCATCACGACGAGGACGTGCTGCGCGCTCTGGACCCGCGGGCGGCAGTGGTCTTCGTGATGAACCACCGCTCGAACATGGATTACGTGCTGGTCACCTATCTGGTGGCCGAGCGCTCTGCGCTGTCCTATGCGGTGGGCGAATGGGCGCGGATCTGGCCGCTGCAAAGCCTGATCCGGGCGATGGGGGCCTATTTCATCCGCCGCCGCTACATGAGCCCGCTGTATCGCCGGGTTTTGGCGCGCTATGTGCAGATGGCCACGCATGAGGGCGTTACACAGGCGATCTTTCCCGAGGGCGGGCTGACGCTGGATGGCCGGGTAGGGCCGGCGAAGAAGGGGCTTCTGCACTACATCGCCGCCGATTTCGACCCGCGGCGGGGGCGCGACGTGGTGTTCGTTCCGGTTGCACTGAACTATGACAGGGTGCTCGAGGACCGGGTCCTGCTGGAGGCCCGGACGGCGGGCGAACGGCGGTTCCGGGCGCGTCTGCCGGTGATCCTTGGTTTCGTGGGGCGGATCGCCTGGCAACGGTTGCGCGGGCGCTTTCACCGTTTCGGCTATGCCGGCGTCAGTTTCGGTGCGCCGCTGTCGCTGGAGACATTCCTGCGAGAGGCGCCGGGCGCGGGGACCGACGGCCTGGCACTGGCGCTGATGGAGCGGATCCGGGCGGCGATGCCGGTGCTGCCGGTGCCGCTGGCGGCGGCGGTGCTGCACCGGGCGGACGGGCCGATGCCGACCGCGGCGCTCGTGGCGCAGGCGGAGGAATGGGTCGCGGCCTTTCGCCGGGCGGGCTGTCCGGTGCATCTGCCGGGCGGCGATGTCGGCGCCGCGGTGCGCGAGGGGCTCGAGGCGCTGGCGATCCGCAGCATCGTCGGCAAGGGCACCGGCGGCTGGCGGGTGGTGCCGGGCGAGGAGGCGATGCTGGCCTTCTACGCCGCCTCGATCGGGCATCTGGTGGATGCGGTTGCGGCATTGCCGCCCGCGCCCGAGCCGACGCCGGCCGAGATGCGCCGGCCGTCCGGTGCCTGACATTGCGCCTGCCGGGACATAAAATTACAATCCCTTTCGGCCGCGTATTGCAATGTTGCGCGCGGCTCGCTATCTCCGGGCGCGACGGCCGGCGCGATTCTGCGATGCGGCATGACCCCGAGCCTGCGAAGCGCAATCAAGGAGGCAGACATGGCCCTCGATACCCAGCCGGCGATCGCCGCCTATGACGCCCCGAAGAAGGATCTCTACGAACTCGGCGAGATGCCGCCCCTCGGCCATGTCCCGAAGCAGATGTACGCCTGGAGCATCCGCAAGGAGCGCCACGGCGAGCCGGACACCGCCATGCAGGTCGAGGTGGTCGACACCTGGGAGATCGACAGCCACGAGGTGCTGGTCCTGGTGATGGCCGCGGGCGTGAACTACAATGGCGTCTGGGCCGCGCTGGGCCAGCCGATCAGCCCGCTCGACGGCCACAAGCAGCCTTATCACATCGCCGGCTCCGACGCCGCCGGCATCGTCTGGGCGGTGGGCGAGAAGGTCAAGCGCTGGAAGGTCGGCGACGAGGTCGTGATCCACTGCAATCAGGACGACGGCGACGACGAGGAGTGCAACGGCGGCGACCCGATGTATTCGCCCACCCAGCGGATCTGGGGCTACGAGACGCCGGACGGCAGCTTTTCGCAGTTCACCCGGGTGCAGGCGCAGCAGCTGATGCCCCGCCCCCGGCACCTGACCTGGGAGGAGAGCGCCTGCTACACGCTCACCCTCGCCACCGCCTATCGCATGCTGTTCGGCCACCCGCCGCACGATCTGCAGCCGGGACAGAACGTGCTGGTGTGGGGCGCCTCGGGCGGCCTCGGCTCCTACGCGATCCAGCTGATCAACACCGCCGGGGCCAACGCGATCGGCGTGATCAGCGAAGAGGACAAGCGCGACTTCGTCATGGGGCTGGGCGCCAAGGGCGTCATCAACCGAAAGGACTTCAACTGCTGGGGGCAGCTTCCCAAGGTGAACAGCCCCGAATACGCCGCCTGGCTGAAGGAGGCGCGGCGCTTCGGCAAGGCGATCTGGGACATCACCGGCAAGGGCGTGAACGTCGACATGGTGTTCGAACATCCCGGCGAGGCAACCTTCCCGGTGTCGTCGCTGGTGGTGAAGAAGGGCGGCATGGTGGTGATCTGCGCCGGCACCACCGGCTTCAACTGCACCTTCGACGTGCGCTACATGTGGATGCACCAGAAGCGCCTGCAGGGCAGCCACTTCGCCCATCTGAAACAGGCCAGCGCCGCCAACCGCCTGATGCTCGAGCGCCGGCTGGATCCCTGCATGTCCGAGGTGTTTCCCTGGGCCGAGGTGCCGGAGGCGCACATGAAGATGCTGCGCAACGAGCACAAGCCGGGCAACATGGCGGTGCTGGTGCAGGCCCCACACACCGGGCTGCGCACCTTCGAGGATACGCTGGAGGCGAGCCGCAAGGTCTGAGCCGGGCCCCTGCTCCGCTCCGCGCCGGGGGCGCGACGCCCCGCCGGAACCGTCCGGCGGGACGTTCGCGTGTGTGCGGGGGCGTCCGCCCCCGGCCAGGCTGCCCGCCCCGTTGTTTCCAGTTGCGGAACAGAGTGTTCGTGCTGCCTGCGGTAATCCCGCAGCCGGCTTCGTGCTACCCGTGTTCATGGGTAATGTCCGCCGGTGGCGGGCGGTCCTCCGCGTGGAGAACACATGGGTCACGACTGGCTTTTCGAGGTGCTCGCCGACATGAAGACCTATGCCCAGCGGCACGGGATGACGAACCTGGCGGCGAAGATCGACGAGACCGAGGCGGTCGCGCGCGCCGATGTCGCCGCCGCAGAGCGCGAGCCGGACGGCAGCGTTCCCCACAAGCCGGTACGCCGCGGCGGCTGAGCCGGCCGGCCGTGCCTGCGCGGCTGGTGCGGCGGCGGGTGCCGCGCTAGTCTGTCCGGCGATGGCTTCATCCGTTCCCGTGCCCTCCTTCTCCGACGACCAGACGCAGGCCTTCGACCGGCTCTCCGGATTGATGTCTGCGGCCGGGATCGACCTGGCGGAAGGCCGGCTCGCGCCGTCCGGCGCGGCCGAGGCGCATCCGGTGCTGGCGGTGCTGGGGCGCGCCGGGTCGGGCAAGACGATGCTGCTGGCCGCGCTGACGAAGGCGCTGACGGCGGCCGGGGTGGAGATCGTCAGCGGCGACTGGGAGGGGCGACCGCGACGCGACCGGCGCACGCTGGCGGTGCTTGCGCCGACCAACAAGGCCGCTGCGGTGCTGCGCGGCCGCGGCGTGCCGGCGACGACGATCCACCGCATCCTCTACACGCCGGTCTACGACCCGCAGTTCGAGCGCATCGCCGCCTGGCTGGCCGGCGACGGGCCCCGGCCCGAGGCGGCGGCGCTGCCCGAGGGGATGACCGAGGCGCAGCTCGACCGCGCCGCGGCATTTCATGCACAGGTGCCCTCGGTGCCGGCGGCGCTTGCGGCGGCAGGGCTGCGCGGGTCGGACTTCATCAAGGGCTGGAAGCGCCGCGCCGCACCGCTGGATATCGGTCTGGTGGACGAGGCCTCGATGCTGGACGCCCGCGCCCTGGAGGACCTGCAGGCGATCTTTCCGGCGCTGGTGCTCTTCGGCGATCCGGCGCAGCTTGCTCCGGTGGGCGAGGCCGGCGCGATGGTGTTCGACCGGCTGGAGCCCGGGCATCGGCTGGAGCTGAGCCGGATTCACCGCCAGGCCGAAGGCAATCCGATCCTCGATCTGGCGCATGCGCTGGGCGACCCGGACCTCGGCTTCGAGGCGTTCGAGCGGATGGTGGCCGAGGCCGCGGCGCGCGACGACCGGGTGGTGCTGGCGTCGAGGGTCGAGGCCGGGCCGATGGCGCGGGCGCCGGTTCTGGTCTGGCGCAACGCCACAAGGGTGCGGCTGATCGAGGCCTTCCGCGCCGCCCATGGCGCGCCACCCGACGCACTCTTGCCCGGCGAGCCGCTGATCTGCGACGGCATCGAACTGCCGCTGAAGCATCGCCGCCGGCGGATCGAGCTGGAGGCGCGCGGGCTGATCCGCGGCGCGCAGGTCGTCTATCTCGGCCCCGGCGGGCGCGACGGTTTCTCGCGCCTCTTCGTGCTGGGGGCGGAGGAGCCGCAGGTCTCGGTCGCCTCGATCGTCAAGATCGAGCGGCCGGGCGAGGCGGAGGAGCCCTTCATCGCCCATGCCGCCAAGATGGGGGCGGTTTTCCTGCATGGCGCGGCGGTGACGATCCACAAGGCACAGGGCTCGCAATGGCCCGAGGTGCAGGTCTTCGCCCCCGACATCCGCGCCGCGGCCTTCTCGGGCCGGACCGAGGC
>SLBI01000231.1 GCA_007126375.1 Paracoccaceae bacterium
ATCTCCACACCCAGCGCAGCGAGATCCTCGCGGATCATCGCCATCATCGCCGCGGTGGCGACGTCACGCACATCGGCCAGCCAGTCGGATTCCGGCCGGTCCAGAAGCGCGGCGCCGTATTGCGCCTTCAGCGCCTCGCCCACGGCGATCAGATAGTCGCCGGGATAGAGCCCTTCGGCGATCTCGGGCGAGCGGCCATGTGCCTCGCGATAGCGCTCATAGACGGAGCGGGCCAGCACATCGACCTGCCCGCCGCCGTCGTTGATGTAGTATTCCCGCGTCACCTCGTGGCCGGCGAACGCCAGAAGCCGCGCCAGCGCGTCACCGACGACGGCGCCCCGCGCATGCGCCACATGCATCGGCCCGGTCGGGTTGGCCGAGACGAATTCGACATTCACCCTGACCCCGGCGCCGAGGTCCGAACGGCCATACTCGTTTCCTGCCGCGATCACCCCGCGCAACAGCCCCTGCCAGACCTCGGGCGCAAGCCGCAGGTTCAGGAATCCCGGCCCCGCCACCTCGGCCGCCGCGATCCGCGCATCGGCCGCAAGCCGCCCGGCCAGCGCCTCGGCGATCCGGCGCGGCGGCTGGCCGGCGGGTTTCGCCAGCACCATCGCCGCATTGGTGGCCATGTCGCCATGCGCCGGATCGCGCGGCGGTTCCACCGTCACCGCGCCGGTATCGAGCCCCGCCGGCAGCGCCCCCTCGGCCGCCATGGCGGCGAGGCAGTCGAGCACGAGGGCCCGGATATCGGCGAAGAGGTTCATGGTCGGCTCCCGGGTGGCGGCGCCGCGGTCTAGCATGGCCAGCGCGGGCGTCAACTCGCCCCGCCACAGCCGGGGCTCAGGGCAGCGTCGGCCCCGGCGCCGGCAGGCCGAACAGGCGGGCGTGCTCCTGTATGGCGAAACGGTCGGTCATGCCCGAGACGTAATCCGCCACGATCCGCGCGAGCGCCGTCTCGCCCGCCGCCTGTGCCAGCGCGATGTCCGATTGCCAGTCGCGGGGCAGATGCCGCGGCTCGGCGAGGAACAGCGCAAAGAGTTCCTCGACCACCCGGCTGACGCGGCGGCGTGTCTCCATCACCGTGGGGGCGCGATAGAGCCGGTGGAACAGGAAGCTGCGAATGACCTTAAGCTCGGCGAACATCGGCCCGGAAAAGCGGATGATCGGCGCGCCCAGCCCGCGCACGGCGTCGGCGCTGTCGGGCTGCGCGGCGGCGATGCGCGCCTGCGCCACGGCGATCACATCCTCCACCATGACGCCGAACACCCGCCGCAACGCCTCGTGACGCCGCCGCATCGCATCGAGCCCCGGCCAGCGCCGGTCCACCGCGGCGAAGGCCGGGCCGGTGACCGGCAAATCCATCAGATCGGCCTCGGTGAACAGGCCCGAGCGGAGCCCGTCGTGCAGGTCGTGGTGATTGTAGGCGATATCGTCCGCGATGGCCGCGACCTGCGCCTCGGGGCCGGCATGTGTGTCGAGGCCGAGATCGTGGCGCGCGTCATATTCCGCCACCGCCCAGGGCAGTTCCGGCGCATCCGGTTGGCGCAGCGGCCCGTTGTGCTTGGCGATGCCCTCCAGCGCCTCCCATGTCAGGTTCAGCCCGTCGAAACCCGCATAGTGGCGTTCCAGCCGGGTGACGATGCGCAGCGCCTGGGCATTGTGGTCGAAGCCGCCATGCGGCGCCATCAGCCGCTCCAGCACATCCTCCCCGGTATGCCCGAAAGGCGGGTGGCCCAGATCATGCGCCAGCGCCACCGCCTCGGCCAGTTCGGCGTCGAGGCCAAGCACGTTCGCCAGGGTCCGCGCCACCTGCGCCACCTCGATCGAATGGGTCAGACGGGTGCGGTAATAGTCGCCCTCATGCTCGACGAAGACCTGCGTCTTGTGTTTCAGCCTCCGGAAGGCCGAGGAATGGATCACCCGGTCGCGGTCGCGCTGGAAGGCCGAGCGCCAGGCGCTCTCCTCCTCGGGATACAGCCGTCCGCGGCTCAGCGCCGGGTCCGAGGCCCAGGGCACGCGCGCCGGCGCGGCATGTGGCGGAACGGGAACCTGCATCGCTGCCTCTTTTCCTGGCGTTGCCCGGCGGCGTTCTTGCCGCCTGCGTCAGCCGGAGTTATATGGGGCGTATATCCCGAAGCGAAACGCTCGGAAATACCGGATCGGGGCCCAATGACCGACACGCTTACACTGCCGCCCACCGTGACCGACCGCGCCTTCACGCGGCTCGGTCAGATCCTTGCGGATGCCGGCGAGGCGAAGGCGCTGCGCGTCGCCGTCGAAGGTGGCGGCTGCTCGGGGTTTCAATACGACATACGCCTCGACGAGCCCGCCGCGGACGACCTTGTGATCGAGCGGGACGGGCTGCGCGTGGTCGTGGACACTGTGTCGCTGCCCTTCCTGTCGAACGCGGTGATCGACTATTCGGAAGAGCTGATCGGCGCCCGCTTCACGATCCAGAACCCCAACGCCAGTTCCAGCTGCGGCTGCGGCACCAGCTTCTCGATGTGACCGCGGACACCGGTTCCGGGCGCCTTGCCTCGCCGCAAGGCGAGGATTAGGTTGCGACGGCAGGTCAAGCAGAGGAGCCGCCGCACCATGCCGATCTCGGCCGATGAAATCGAGGATCTGCTGCGGGAGAGCTTTCCGAAGGCGCGCATCACCATCACCGACCTCGCCGGCGACGGCAACCACTACGCCGCCGAGGTCGTTGACGAGAGCTTTCGCGGGCTCAACCGCGTGCAGCAGCAGCGTTCCGTCTACGCCGCCCTGAAGGGCAAGATGGATGGCAGCCACGGCGAGCTTCACGCACTCGCCCTCACCACCAAGGCACCGGAGTAGTCGCAGATGTCCGACGCGCAGGATCAGATCAAGCAGACCGTCACCGCGAACGATGTGGTGCTGTTCATGAAGGGCACCAAGACCATGCCGCAATGCGGCTTCTCCGGCCGGGTGGCCGGCGTGCTCAATTTCATGGGCGTTGACTATACCGACGTCAATGTGCTGGCCGATGACGGCGTCCGCCAGGGGATCAAGGACTTCTCCGACTGGCCGACCATCCCTCAGCTTTACGTGAAGGGCGAGTTCGTGGGCGGCTGCGACATCATTACCGAAATGACGCTTTCGGGCGAACTCGACCAGTTGTTCGAAGCAAAAGGCGTCGCCTACGACAAGGCCGCCGCCGAGCGCATCCGCGAAGCGAACGCCTGAGGCGAGCGCACGCCGGGCGGCCGGCTCATGCCGGCCTGAGGCGTTCTTCCAGTTGCTGCGCGAGCGCCTCGGTACGCGCCGCAACCTCGGCCATCACATCCGTCACTTCAGCCGGAATCACCGGAACCTCCACCCGCGCCGGCTCGGGCGCGGGGCGGCCGCGGAGCGCCGCCAGTTCCGCCTGAAGCGCGGCAAGCTGCGCTTCCGTCTCCTGCAGCTGTTCCTCCGCGCTGGCGGTGCGATCTGCCAGCATGAGCGCCGCCATCAGCAGCATGCGCGCTTCGGGCATGCGGCCCGCCTGGGCGAGGATCGCCTGCGCCTCGGCGTCCAGCATGGCGGCGGCGGAGAGCAGAAACGCTTCCTCTCCGGGCTGGCAGCCGACGGTGAAGTCCTTGCCGCCAATGCGGATGATCTGTTCAGCCATGCGCCGCCTCCTCCGTGCCGTTCGCACCCCGGGACACGACCAGCGGCGCCAGTTCGGCCATGATCTCTTCGAGTTCGGCCATCTCGGCCCGGCGGGCCGCGCGCAGCGCATCGAGTTCCGCCTGCAGCGCACGGCTTGCCGCGCCCGGATCGGAGCCTCCGGCCTCCTGTGCCGCGATCAGCCGCCGGTTCGCCTCGGCCAGCTGGGCGTTGGCGCGCTTCAGCCGCTGCAACTCGAAACCCTGCACGTCGAGTTGCTCGTTGGCGCGGGCCAGCTTGCGCTCGGTCTGCGACAGCCGCGCCTCCTGGCGCTGGCGGACCATCTGCAGACGCTGGCTGAGCTGGGCGTTGGCGCTGCGTTCGGCTTCCAGCGCCTCGCGCAGCGCCTCCGCGGCCTCGGCCGCCTCCGCATCTGCTGCGGCACCCTCCGCCTGCACCTCAGGCGCCACCGGCAGCGCCTCGGCCGCCTGCGCGATACGGTCGAGCGCGGCCCCGATGCGCCGTTCGAGATCGGCAAGATCGGTCATGGACAAGCTCCCTCAATGCGTCCGGGGCTGCGGCGAATCGCCCGCGCCCGCGTTGAGGGGATGTTAGCGCAAAGCGACCGCCGATTGCGCCCCCCGATTTCATCGCAGGTGCTGCGCGCCGGCTTGCTTGAACTCCCCCGCCGGCCTGATATGGCATCCGCCGGGGCCGGCAACCGGCGCCAGCCGCCACAGCCGAGGAAGGACAGCGTCGTGGATATCGCCAGCCTGCGCGCCGCGCACCCCGATCACTGGATGAAGGCCGCCGCGCTGCGCGTCCTCGCCATGGATGCGGTGCAGGCCGCCAACTCCGGCCATCCCGGCATGCCGATGGGCATGGCCGACGTCGCCACAGTGCTGTTCGGGAAACATCTGAAGTTCGACGCCGCCGCGCCAGACTGGCCCGACCGCGACCGCTTCATCCTCTCGGCCGGCCATGGCTCGATGCTCCTCTACGGGCTGCTGCATCTGACCGGATACGCCGGCATGACGGTCGAGGAGCTCAAGCGCTTCCGCCAGTGGGGGGCGAAGACCGCCGGCCACCCGGAATACGGCCATGCCGCAGGGATCGAGACGACCACCGGCCCGCTGGGCCAGGGCCTCGGCAACGCCGTCGGCTTTGCCATCGCCGAAGAGGCGCTGCGCGCGCGCTTCGGGGCGAAGGTCGTGGATCACCGCACCTGGGTGATCGCCGGCGACGGTTGCCTGATGGAGGGGATCAGCCACGAGGCGATCGGCCTTGCCGGCATGCAGAAGCTCTCGCGGCTGATCGTTCTGTGGGACAACAACGGCATCTCCATCGACGGGTCGGTCGACCTTGCCTGCGTCACCGACCAGCGCGCCCGGTTCGCCGCCGCCGGCTGGGAGGTGCTTTCCTGCGACGGTCACGATCCCGAGGACATCGATCGCGCCCTGACGGCGGCGAGGTCCGCGCGCGCACCGGTGCTGGTGGATTGCCGGACGCATATCGGCTTCGGCAGCCCGAAGAAGCAGGACACGGCCGGCGCGCATGGCGCCCCTCTGGGTGATGCCGAGATCGCCACGGTGCGCGACATCTACGGCTGGAGCCATCCGCCGTTTCACATCCCCGACGATGTCCGTGCCGCCTGGGCAGCCATCGGCGCCCGCGGTGCGCCCGAACGCACCGCCTGGGAGGAACGTCTCGCCGCCCTGCCCGCCGGCCGTCAGGCCGAGTTCAGCCGCCGGCTTGCCGGCGAGCCGCCAAAGAAACTCGTCCCCACAATCCGCGCGCTGAAGCGGCAGATTAGCGAGACGCGACCGGCCGTCGCCACACGCAAGGCCTCGGAATCGGTGCTCGAGGTACTCAACCCGATCATGCCCGAAACCCTCGGCGGCTCGGCCGACCTCACCGGCTCGAACAACACCAGAACCGCCGATCTCGGCAACTTCGCCCCCGACAACCGCAAGGGCCGCTACCTGCATTACGGCATCCGCGAGCATGGTATGGCCGCGGCAATGAACGGCATGGCGCTGCATGGCGGCATCCGCCCCTATGGCGGCACCTTCCTCGTCTTCGCCGATTACGCGCGCGGCGCGATGCGGCTTTCGGCGCTGATGGGCCAGCCCGTGGTCTATGTGATGACGCATGATTCGATCGGGCTTGGCGAAGACGGCCCGACGCATCAGCCGATCGAACATCTGGCGATGCTTCGCGCCACCCCGGACATGCTGGTGATGCGCCCCGCCGATACGGTGGAAACCGCCGAAGCCTGGGAGGTGGCGCTGACCACCCGCAACCGGCCCAGCGTGCTGGCGCTGTCGCGGCAGAACCTGCCGACGGTCAGGACCGCCCACAGCAATCGCAATCTCGTCGCCCACGGCGGCTACATCCTGGCAGAGGCCGAGGGCGGCCGGGCGAAGGCGCTGTTGATGGCCACGGGATCGGAGGTGGCGGTGGCGCTGGCGGCCCGCGACCTGCTGCAGGCTGGCGGTGTGCCGACCCGCGTGGTCTCGATGCCCTGCTGGGAGTTGTTCGAGGAGCAGCCGGAAAAATACCGCCGCAAGGTCCTGCCCGCCGGCCCGGTGCGGGTGGCGGTGGAGGCCGGCATTCGATTTGGCTGGGATCGCTGGCTCTATGGCGAGCGCGGGCGGCGCGAGAAATCAGGCTTCGTCGGCATGCACGGCTTCGGTGCATCGGCCCCGGCCGACATTCTCTACCGCGAATTCGCGATCACGCCCGAGGCCGTGGCAGAGAAGGCGCGCAGCCTGATCAAGTGACCCGCATGCCTGACGGGCGCCCCGAGGATGTCGCGCCTCTCGGCGCCCGTGACGCCAAGATCCCCGAAACCAGACCAACCCGCCGGCTGC
The DNA here is from genome assembly GCA_007126375.1 of Paracoccaceae bacterium. Lineage (GTDB taxonomy): Bacteria > Pseudomonadota > Alphaproteobacteria > Rhodobacterales > Rhodobacteraceae > Rhodobaculum. The sequence continues at coordinate 6,486 of SLBI01000231.1, forward strand.
ATCCATTGAGCCGTCGGCCCAGGGCCGGTCCTTCAGCCGCGGCCCATCATCCGGGCGGCGAGGCGGGCGAGATGCGACTGGCCGGGCGCAGTGCTGCGGGCCTCCGCCCGGTCGGCGGCCTTGAGCGCGGCATACATGCCGCGCACGCCCAGCCAGCGCAGCGGTTCGGGCTCCCACCGGCGGACCTTGTGGTTGACCCAGGGCAGCCGCGTGAGTGGCGTGTCGAGGCCGAGTGCAAGATCGGCCAGCGTCCGGCCGGCGAGGTTCGAGGTCGCCACCCCCACCCCGACATAGCCGCCGGCAAATCCGATGCGCTGCGCGGCGTCGAAAACGACCGTTGCGCACCAGTCGCGCGGCACACCGAGCACGCCGCACCAGACATGATCGATCGGATGGCCGCGCAGCGCCGGGAAATGCCGATGGAGCCGCGCCATCAGCAGATCGAGCGTGCCGGCATCCACCGTCCCCGCGGTATCGGTGCGCGACCCGTAGCGATAGGGGGTGCCACGACCGCCCAGCGCGATGCGCCCCTCGCGGGTGCGCTGCGCATAGCAATAACTGTTGGCAAGATCCCCCAGCAACTCGTGGCCCTGCCAGCCGATCTCCTGCCACATTTCCGCCGGCAGCGGCGCGGTGATGAGCTGCGCCGAGTTGAGCGGCAACCAGCCGCGCCGATGGCCGGGCAGACCGGCCGTATAGCCTTCGGTGCAGCGCAGGACCGTTCCCGCGCGCAGGGTGCCACGGTCGGTCGTCACCCGGCCCGGAGTGATGGCGGTCACCGTCGTGCCTTCGGCGATGCGGACGCCGACGGCCTCAACGGCCCTGGCAAGGCCCTGCACAAGCTTAGCCGGCTGGATCCGCGCCATGCCGGGCAGGACCAGCGCGCCGAGGATGCCGGGCACATCGACGCGGGCGCGGGCCTCTTCTGCGCCAATCAGCCGGGCCGGCGCCGCATCGCCCCCCCAGGCTTCGCTCTCGGCGACGGCGGCCTGTGCGCGCGCCAGTTGCGCCGGGGTGACCGCCAGCACCAGCTCGTCGCAGCGGCGGATGTCGGCGTCGATGCCCTGCGCTGCGATGACGCCGATCACCTCATCCACCGTGCCGGCCAGCGCGCGGATCATCGCCCGCACCCCCTCTCGCCCGCCCGCCGGGAGGTAGCGCCTTGCGTTCCGTAAGCGCGACGGCTTGGCCCTATGCGGCGAGGGTTGACGGCTGGGCGTAGCGCCATGGCATGAGGTCCTTGATGCGGGATTTGGGGTGGCCGTCGAGGATGGCGCGGAGGGTGGCGGCGAGATAGTCGACCGGGTTCACGGCGGACAGCTTGCAGGATGAGGAGGATCAGAAAACGGTCCGGTGGACCGTTTTCCCGACGAATGACCAGCGAGGCGAGCATGGCCCAGTTCCCGGCGCCGGTTTCGTTGCCG
>SLBI01000285.1 GCA_007126375.1 Paracoccaceae bacterium
AACCCGGACCTTTTCCGAAGATCGACGGTGACCGCCAGCGGCACCGCCGGCCGCGCGCTGCGCTACGCCAATGGCTCCGCGCGCGGCCTCCTCCTACACCACCACCGGGGACACAGCCCGGGTGCCTTGATGCCCGGCTCGGCGAGATAGGTCCGATGCGCCGCGACCAGCTCGCCGCGAAGATCCACCACGGCCGCCACCATCGCCGGCAGCCGCTTTGCGCTCTTGTGCCATGCGCGCGGGTGAAACCGCAGTGACGGCGGCAACGGCCCGGTGATCGCCCGGCGGCGCAAATATGCCTCTGCAAGCGTGCCCTCGATCGGACCTGTCTCGGTCCATGTGGTGCGGGCCTGCGCGATGCGCTTCTCGCGGTCGGCCCGTTCCTCGGCCTCGCGCCGCGCCACCTCGGCGGGGTCGGGCCGATAGTTGCGTCCGATGCCGTCCAGGATGCCCCGGCCGCGCAGCGCCGCGACCACATCCTTGAACGAGCACCCGGTGAAACACCGCAGCAGGAGCCGCCCGTCGCGGCCCTCGGCGACACTCAGGGAGGGCGATCGGTCGTCATGGGCAGGGCACCGGCAGATGCCCTTCCGGCCCGCCCAGCGCCCGCCGAGGGCGCGGGTGATGCGTTCGGCCTCTGTCATGCGCCCGCCCCCCAGATCAGCGTGGCGAGGGTGCGGGCCTGCGCCTCGGTCAGCCCGAGGCGCATCAGCCGCAGGATGCGCAGCCGGGTCATGGCTTCACCCCCTGCGCGAGCCTGCCGCAGCGGGCGCACGACGGTGTCGTCCGGTTCCTTCGCGGGCAGGATCAGGACGCGCGACGCGACCTTGAACGGCTCCTCGTCCTTTCCCGTCACCTGCAACGGCAGGAGCCTGGGAGAGATATTCGACCGGAACACCCGCTCGTTCTCCGGCGATTCCCTCACCCAGGCCAGCAGGCGGTCGGCGCCGCCCAGCCGCACGACGGGGGCGTCGATGATCGCCCCAGCGGCGGAAGCGGTCCGGTTGCGGCTGCCCTCGGGACGGCCCTTGCCGGCGTTGCCCCTGTTCGGGCGTGGTTTGCGGTCGGTCTCACGTGGCTCATGCTGCGGCGCAGTACTCGTCCCGGAGGCGACGCGCCGCCACGTCGCCAGGGACCCCGCGAGCAGGCCGGGTTGCGCATCTCGGCGATCACGCGCCGCATGATCCGGGTCACGTCTGTACGCGCGAACTCCGCAGCGGCTGTCTGCAGCCGGAAAGGACCATCGCCGCTGACGTCGGTCATGCCTTCTCGCCTTTGCCCCGATGCTTCCCGCGCGGCGCGTCGGATACCCTCGCTGCAGGCGCGGTGGCGTCGGGCCTTGCGCCCGGCCGACCGGCGACGGGGAGGGCGGGGCGACGGGTGCTGCCGTCCCGGTCCGGCCAGCGCCTGGCCCGCAGGCATGCCCGCCCGACCCCGGACCGCTCCGGCGGCCACAAGGACCGCCTTGACCGGACGCGGCATGGCTGCCAGCCTGATGGGGCGACCGAAACCGCCATGCCGTGACCGGAGCTGCGCCATGCGTGCCCTCCTGCCGATTGTCTTCGCCCTGCTGCTGCCCCCGTTTCACGCCGCCGCCGAGGGGCGCGTCGCCCTGCTGATCGGAAATGCGCAATACAGGGATCCGGCGCTGGTCCTGGACAACCCGGGCAACGACGTCCGCGACCTCGGGGAGGCGCTGACGCGTCTGGGCTTCACCGTGCGGGCCGAAACCGACCAGACGCGCGCGCAGATGCTGGACGCCTTCGCCTGGCTGCGCGGCGCCGCCGAGGGGGCCGACATCGCGATGGTCTTCTTCGCCGGGCACGCCATCCAGGTCGGGCCGGAGAACTACCTGATCGGCGTCGAGCTGGAGGCGCCGACGGCGCAGGACCTGACCGGGGCGAGCGTGACGCTGGGAGAGCTGTTCGCCGCGGTGGAGGGTCTCGAAGCCGGGCTGTCGCTGGTCGTGCTGGACGCCTGCCGCGACAATCCCTTTGCCGGCGAGATCGGACGGGCGGGGCTGTCGCCGGTGTCGGGCGGCGTCGGCTCGCTGGTGGCCTATGCCACCGATCCCGGCAACGTCGCCGGCGACGGGCTGGGCGACAACAGCCCCTTCACGGCCGCACTGCTCGACCATATCGAGACGCCGGGTCTGGATGTGCGGATCATGTTCGGCCGCGTGCGGCAGGATGTCGTGCGCCTGACGCGCGGGTTGCAGGTGCCCTGGGTCGAGGAGGCCGTGCTCGGCGAGCACTACCTCGCCGCGCCGCCCGGGCCGCTGGATCCCGACGACGAACTGCGCGTCTGGCGCGAGGCCGTCGCCGGAGGCGGGACGGAGGATTACCGCGGCTATCTCGACCGGTTTCCGGCCGGCCTCTACGCGCTGGTGGCCGAGCTTCGGATCGATGCGCTGCAGGGCAATGCGCCGGAGGCCGAAGGGCTGGCAGACGCCGATCTGCCCGGCACCGAGGCCGCGCTCCAGTTGCTGGGCTACATGGTGCCGGGCGCCAGCCATGCCAGTCCCGGCGAGGTCCGGCGGTCCTTTGCCCGCTGGCAGTCGATGCAGCCGGCGGGCGGGCGCGACATCGACACCCTGAAGGCCGAGGCGGCGGCCAAGGCGGTGTTCATCGGCACCTACACCGCCGGGATCCTGCGCAACGACCTGCAGCGCCTCGCCACGGTGGAGGAGTCTCTGCGCGCGGCCACCGACAGCCTGCGCACGGCCGAGACCCGCTTTGCCGAGGATCCCGACGCCGCGCCGCGGCTGGAGAGCATGCGCGCCCAGGTCGACGAGATCGCGCGCATCCGCGAGGGCGTCGCCGCCGATGTCGATGCCAGCCGGACCTATTACGGCGACCTGATCCTGCTGGCCGAGCGCCACCTGGCAGACCGGATCTCGGAGGATCTTCAGCCGCGCTTTTCCGCCAGCCGCAGCCTGTCGCGGATGTCGGACCGGATGATCACCGATGCCCAGACCTTCGTCGAGCATCTCAGGATCGCCCAGGACGCGCCGGAGGGATCCTATGCCTGGTTCGCGTCCATGATGGAGGAGTTGTGACCATGCGTGCGTTTGCGATCGTCCTCGCCGCGGCGTTGCCGCTCGCGGGGTGCTACACGGCCGCCGTGCCGCCGGACACGGCGGCGGGCGGCTGGGGCAGCGGGGCCGCCGCCCGCGCCGATGCCGACACGAAGCAGCGTCTGGCCCGGTGGGAGCAGGAGTGGCAGGAGAGGCGTCAGGCGGTCGCGGTGGCCCGCAATGACGCGGTGGCCGCGGGCGCGACCGTGCCGCCCGAGGTGGACCGGGAGGTGACCGCCCTGCTGAACCGCCAGGTCGAGACCGATCAGGACGACGAGGCGCGCATCGAGGATCTGCAGGACGCTGTCTCGGACGCCCTGCGGCTGGCGGAACTGCTGCGCAGCGGTTAGCCGGCGGCCGGCCGCGGGCGCATACCGCCGCCGGATCCTCCCTGCGGTTTGGCGCGGGGGTCGCGCAACGTCGCGGGAGGAGCAGGGCGGCCACGGTCGGATCACTGCGGCCGCTGGGTTCCTGCGGCCGCGGCGCAGGCGCAGGTTCCCGACTGGTCCGGGCAGCGGGCTTCGCGCCGCGCCCGCCGCGAGGGCGCCTTGCGCATGTCTCGCAACAGGGGCTTGCCGGGCCGTGCCGATGCTGCCGCTCCTGCCGCCCCGGCATCGGTGAACGGACCCGCGTGATCCCCCCGAAGCGCGCCGCGCGCCAGCCCTCCACTTGCCTTTTCCGCCTGACCGGTTCGGCGTCATCGGCCCTTTGTGGCACGTTGCCGAAGTGTTGCAGGGGGGCTTTCGATCCGGATCCTCTTGAGAACGGTGGCGCAACAGTCGTCCACCCTTGTCCTTCCTGCGGGCTGCGGGGGCTCGGGTCCGGCGCCTCGCCGGTGCCCATGGGCGGGCTTTCGGCGGTGTCGGTAGCGTGTCCGGGGGCGGCAGGGCCCTCCTGACCGCCCGGCCGCGACCAGGGCCATGCCATCGCACTGGTCAGCCGCCGGTCGATCGGGTTAGGCTCTGCGGTGTTTCCGTATCCGGCCGGCCGGATGCAGCGACGCGGACCCCCCGGAACCCTTGCGGGGTGCGCGCCGGACGAGCGAGACAGACACCGACCCGCAGGCTGGAGGTGCTGCGTGACATCTGCAATCTCCGGACCCACCCCCCGCGCATCCTGCATCGTCGGCGTCGGCCACACCGACTGGGCCGAGGACTATCGCCGCGTCCGCGCCGGCGAGAAACCCGAAGACAGCTATGGCTATGCGGTGCGCGCCTTCCGGCGGGCGCTCGACGACGCCGGGCTGGGACGCCAGGACATCGACGGGCTGATCGTCGGCCCCACCCTTGCGACCGAGCGGATGGGCGAGATCCTGAACATCAACCCCCGCTGGGCCGGCCAGGCCGACGCGGTGCAGGCGATCCTGCAGGCGGTGATGGCCATCGAGTCCGGCATGGCCGAATGCATCGCCCTCGTCTATGGCAACGACCAACGCTCGGCGCGGGTACAGTATGGCGGCCCCCAGGCGGCCGGGGGTGCGGCATTCCTTTCCTATGTCTATCACAGCCCGTGGGGGCTGACCTCGCAGGGGGCGCTCTATGCCATGATGTTCCAGCGCTATCGCGACCTGTGCGGGATCGACGGCGACGATCTCGGCCAGGTCGCGGTGGCGCAGCGGGCCTGGGCCTGCCTCAACCCCGAGGCGATCATGCGCAAGCCGATCACGGCAGAGGACTATCTGGCTGCCCCCTTCATCGCCGAGCCGTTGCGGCTCCATGACTACTGCCTGATCAATGACGGCGGCGTGGCCCTGATCCTTTGCAGTGCCGAGCGGGCGCGGCGTGCGGCCGGCACCCCGGTTCACGTATGCGGCGTCGGCCGGTCGGACCTCAATGTGCGGGCCACCAGCCTGGGGCCGCGGCTGCTGGAGTTCTACCGACCGGCTCAGAAGGCGGCGGCCGAGCGCAGCTATGCCATGGCCGGGCTGGGCCCCGAGGACATGGACGCTGTCTATGTCTATGACAGCTTCAGCCCGCATGTCTTCTTTGCCCTGGAAGGGTTCGGCTATTGTCCCGAGGGCGACGCGGCGGGGTTCATCCGGCGCCGCGGGATCGGGCCGGGCGGCGGGCTGCCGGTCAACACCGGCGGCGGACATCTCTCGGAGAGCTACATGCAGGGCTGGAATCACCAGGTCGAGGCGGTGCGGCAGCTGCGCGGCGGGCTGGGCGCGCGCCAGGTTCCCGGATGCCGCCATGTGCACTATTGTTCGGACGTGGCCGGAAAGGCCATGTCGCTGATCTACGGCATATGAGGGAGGCAGGCATGTCGGAGGGGGTCCGGCTCTTCTCACCATATGACGGGCCGATGTGGGACAGCGTGGCCGAAGGGGCGCTTCGGTTGCAGCGCTGCGATGAATGTGGCGCATTTCGGTATCCGCCCGGCCCCGCCTGCCCCGAATGCCTGGCAATGGAGAGTTGCTGGACAGCGATCTCGGGTCGGGCGCGACTCATCGCCTGGACCGTCTTTCACCGCCAGTATCTGCCCGCCTATGCACCGCCAGTCCTGGTGGTGGCGGTTCAGCTCGAGGAAGGCCCGCTGATGGTGTCCAACATGCCGCCGGAGTCCCGCAATGGCCTGCGGCTCGATGCGCCGCTGGAAGTCTTCTACGACCGCCACCCGGACGGCTATGCCCTGCCGCGGTTTCGGCTCGCAGGGCAGCCCCCCACCTCCGGGCTGCCAGCCGCGGCGCAGGACTAGCCGCTCCGGCCGTCGGCCTGGTGCGCCGTTGCACCCTGCCGCGGATACTGTGGGTCGCCCCGCCACAATCCATTGTCCACCAGCCGGTGCACCTGGGCGTGAATAATGTCGATGACCGCCCGGATCGCCCGCGACTTGCGCTGATCGGCGAGGCTGGCGAGGGTGAGGCTCCAGTGCAGGTTCGGGATGTCCAGCTTGCGCGCCGAGAGCCGGCCGTCGGCGATCTGGTGGTGGACCGAGCCATAGGTGAGCAGCGTGTATCCCTGTCCCGCCGCCACCAGCGATCGCAGCAGGTTCAGCCCGTCGATCTCGTGACGCAGGGAAAAGACCAGGTCGCGTTCGCTGTAGATGCGCTCGGCCAACAGGCGCAGGCTGTGCGGCCGCGCCGGCAGGATCAGCGGTATGCCCGAGATCTCGTCGATCTCATGCGCCGTCAGGCAGCCGTCTTGGGCGGTCCCGGGGCCGATCAGATAGATCGGCTCCAGCAACAGTGGATGCGTGTCCACATCACGGTGCGGCACCGGATTGTGCACCAGTGCAAGGTTCATCTCCTGACGCACCAGACGCTCGTAGAGAAAGCCGCTGAAGCCCTCGACGATGTTCAGGCGAAGCTGGGGGTATGTCTCGGCCAGGCCCATGAGGACGGCTGGGGCCAGCAGTTCGCCGGCCGCGGGCGGCACGCCGAGGGTGATCGTCCCCGAGACCGACCCGTCGAGGGCGCGGACATCCTCGATCGTCTGCGAAACCTGCCGCAGCACCCGCTTGGCGCGTTCCAGCAGGAGGCGCCCGGCATCGGTCAGTTCGACCCCCTGCGCCGAGCGGACCAGCAGCTGCACGCCGAGATCCGCCTCCAGCTTCTTGATCTGCCGGCTCAGCGCGGGCTGGGCAATGCGGATATGCACCGAGGCCCGGGTGAAGCTCTTGAGATCGGCGACATGCACGAAGTAGCGCAGTTCCCGAAGCTGGATGTGGTTCAGGTCCATTCCATCTTGCCCCATGCCGAAGCGGCATACTCCAAATAAGCCATATATCTTGGACGCCAACAAGCCCGAGCCCCTATGGTTTCCAAGAACGGGGACAGCGAGGCACGCCGGCGGCGGTCTCCTGACCGGCAGACCGACGAGGGTACGATGGAAGACGCGGGGCTGGTTCTCGACCGTGTGCGGGTGGTGGAGCTGGCCGAGGGGATCCCCGGCCCAATTTGCTGCATGCAACTTGCCGACCTCGGGGCCGACGTGATCAAGGTCGAGCCGCCGGGCGGCGATCGTGCCCGGTTCTGGGGCGAGGAGGGCGCGGCGCCCGTCTTCGACCATCTCAATCGCGGCAAGCGCAGCATCTGTCTGGACACGACGACCCCGGCGGGACGGTCCGAACTCATGCGCCTTGTCGACGGTGCGGACGTCGTCGTGGTGCACCGCGATCCGGAGCAGGCCGAGGCCGAGGGCATCGACTGGCGACACGAGCAAGAGCGCCGCTCGCAGCTGATCGTCTGCGAGCTGACGGACTTCGGCGAGGGGGGGGAACTGTCAGGGCAGGCGGGGTCGGAACTGGTGCATCAGGCGATGTCGGGCTTCATGCGCTATGCCGGCAGCCGCGAGGCGCCCTGCCGGGTCGGCTACGAGATCGCATCGGTCGGTGCGGCGATGCATGCGGTGCAGGCGGTGCTGGCGGCGCTTTTCCGTCGCGATGAAGGCGGCGGCGGCGACCATGTGTCGGTTCCGCTGCTCGGTCAGTTGCTGTCGCTCAAGTCGATCCTGCTGGCGGCGCAGAGCGACCCGGACGCCTGGTGCGGATTCCACCTCAACGGTCCGCACTGGGACCCCGACATCGGCTGGGAGACGCGCGACGGGCAGGTCACCTTCGACTTTCGCCACGGCATGGGGGAGGCCTGGACGCAGTTCTGCGAGGCGATCGGCCGGCCCGATCTGCCGGAGGATCCCGAATACGACGACTGGCGCTCGACCATCTACATCGGCGACCGCAAGAAGACCCATGGCGATGTCTACCGGCCCTATTTCGCCGGCGCGACCTCGGCGGAGGCGTCGGAGTTGATCAACGGGCTCGGAGGCATTTCGGTCAAGTTCAACGATTATGCCGAGCTGCTGGCACATCCGCAGCTGGCCCATTTGGCACCGCTGGTCGAGGTGCCCGGGGCGGGGCTGCAGGTCGGCACGCCGTTCCGCTTCGACGGTGCAGCAACCACGCACAGCGCCCCCGAACCGGCACCGGCCCTGCCCGACGAGATCGACACGGGCCGTGAGGGCGCGGCATGAACGGCGGGCCACTTGACGGAGTGCGGGTGGTCGATGCAAGCGCGGGGGCGGTCGGGCCATGGGCAGGCTCGCTGTTGGCGCAGATGGGCGCGCGTGTCATCAAGCTCGAGTCGCCGCAGGGCGATTTCATCCGCAACATCATGCCCACGCAGCGCGGGCTCTCCACGACATACTTGTCGATGAACTACGGCAAGCTCGGCCTCGAACTCGACATGAAGGAGCCGCAGGCGCGTGCCACTGCACACCGGCTCATCACCGGGGCCGACGTGTTCATCGAGAACTTCCGTCCGGGGGTGGCTGATCGCATAGGGCTGGGATGGAGCGAACTCTCGGCGCTGAACTCACGGCTGGTCTATGCCTCGGCTTCGGGGTTCGGCTGGTCGGGGCCGATGGTCAAGATCGGCGCTACCGATCCGCACATCCAGGCATTTTCGGGCTCGACCTCGGTGAATGGCCGCCCCGGCGGGCACCGGCAGCGGGTGCGCTGGTACGGGCATTTCGATGTGAACACCTCGCTCTGCATCGTCCAGGGTGTGCTGGCGGCCCTGCTGGATCGGCAGCGAAGCGGCCGGGGCCGGCTGGTGCGGATCACCATGGTCGAGGCGGCAATGGCTCTGCAGCGGGTGCGGATCGGCGAGCATCTGAGTGGTGGCCGGCCGCGGCCGATGGGCACCGGCATCACCTATCTGGCGCCGGACCGGGCCTTCGAGGCCCTCGACGGCCTGGTCGTCGTCACCGCTGCGTCGCAGGCGCAGTGGCGGCGACTCTGCGTGGCGCTGGAGCGTCCCGACCTGGCCGATGACCCGCGCTTTGCCGACAATCCGGCCCGGCTGCGCAACCGCGACGCGCTGGAGGCCGCGCTGGGCGAGGTGATCGCAACGCGTTCCTGCGGATTCTGGCTGCGCGTGCTCGGGCGTGCGCGGGTGCCCTGCGCCCGGCCGGGCGGCTTCGATGATTTCCGGCAAAACGTCCATTTCCGCGACGCCGGCCTGCTGCAGCGTGTGGAGACACCGCACTGGGGGTCGCTGTGGGCGCCCGGAACGCCCTGGCGCTTTGCCCGGCACCCGGCCGCGCTGGGGCCGCCCCCGGCTCCGGGCGAGCACACCAAGGAGATCCTGTCCCGCGGCTGGCAGGCCGGAGATCCCGATGGGGAGGCCGCACGTTGACCGGACCTGTCTGCCTGCGCGAGCGCAACTGGGGCCGCTGGGGCGCCGAAGACCAACGTGGCGCAGCCAATCTGCTCGGCCCGAAAGGCGTGGCCGCTGCGGCCGCGCTGGTGACGCGCGGCCGGGTTTTCCCGCTCGGGCTGCCGATCGGTCCGCGCAGCACCCCGGTGCCGCCCAATCGCGCAGGCCCGCAGCAGTTCATGACCCGCGACGGCGGCGACTTCGCCGCTGGCCTGCGCCGCCGGGGCGGATTCGAGACGACCGACGGTGTGATCCTCATTGGCGAGCATGTGGGGACCCACATCGATGCGTTGGCGCATGTGAGCGATGAAGGCCGCATGTTCAACGGCCATGCTCTGACCGAGGTGCGCTCCGGCGGAGCGGCGCGTTGCGGGATCGAACAGGTGCCGGCGCTGGTCGGTCGCGGGGTGCTGCTCGACCTCTGCGCCGCCCGGGGCCGACCGCGGCTGGAGCCGGGCGAGGTCGTCGGCGGCGCCGATCTCGCCGCATGTGCCGAGGCCCAGGGGGTCAGCATCGGGTCGGGGGACATCGTGCTGCTGCGCACCGGTTGGCTGTCGATGTTCCGCGAGTCCGGGCCGAGGGAGTTCTTCGCCGCCGAGCCTGGCCTCGGCATGACAGGCGCCGCCTGGCTGGCTGAGCGCGACGTCGCCGCCATCGGGGCCGACAACTACGGCATCGAGGTGGTGCCGACCGAGGACGGGCAGCCCGGCCCGGTGCACCGGGCGCTGGTGCGCGACTGCGGGCTCTATCTGATGGAAATGCTCGACCTCGACGCGCTGGCCGGGGCGGGCGTGCACGAGTTCATGTTCGTCGCGGCCCCTCTGCCGATCACCGGCGGCGTTGGCAGCCCGATCAACCCCCTTGCGATCACATGACCGCAGGCTTCCGGGAGCCGGAGGAGACATGCTGGAAGACATCTACAGATTGCCGCTGGAGCGGCGCGTGCTTGGCCCGATCCTGCGGGCCCGCGCCGAGTCCGAGGGCGAGCGCCCCTATCTGACATTTGCCGAACGCACCTGGACCTTTCGACAGACCGATGCCGAAGTGCGCCGCATCGCCCGCGGCCTGGCCGCGCGCGGCGTCGGGCGCGGCGACTTTCTCGCGATTCTGCTTCCCAATTGCGCCGAGTTCGTCCTCGCCTGGTATGCCGCCTGTCTGCGCGGTGCGGCGATGGTGCCGATCAACCCGCAGTATCGCGGCTTCATGCTGGAAGCGCCGCTGCGAGAGAGCGCGACACGGGGCATCGTCGTGCATCGGAACCTCGTGGAGGCACTCCATTCCATGGATGCGACCGTGCTGGCGCAGCTCGAATGGGTGGCGGTGGTGGGCGGGACCGAGGGTGTCGTTCTGCCATCGGGGGGCATGCGGCTGATCGACTTCGACGCACTCGGCATCGATGGTCCGGAGGACCCGGAGGTCACCTGCAACCACATGGACATCCATTCGGTGATGTACACTTCGGGCACGACGGGCCCGTCCAAGGGCGTGCTGATCCCGAACGGGCAGTTCTTTTCCTCGGCCTGCGTCTTTCTGCGTGCGGTCGCGCTGGGGCGCGACGACGTGCTGTTCACCCCGCTGCCGCTGTTTCACGGTCTGGCGAGCCGGCTGGGCGTGCTGCCGGCGCTGATGGTGGGGGCGCATGTGGTTGTGGGCGAACGCTTTTCGGCCACGCGCTTCTGGGCGCAGGCCGCCGAGTGCGGCGCCTCGGTGGGTCACACCATCTTCACCATCCCGCCGATCCTGAAGGCGCAACCGCCTGGCCCGGGAGACCGGGCCCACGGGCTGCGCTGCATGTACAACGCCCACCACGACCCCGAATTCGAGGAGCGGTTCGGCGTGCGTCTGGTCGAGGCCTACGGCATGACCGAGACCGGCCTGATCGTCTTCACCGACTATCCCGACCGGCGCGAGGGTTCGGCCGGCCGCGTGCATGAGGACTGGGAGGCCGTGCTGCTGGACGAGAATGACATGCCCGTTCCGGCCGGCGAACCGGGCGAGATCGCGGTGCGGCCAAAGCGGCCCTTCATCATGATGCAGGGTTATCTGGACAAGCCGGAGGACACGTTGCGCGCCTGCCGCAACCTGTGGTTCCACACCGGCGACCTCGCGCGCATGGACGCCGACGGCTATCTCTATTTCGTCGACCGCATGAAGGACCGCATCCGCCGGCGCGGCGAGAACATCTCGTCCTGGGACGTGGAGAACTATGTCGGCGCGCATCCCGAGGTTGCCGAGTGCGTGGCCCTGCCGCATCCGGCCGGCGACGGCGAGGACGATGTCCGCGTGCTCGCGGTCTTCAAGCCGGGCGCGACGCTCACCCCGGCCGGGCTGTCCGACTGGCTGGCCGAGCGCATGCCCCGCTTCATGGTGCCCCGCTATGTCGAGTCGATCGCGGAACTGCCGCGCAACCCGACCAGCAAGGTCGAGAAATACAAGCTGATCGCGCAGGGACTCGGGGCGGATGTGCACGACCGCGAGGCCGCCGCGGGCTCGGTCCGCCGCGCGGTCTGAGACGCCATCCGCAGGCGTCGCAAGGGGAGGGAGGCTTCGATGCCGCACAAGGAACTGTCGGGACGGGTGGCCGTCGTTGGCGTGGGTACCACGGGTTTCGGCAAGCTGCCGGGCTGGAGCGCCGAGGATCTGGGGATCTGGGCGCTCGACAATGCGCTGGCCGACTGCGGGCTTGGCCGCGCCGATATCGACGGGCTGATCGTCAATCGCATCCCCGACTATCAGCGCTTTTGCCAGATGACGGGGCTCGATCCACGCTTTGTCAACGTCACGCCGGGGCAGGGCCGGATGTCGGGGGCCACGATCCAGATCGCCGCCCTCGCCGTCGCCGCCGGCATGTGCGAGACGGTTGCGCTCGTCTATGGCAACAACGGGCGCACCGGCGGGGTGAAGTATGGCGGCGCCAGCGACCGTTACGGCGCCACCGCGGGCGGGGAGTGGTTTGCCTATGGCATGACATCGCCCGGTGCGGTGCATGCCATGATGTTCGACCGCCACCGCCACGAATACGGCACGACGCCCGAGCAGCTTGCCCATGTCGCCGTGACATTCCGCGAGCATGCCGCGCTGAATCCCGATGCCGTGATGCGCGAGCGCATCTCGGCCGAGGACTATCACGCCTCGCGCTTCATTGCCGAGCCGCTGCATCTCTTTGACTACTGCCTGATCAACGACGGCGGCGTGGCGATGATCCTGACCACGCCTGAGCGCGCCCGCGATCTCGCCCGCCCGCCGGTCCATCTGTGCGGCTTTGCGCAGTCCTCGGCCTTGCCGACGTCGGGTTTCCCGCCCGACGATTTCTGGCGCGTGCCGATGGGGCAGGTGGCCACGGAGGTGCGCGAGATGTCGGGCATCGGTCCGCGCGACCTGTCGGGTGCGATGATCTATGACAATTTCTCGCCCACCGTCCTGTTCACGCTCGAGGGGTTCGGGTTCTGCCCGGTCGGCGAGAGCGGGGCCTATGTGGCCGAAGGGGCGCTGGCGCTGGGGGGGGCGATGCCCGCCAACACCAGCGGCGGGCACCTGTCGGAAAGCTACATGCAGGGCTGGGCACTGAACGTCGAGGCTGTCCGCCAGCTGCGCGGCGACTGTGGCCCCCGGCAGATCCCGGATGCCGAAATCATCCAGTACATGTGCGCCGCGCCGGTCGTGAGCGCCATCGTCTACTCGAGGTGACCGAGATGGCCGACATTGCCGCGCTGCTTCCCCCGGCAGACGAGACCAACCGCCCCTATCGCGAGGCGCTGAAGGACGGGCGGCTGTGCCTGCCCCGATGCGACGCCTGCGGCGAGTTCCGTCTGCGGGCCAGCCGTTACTGCCCGTCCTGCGGCGGCACCTCCAGCCGCTGGGAGGAGCTGTCGGGCAGTGGGCGGCTCTGGGGCCGCTGCGTCTTTCACCAGGTCTATTTCGAGGCGTTCCGCGACCGCGTCCCCTATGGCGTCGTCATCGTCGAACTGGAGGAGGGCGTGCGCGTCTTTTCCAACCTCGCCGACGGCATCGACACCATGCAGGTGCCGATCGGCACTGCGCTTGCGGCCGTGTACGAGCCGGTCTCGGACGAGGTGACGCTGCTCAGATTCCGGCCCGCCTGAGTGCGGCCGGCAAGAACGAGGGAGGAGGACCGATGAGGGCAATGGTGGTCGAGAGCCCGGGCGAGCCCGATGTGCTGCGCCTGAGCGAGGTGCCGCTTCCCGAGCTGCGCCCGCGGGATGTGCGCATCCGGGTGGATTCCTGCGGCGTCTGCTTTCACGACGTCGTCACCCGCAACGGCACGATGCGCCGCGGCGTGGAGTTCCCCTTCATCCCCGGGCATGAGGTGTCGGGCGAGGTCGTCGAGGTCGGGCCGCAGGTCACCCAGTTCGCCTTGGGCCAGCGTGTCGCCACCGCGCAGCGACGCCACATCTGCGGCCATTGCCGGGAGTGCCGCGGCGGCCAGGAAACCTCCTGCGAGGAGCGCGAGTTCCTCGGCGATGCCGGGTTGAACGGCGGCTATGCCGAATACGTCAATGTCGAGGAGGACAACCTCGCCCTCGTGCCCGAAGGCGTGGCGATGGAGGACGCCGCCATTGCTGCCTGTGCCATCGGCACCGAGCTGAACGCCATCCGCGAGGTCGGCAAGGTGCGGCCGGGCGAACGGGTGCTCGTTACCGGCGCGGGCGGCGGCCTTGGCATCCATGGCATCCAGCTCGCGCGGCTGGCCGGCGCCTTCGTCGTGGCGGTGACCACCTCGGAGGAAAAGGCCGCACGCATCCGCGATGCCGGGGCGCATGAGGTGGTCGTGACCGGGCGTGGCGAAGATTTCTCGGCCGAGGTCCGCCGGGTCACCGGCGGCGGGGTCGATGTCTGCATCGACAATGTCGGCAGCCCGACCTTTCAGCCGACGCGCAAGAGCTTCGACATGGGCGGGCGCTGGGTGTTCGTGGGCCAGCTCACCGGCGAGTTCGTCAAGCTGAATCCGGCGCAGCTGTTCTTTCGCAACCTGTCGATCCTCAGTGCCAAGAGCACCTCGCGCCAGCAGCTGCGCGACAGCCTCGAGCTGCTCCGTCGCGGCATGGTCCGCGCGGAGATCGAGGACAGGCTGCCGCTGGAGGGCGCGGTGGCGGCGCACCGGCGGGTCGAGGCCGGGCGGAGTGTCGGTCGCATCCTGCTCCGTCCCGGACTGTGAGCCGGCGGCAATGTCGCCTGTCCCGCCTGCCGTCCCCCCAGATCACGACCGGCGCAACCGCTTCCTGCTGAATCTTGCCGTGGTGATCGCGGTGGGGATGGTGGCACATGTGTTCCGCTCGTCCACCGCCGTGGTCGCCCCGGACATCATCGGCGAACTCGGACTGGCGGCCGGCTGGGCGGCCTATCTGACCAGCGGCTTCTTTGCGGCCGCGATGATCGTGCAGATCCCGGTGGGCATCATGTACGACGCCGTCGGGCTGCGCGTGACGATCCCGCTGATGCTTGGCATCGCGGCGGCCGGCGCGGTGGTCTTCGCCACCGCAGAAGGCGCGGCGGCGCTGTTGGTTGGCCGGATCCTGATGGGAGTCGGTGCCGGCGCCCTGATCATGGGCGGGCTGGTGCTGTGCGCGCGCTGGCTGCCGCCCGAGCGCTTTCCGGCACTGGTGGGGATGGTCCTGGCGCTGAGCCAGGTCGGCAACATCGGCGCCACTGCCCCGGTCGCCATTGTCGCGGCGGCGCTGGGCTGGCGTGGGGCATTCCTGTGCCTCGCGGCGCTGGCCCTGCTCATTGCGCTCGTCTATCTCCTGCGCATCGAGGAGTATCCGCCCGAAGCGCCCCGGGCAGCGGCAGCGAGGGAAGGTTTCGCGGCCTCGGTCCGGGGCAGCCTGCGGATCCTCTGCAACCGCGAGCTCTGGCCGGTCTTTGCCATGGCCTTTGTCTCCTATGCGGTGAATTTCTCCGTGGCCGGTGTGTGGGGCGGTGTCTATCTGAGCGAGGTCTTCGGCTTCGACGTTGTCATGCGCGGCTACTTCCTGCTGCTCATGGCCAGCGCCTTTGCCCTCGGCCTGGTGTTCTTCGGCTGGCTCGGACAGAAGCTGCGCAGCCTCAAGCGCGCGGTTCTGGCCGGCTCGGGCGTTTCGGCGGCGCTCTTCCTGCTGGCGGCGCTGGTGCCGGACCCCTCGCCGGTCGCGGTCGGGGGCTTCTTCCTGCTGCTTGGGGCCGCCGGCGGGGCCTGCGGCACGATCATCCCGCATGGCCGCAACTTCTATC
Organism: Paracoccaceae bacterium; assembly: GCA_007126375.1. Lineage (GTDB taxonomy): Bacteria > Pseudomonadota > Alphaproteobacteria > Rhodobacterales > Rhodobacteraceae > Rhodobaculum. The sequence goes on from SLBI01000285.1 coordinate 15,462, forward strand.
CCAGCGGTTCGATTGGCCGCGGGGTGACCGTGCTGAACACGATCGTGCTGCTCGGGGCCCTGGCGGTCCAGATCTCGACCGGGTTGCTGATGGACATCCTTTTCGGCGCCGGAATGGACGCCTCCGCGGCGTTCCGGGTGCTGTTCGCCACCCATGCGTGCGCGCTGGTGACTGGGATGCTCGTTTACAGTCGTGCGCGCGAAACTGCGCCGGAAACCGAGGCCGCCGCAGCGATGTGACTGCGGCATCCCAGAAGGAGGCCCGACGATGACGACCGAGGTCCAACCCCATGGCACGATCGTTTGCGATCTCGGCGAGGGCCCGCTGTGGTGCCCGCGCAGCCGCCGGCTTTACTGGCATGACGTGACGGGGCGCTGCCTGCACCGCAGCGACATGGACGGGACTGCCTGCGAGAGCTTCGCGCTCGGCAGGATTCCCGGCAACTTCGGCCTGCGGGTCGGGGGCGGGCTGCTTGCCGTCTGGCGCAACGGCATCTCCCTTTTCGACCCCGACAGCGCTGTCGAGCAGGAGATCTCCGGCCATGGCATCGACTTCGCGACGGAGCGTTTCAACGACGGCGCTTGCGATGCCCGCGGCCGCTACTGGACCGGCAGTTTCGATCCGTCGATGGCGACGGCCGGCGGTGGGCTCTACCGGATCGACCCCGACAGGACGGTCCATCGCATGGACGACGGAATCGCCATGGCCAACGGTCTTGCCTGGAGCCCGGACGGGACCCTGCTGTATTTCGCCGACTCCCGGCCGGGACGTGTGTATCGCTATCGCTTCGACATGGAGCGCGGCAGCGTCGGCGACCGGGAGGTGTTTCTCGATTACGGCGACCGCCCCGGCCGGCCCGACGGCTGTACCGTGGACAGCGAGGGCTGCCTGTGGGTGGCCGAGGTCACCGCCGGCCGTGTCTCGCGCTATGCCCCGGACGGTCGTCTGGTGCGCAGGATCGACCTGCCGGTGAGCAAGCCGACGAGCGTTGCCTTCGGCGGACCGGCGCTGCGGACGCTGTTCATCACCACGATGCGCTATGGGCTGGACCCGGCGCAATCTGCCGCCGAACCCCTTGCCGGACGGCTGCTGCGGCTCGAGGTGGATGTGCCCGGCCTCGAAGAGGCACGCTTTGCGGGTTGAGGCCGGCAATGCCGGTCCGGCATAGAGAGTATGCTCCGTATATCGTTCACGTACAGTGTGTATTTGACTAATCTCTTGATGCGGAGTGCCTGCCGGATCATGCGCCGGGCGGAGGAGGCGGCTCTGCATCGATCAGGGAGGAGGAGAAATGCCAATGACGTGCAAGACCTGGCAGACCGGATGCCTGCTGGCGGCGATGACGCTCTGTGCCACCGCGGCCAGCGCGCAGACCACGCTGAACTGGATCACCTACAAGCCGCAGGGGGCGGGCGATCCGCAGGCGGTGACCACGCAGTGGTTCGCCGACGAACTGGAGCGCCGGACCGACGGAGAATACCGGATCCGCATCCACTGGGGCGGCAGCCTCTCGGGCATCGGCGAGATCCTCAACGGGCTGAACGACGGGGTGGGAGACATCGGCGATATCGTCACCCCCTATTTCCCGGACCAGCTCCCGGTCAACAACGCGATCAGCTTCTTCTGGCCGCAGCCCAACTCGACCATCGAGCTTGGCCTGCTGATGAACTACTGGCACGAGGTCCATCCCCAGTTTGCCGATGAGCTGGAGCGCTACAACGTCAAGATGGTGGGGCTGCGACCGCTCGAGGGCTATGGGCTGATCTGCACCAAGCCGCTGCGCACGCTTGCGGATTTCGATGGCCTGCGGGTGCGCTCGTTCGGGTTCGCCCTGCCGGTGCTGATCGAGGAACTGGGCGCCGTCCCGGTCTCGATGGGAACGCCGGAAGCCTACGAGGCGCTCGAGCGCGGGATCCTCGACTGCAGCCCGGTCGGCGAGACCCTGGCCCACGGCTGGCGCTATGACGAGGTGGCCCGGTACTATGTCGACATCCCGCTCGGCGCCTCCTGGGGGCATCTGATCGCGATGAACCTCGACAGCTTCAACCGGCTGCCCGAAGAGGTGCAGTACGAGATGGAGAGCATCGGGCGCGAGTACCTGCTGCGCTATTCGACCGAGATGATCAAGGACGCGCTGGCCATTCGTCAGCAGTGGACGGACAGCGGCCAGGTCGAGATCATCTCTTTCCCGGCGGACGAGTTCAACCAGGTCGTCGGCGCCTCTGATCGTATCCGCGAAGTGCGCCAGCGCTGGGTGGAGACTGTCACGCCAACCGGGCTGGACGTCGAGCCGATCCTCGAAGCCCTGCGGGTCCGCTGACCGGCCGACATCCGGAGGCCTTGGCCGACGGGTTTTCCGGCGCGGCTCCTGGAGACGCGCCGGATCGTCGTTGCCCCGCATGTGGCATGGGGCTGCGGTCCGTCCCCCCTTCGTCGCTGGCAGGAGAACAGCATGCGCGAGAGCTTCGAGACGATGTATCGCTGGTATGGCAGATTGCTTACCGCGCTCGCCCTGGCGGCGGCCTTCGGCTTCTTCGGAATGATGTGGCTGATCGACGCCAATGTCTTCATGCGCAAGCTCTTCAACAGTCCCATCACCGGCACTCTGGAGATCACCGAGGCGCTTCTGGTGCTGGCGGTGCTGCTGCCGATGGCCTACACGCAGATGCGACGCGGCCACATTCGCGTGACACTGCTAACCCAGCACCTCTCGCCCACGCTCAGACGGTGGCTGCAGGTCCTGGCGCTGCTGGTCGGCTTCGTCTTCGCGGCTTGGGCCACCTACGCCACATACCGCTACTTCATGCGCTCCTATGCCATCAACGAGCATGCCTGGGGCTCGATCCGGATGCCGATCTACCCGGTCAAGGGCGCGGTGTGCCTCGGGATGCTGCTCTTGTCCATCCAGTTCCTGCTGGACGCCGTCCGGCTCGGCGTATTCGGGATCGAGGACGACGAGTTCTCCGATCATGGCGACGATATCGATGCTGGAAAGGTGGGCTGAAACATGGACGAGCTAACCATCGGGGTCATCGGTGTCGTCGCCCTGTTCCTGACCATCCTGTCCGGCGTCAATGTGATGATCGCGCTTGGAATCGTCGGCATGGTCGGGCTTTACTTCCTTGCCGGCTTCAATGCTGCCAGTTCCACGCTGAGTTCCATCTTCTTCACGGTCACCTACAGCTTCCATTTCAGCGTGGTCCCAATGTTCCTGCTGATGGGCTACTTCGCCATGCGGGCAGGCATCGGGCGCGATCTGTTCGAGGCGGCGACGCGATGGTTCGGGCGGCTTCCGGGTGGGCTTGCCATCGCCACCACCGGCGGCGCGGCGGCCTTCGGGGCGGCCTCCGGCTCCAGTGTCGGCACCGCGACGCTGTTCACCAAGCTGGCGCTGCCGCAGATGCTCGACCGCGGTTACAGCAAGAGCCTCGCCTCGGCCTCCATCGCCATCTCGGGAACGCTCGCGGTGATGATCCCGCCGAGTGCGCTTATGGTGGTTTACGGCATCCTCACTGACTCCAGCATCGGCCAGCTTCTCCTGGCCGGGGCCATTCCCGGGGCGATCTTCACCGTGCTCATCGCGCTCGCGACGCTCATTACCGTGCTGATCAAGCCCGAACTCGCCCCGAGGATCGACTTCCGCTATACGTGGCGCGAGAAGTTCGCCTCGCTTCGGCTCGTGGGCCCGCTTGTCCTCGTGATCGTGGCCATCATCGGCGGACTCTATGGCGGTATCTTCACACCCACCGAGGCGGGGGCGATCGGGGCGCTGGTGACCTTCTTCATGGCGGTGATCCGTCATCGAGGTCTGCGTGGCGTGCGCCTGACCGGGGTGCTTCTCGACACCGTGCAGACCACGGCGATGATCTTCGGCATCATCATTTGTGCGCTTGTGTTCTCGCGCTTTCTCGCCTTCAGCGGGCTCAGCCAGTACATCTCGGACTTCCTGATCAATGCAGATGTCAACCGCTGGGTGATCGTGGCGATCATCGCCGGGCTCTACATCCTGCTGGGGATGATGATGGATGCGCCGGCGCTTCTGGCGATCACGCTGCCCGTGACCTATCCGATCATGATCAACCTCGGGTTCGATCCGATCTGGTTCGGAGTGTTCGTGGTGCTGCTGTGCGAACTCGGAGCCGTGACCCCGCCGGTGGGGATCAACTGTTTTGTGGTCAAGGGCGCGGCCGGCAAGCTGATCGAGCTCGAGGACGTGTTCCGCGGGCTGCTGCCGTATATCATTGCCTGTCTGGTGATGTTGCTGATCCTGTGCTTCTTTCCGCAGATCGCACTTTACCTACCCGAGACCATGCGCCGCTGATGGGGGTCGGTCATCGCTTTCGGCTGGGAAGCCGTAGAGCCGGGCGGGATTGTCCACCAGAAGCCGCTGCAGCGCCGACGCATCGGGCGCGATGCGCGCCAGCAGATCCACGAGCAGCCCGTCATCCGGCGCCGGGGCGCCGAAATTGGGATGCGGCCAGTCGGTGCCCCACAGCACGCGATCCGGAAACGCCTCGACCAGTCGGCTCGCGAAGGGGGTGGCGTCGGGGTGCGGCCAGGGCCGTGACGACGCGCGTTCGCAGCCGCTCACCTTGACCCACAGATGCGGTTGCTCCATCAGCCGGAGGAGCTCGCCGAAGGCGGCGTTGGACGCGGCATCGGCCACGCGAATGCGGGCCATGTGGTCGATCACCACCGGCACCGGCAGCGCGGCCAGCAGCGGCGCCAGATCGGCAAGGCGCCCGGGCTCGGTGTGGATGACGAGGTGCCAGCCCGCCTCAGCCAGTCGCGGCGCGAGCGCCCGAAGCGCATCCGGCGAGGCGCCGGGCGGCAGATGGGCCATGTAGTTGAAGCGCAACCCGAAGAAGCCCTGCGCCGCGAGCCGCGCGATGGCGGCGCTGTCGATGTCGGGCGGCGCCAGCGCGATCCCCCGCGTCGTCTCGGGACGCGCCGCGATCGCGTCCGCCACCACGGTATTGTCGTGTCCGTGCACTCCGGCCTGCACGATCACCCGCCGGGCGATGCCCAGCATGTCGTGCAGGGCAAAGAGCCGCTCCTTCGGCGCGTCGCCGGGGATGTAGCGGCTGGCGGGATCGAAGGGGAAGACCGCTCGCGGCCCGAACACGTGGCAGTGCGTATCCACCGCACCGGCGGGAAGGCGCAGGTCGGGCGGCGATGGAGCGGGATGCCAGGTGGGGCGCGGCTCATCCATGGCGGTCTGGCTCTTCGCGTGCGGTGTCGAAGACGAGGCCTCCGTCACCCGGGGCGGTGGCCTCGAAGGTCCGGGCGGTCATGGCCACCAGAGTGTAGTATCCGATCAACCCGACCAGATCGACGACGGCAGCCTCTCCCAGCACGGTGACCGCCTGCGCGTAGGCTTCATCGCTCAGCTGCCTGTCCCGTTGCAGGGCCGTTGCGAAGCTGTGCATTGCGGTCTCGTCGGCCCTGTCGAAGGAGGGGCTGCGGCCGGTGCGGATCTCCTCGACCGTGGCCTCGGCCAGACCTGCGGCAACGGCCAGAGGCGCATGTATCCGCCACATGTAGTCCGCGGGCCAGAACGCCGCGACGGTCAGGATCGCAAGCTCGGAGAGTCGCGGCGCGAGCAGCGTCTCGTAGCGGCAGTAGAGGCCGAGCGACTGCGCCCGATCGGCAAGTTCCGGGCGGTGCAGCCAGATCGCAAGCGGTCCGCGGAGCGCGCCGCGCGGCCCCCCGGCGATGGCATCGGCAACGGCGCGCTGGCGCGAGCTCATGCCGTCGGCATGCGGCGGCTGCAGTCGCTGGGGCGTTGCGTTTGTCATTCGGGGTTCCTCCGGAGCCATAGGGGGGCACCCCGGCCCCGGCGTCAACCACGATCCGGGGGCCGGACGCACCCCGCTCCCCGCGCTTTCCCGCCGCTGGGGGATCAGCAGACCGAGGCGCGCTGGCCCGGGCGGAAACCATGCCGCCCCGGCATGCAACCCGGCCCAATCGGCATTTGCCATCCTTGGCGGGCCCTTCCTATTCTCGGGCCCGAACGCGGTCATCCGGGGCGCATCTCGCCCGTCCGGCAGACGCCCGTGCGACCGGGGATCATGCCCCCTGTGGGGCCGCCCCGGTATCGGCCATGCCGCCATGAAAATGGCAGGGAAACATGCAGACGACCCTCACCAGCCGGCTCGGACTCCGCCATCCGGTCATTCAGGCGCCGATGAACTGGGCCACGGACGCCCGGCTCGTGGCGGCGGTCTCGGCGGCCGGGGGCCTCGGCACGCTCGGCCCGAATGCGGGTGCCCGCACGCCGGCCGCTTCGCCCGAAGAGGCCGGTGAGCGGCTGCGGGCGCAGATCCGTGCGGTCCGCGCGCTTACAGACCAGCCCTTTGCGGTGAACATTCCCATCGGTCGGGGACCGATGCGTGCCTTCAGCGACCGATCGGTCGAGGTCGTCCGCGATGAGCGTGTACCGGTCGTGATCGTGGCGACCGGCAGCCCCTCGGTCTACACCGCGCCGCTCAAGTCGGTGGGGATCTTCGTCATCCATGCCATCGCCGAGGTGCGCCACGCTCGCAAGGCGGTGGCCGAAGGCGTCGATGCCGTCGTGGCCGAGGGTTTCGATGGCGGCGGGCACAGCGGCTTCGCCGAGCTGCCCAGCATGCCGCTGACCCGGCAGGTGGCCCGCGCAGTCGAAGTGCCTGTGATCGCAGCCGGCGGCATCGTCGATGGCTGCGGCGTCGTGATGGCCGCGGCCGCGGGGGCGCAGGCGGTCTACATGGGAACCCGTTTCATGGCGGTGCAGGAGTCTCCCGTCCACCCGCGGGTCAAGGAGGCCATCGTCGAGGCCGACGATACCGGCACGCTGTCCTGGGGGCGGACCACCGAGGTCGCGCGCACCCTGGCAAACGGTTTCGCGCGCGGCTTTCGCGAGCGCGAGGCGTCGGGCATGTCGCCGCAGGAACTTCATGCCTATATCGCCGACTATCGCAGCGCCGCGAACCGGCGTGTCGGCGGGCTTCTCCTCGGAGATCTCGATCAGGGCGAGATCTATCTCGGCGTCGGTGCGGGCCTGATCGAGGATGTGCCCGGCGTTGCCGAACTTATCGAGCGGATCATGGCCGATGCCTGCAGCATTGCGACACGGCTCGGCGCGGCGTTCGAGGACGGCGCGGACCGACAGGCGGCAGCCGTTCCATGATGCGTCGGGCCGACACGGAATTTCTGGACATCGAACGCTCGTCCGACTTCCCCGCGCTGAGTGAGGTCGTGCCCGGGGTGTTGGGGCTGACGCTGCCGCTACCCTTTGCGCCACACAGTGTGAATGTCTGGCTCCTCGAGGACGGTGACGGCTGGGTCGCGATCGACTGCGGCCCGGACACAGAAGAAGTGCGGATCCTCTGGGCACAGGTACAAGCACATCTGCAGGGCAATCCGACGATCCGGCGCATCATCGCAACCCACGGTCATGTCGACCATATCGGCCACGCCGGCCCGATGTGGCGACGCCACGGCGAACCGCCCTTCCTGATGACACGGACCGAATGGCTCTCGGCCAGTTTGCGCGGGTTGACCGGGCGCGAGCCCGCCCTCTCGGCCTTGGCCTTCTATCGCCGGCATGGCGTGCCCGAGGCACGGCTGGCCGATTTCGCCACGCTGCATGGCGCCCTTGCCCTGCTCGCTCCGATGCCTGAAACGCTCCACGCCATCACCGACGGCGACATCCTGCGGATCGGCGGGCGCGATTGGGAGGTGATCACCACAGGCGGCCACGCTCCGGACCACGCGGCCCTCCATTGCGCCGCCGATCGGCTGCTCATCGCCGGCGACCAGATCCTGCCCGGCATCACGCCGTTCGTGGGGTTATTCGCCTCCGAGCCTGAGGCAGATCCTCTCGGCAGGTTTCTCGCGGGGCTGAGGCGCATGCGACGGCTCGATGCGGACACGCGGGTCCTGCCATCGCATGGCCTGCCCTTTCGTGGACTGAATGGCAGGATCCAGGTGCTGGAAGACCACCATGCGGCGCGTCTCGACTCGATCGAGACCATCTGCGCGACCCCGGCCAACGCCCACGCGGTTGCCATGCGGATATTCGCGCATGCGATGGACAGCCCTCATTGTCGGCTGGCTCTGGCAGAGACGCTGGCGCATCTGCGTCACCTTCAGGTGCTGGGCCGGCTTGGGGTGGAGATCGCCGCCGATGGCGGTATTCGGTACCAGCGCATCTGAGGCCTGTCTACGGCGCAGCAAAATCCGTCCATGTGGCGGTGCAATGGTCGGCCACTCTGGGGTA
>SLBI01000113.1 GCA_007126375.1 Paracoccaceae bacterium
CTCGCATAGCGGTCTGAAAGATCGAAGAAACCCATCTGCGCCATTGCCCACCCCCAAGCCGCGGAACACCCCAGTCACGCTACCCCAGCGGCGACGTCAGGGCAATTTTTCGAGGTGCCCATGTGTCGGAAAAAACCGCGGCAGGCTATCATGATCAAAAACATGGCCGACAGCGTCCCTCCCTGGTTTCATGTCCAAAACTCCCGAAACTCACTCCACTCACGCTTGCTCAGGCCCGAGGTTTCCTGCGTCACCGTCTCGCCTGCCAGCATCCGTTTCAGGCAGGCCAGTGCCGGGGCGCTCAGGGTGACGCCGCCGATACGGTAATCGCAAAAGGCCCTCCAGGCCAGCGGCACCCAGTCGGCGACCACCTTCCCGATGGCCTCGGCATAGACGCGGATCTCGTATTGGGCGTGAGCGTCGGCACGCAGGCGGAGGAAGTGGAAGAGGTTGTGCAGGTCGGTCTTCCAGTACCATTGCGTGTAGATGTTCATCGGCAGGTTCATCCGGGCAAGTTCCCGCGCAAGCCCCTGCTGGCCGTCCTGGCTGAGCATGGCCTCGTAATGGTCGTAGGCGCGGGTGCTGTCGGCCTTCAGCATCTCCAGCACGCGGGCGGCCTCCGCGCCTTCCAGCAAGGCCCCCCGCCCCTGGTTGTTGACGGTGGATTGCGCGGCCAGCGCGTCGGGGGCCGGAATGTAGAACTCGCGATCGAGGATCGAGTAGCGGGCGGAGTATTCGTTGACGTTCGCCGTCCGGTGCCGGATCCATTGCCGGGCGACGAAGACCGGCAGCTTCACATGCAGCTTGATCTCGCACATCTCGAAGGGGGTGGAGTGCCAGTGCCGCATCAGATAGCGGATCAGCCCCTCGTCGTTGGAGACATGCTTCGTGCCCGCCCCGTAGCTGACCCGCGCGGCCTGGACGATGGCGGCGTCGTCGCCCATGTAATCGACCACGCGCACCAGCCCATGGTCGAGCACCGGAATGGCGCGGTGCAGATGCGCCTCCATGCCCGGGCTGACGGCGCGCAGGGTGGGCTGGGGGGCGGCGCGCAGGGCGGCGATCTCGGCCTCTTGCTCGGGGGTCAGCGGCATGATGGACTCCTTCGGGATTCGGTGCCTCCATATCTTGGGGCAAAAGGGGAAGGGCACACAAGATGACGATACGCTACCTGCACACGATGGTCCGGGTGAAGGATCTGGAGACGTCGATCGCATTCTACGAACTGCTCGGGTTGAAGGAAACGCGCCGGAGCGACAACCAGCAGGGCCGCTTCACCCTCGTCTTCCTCGCGCCGCCGGGACAGGAGGAGTGCCCGGTGGAACTGACCTACAACTGGGACGGCGACGAGGGGCTGCCTTCGGACAGCCGGCATTTCGGCCATCTTGCCTATGAAGTGGACGACATCTACGCCACCTGCCAGCACCTGATGGACAATGGCGTGACCATCAACCGCCCCCCGCGCGACGGGCGCATGGCCTTCGTGCGCTCGCCCGACAACATCTCCGTCGAGTTGCTGAACAAGGGCGGCGCGCAGCCCCCGGCCGAGCCGTGGTCGAGCATGCCCAACTCGGGGCACTGGTGAGAACGCTCGCCGCGCTGCTGTTGCTGACGGGAGCCGCGGCGGCGGAGTGCCGGCAGGGTCTCGTGCTGGCCCTCGACGTTTCGGCCTCGGTCAATGCCGGCGAGTACCGGTTGCAGGCCGAGGGCACGTCAGCGGCGTTGCTGGCCTCCGAGGTGCGGGCAATCCTGCTCGATCCCACGGCACCGCCGGTTGCACTGGCGGCTTTCCTTTGGAGCGGGCCGGAGGCGCAGACGCTGATCCTGCCGTGGACGCTGATCGACAGCGGCGCGGCGCTGGACGCGGCGTCGGCGCGGATCGCAGCCGCACCCCGCCCGCCCGTGGACGGGCGGACCGCCATCGGCGCGGCCATGCTGTTTGCCGAAGCGCTCTTCGCCAGCGCGCCGGACTGTCCGCTCCTGACACTCGACATCTCTGGTGATGGCGAAAACAACGCCGGTCCCGCGCCGCAGTCGGTGCGGCGGCGTCCGGCCTTCGGGGGTGTCACGATCAACGCGCTGGCGGTGAAGGGGGATCTGCCCTGGGACCATGGGGATTTCGCGACCCATGTCGGCGCCCTCTCGGCCTATTTCACCGATGCGGTGATCCATGGGCCCGGCGCCTTCGTCGAGCGTGCCTGGGACTATACGGATTTCGAGGCCGCGATGACGCGCAAGCTGTTGCGCGAGCTCTCTCCGCCAATGCTCGGCGCCCGCTGAGCCGGCTCCGGACTGCGCCCGTCACGGCCTGTCGTTCCTGACCGGCGAGGCATGTGCCAAGGCGCTGTAGCCTGGGCCCCACCCTCCGGCGGCCCACTGCAGCCGCCGCAGCCGACAGCGACGCGCCGGCGCCGCAGCGGCGACAGCAGCTCAGTATATGTAGCGGATCTGATCGGTCCAGAAACGTTCCAGACGGCGCAGGCTGCGGTTGACGTCGGTCATGCCGTCGCGGCCCATGACGCCGCGGCTTTCCAGCGCCACGGCATGGCGCGCGAAAAGCTCCTCCACGGTCTTGCGGATGTGTCGGCCCTTCTCGGTCAACCGCACCCGCACCGCCCGCCGGTCTGCCGAGCAGCGTTGATGGTGCATGTACCCGGCCTCGACCAGTTTCTTGAGATTGTAGGAGACGTTGGAGCCCTGATAGTAACCGCGCGTCTTCAGTTCGCCGGCAGTCACCTCGTTCTCGGCCACGTTGAACAGCAGCAGCGCCTGGACAGCGTTGATATCCAGAATGCCGAGCCGTTCGAACTCGTCCTTGATCACGTCGAGCAGGAGGCGGTGAAGCCGTTCCACCAGACCCAGACTCTCAAGGTAACCCGCGAGGAACTCCTCCGGCACTCTGACCAGTTTTTCCTGCAGGCTCATTCCTCGCCTCCGCTTGTTGCGCCTTCGGGGGAACATCCGGCCGAATCGCGAACATTCAGTTAAACTGCGGAGGGATTCGCGCCGCCGAGCGGGAGGTTCTCAGTCGCCCACCTGCGGCGAAAACGGCAAGTGCCGGGCGCGGGCATGGGCACCGATCTCGGCGATCAGGCCTTCCAGGTCCCCGGGTGGCCTCCCTTGCTGCCCGGAGATCCAGCCGTAAAGCTCCTGGTCGTTTTCTTCCAGAAGCCGCTCGAAACGATCGAGCGCCTCGGCCGGGAGCGTGCGCAGAGAGGCATCTGCCCAGGGGCCGAGGATAAGGTCCATCTCCTTGGTGCCACGCCGCCAGGCGCGCATCCGGAGCCGCTTCAGCCGGTGCTCGTGCGCCTCGCTCACGCATCCTCTCCGAACAGCGCCGCAAGCCGCGCCTCGGTCCGGCCGATCCGGCGGGAGATGGCACCGAGGTCTTCGCGCAATCGGCGCAGTTCGCCGAGGGTAGCGCGTGCCTCGGCCGCGCGCGAGCGTGCTTCGCGCGGGCCCTCGGGGCCGTCGCCCGTGCCGGTCAGGAGCCAGCCGACCGAAACGTTCAGCATTCCGGCCAGCATCTGGAGCTTGTTCGCGCGCGGCTCCGCGCGATCGTCTTCCCAGGACTGCACGGTCGCGAGCTTCACCCCAAGGTTGCGCGCGAACCCGGCCTGGCTCAGGCCCGCCGCCTCGCGCGCTCCGGCGATCCGGTCGCCCAGCGTTGCGGTCGCTGCATCGTACCAGCCCGACTCGGCCCAGCCTTCGTTTCCGGCCTCGCTCATCGCATGGCCTCCCTGATTGCGCCTTGAACGGCTTTCCGGTGCACCCTAAGACGGGTGGCGCCGAAGATCAAACGGCGCCCCGTCGCCGAAAGCCCGGAGCCCCTCCCATGGCATTCCTCTCCGAAACGCTCGCCCGCGTGAAACCTTCGCCCACCATCGCCGTCACCAACAAGGCGCGCGAGTTGAAGGCGGCGGGCCGCGACGTCATCGGCCTTGGCGCGGGCGAGCCCGATTTCGACACGCCCGAGAACATCCGCGAGGCCGCCAAACGCGCGATCGACGCCGGACACACCCGCTACACCGCCGTCGACGGCATCCCCGAACTTAAGGCGGCGATCTGCGCGAAGTTCAAGCGCGACAACGGTCTCGACTACACGCCCGCGCAGGTGACCGTCGGCACCGGCGGCAAGCAGGTACTCTACAACGCGCTGATGGCGACGCTGAATCCGGGCGACGAGGTGGTGGTCCCGGCGCCATACTGGGTCAGCTATCCCGACATGGTTCTGCTGGCCGGCGGCACGCCGGTGATCGCGGAAGCCTCTTCGCAGACGGCTTACAAGCTGACGCCGGACCAGCTGGAAGCGGCGATCACGCCACGCACGAAGTGGCTGATATTCAACTCGCCGTCGAACCCTACTGGCGCCGGCTATACCTGGGACGAGCTGAAGGCGCTGACCGGGGTGCTGACGCGCCATCCTCATGTCTGGGTGATGACCGACGACATGTACGAGCATCTCGTCTACGACGATTTCCGCTTCTGCACGCCCGCCGAGGTGGAACCCGGCCTCTACGACCGCACCCTCACGGTCAATGGCGTCTCCAAGGCGTACTGCATGACCGGCTGGCGGATCGGCTATGCCGCCGGGCCCGCCGCTCTGATCAGGGCGATGGGCACGCTGCAGTCGCAATCGACCTCCAACCCCTGTTCGGTGTCGCAATGGGCGGCGGTGGAGGCGCTGACCGGCCCGCAGGACTTCATCGCCGAGAACAACCGGGCCTTCAAACGCCGGCGCGACATGGTGGTGGAGATGCTGAACGCCTGTGACGGGATCTCCTGTCCGGTGCCCGAGGGTGCGTTCTACGTCTATCCCACCATCACCGGCTGCATCGGCCGGACCAGCGCCGGCGGCACGAGGATCACCGACGACGAGACCTTCGCCACCGCGCTGCTGGAAGAGACGGGTGTGGCGGTGGTGTTCGGCGCCGCCTTCGGCCTCTCGCCTGCCTTCCGCGTCAGCTACGCCACCTCCGACGACCTGCTGCGCGAAGCCTGCGGGCGTATCCGGAGCTTCTGCGCCGGGCTGCGCTGAGACGATGACGGAGTTGCCGGAGTTCTACTTCCGGGTGCGCGAGACCGGCGCCACGGTGTATCGCGTCGACGCCGAAAACCGCCAGCGCAGGCTGGAGCTGGAACCGATCGCGGTGGCCAACATCCGCAATGATCAGATCCGCCCCCAGGGGGGCCGCAGTCTGAGCGCAGCGGAGGAGGCGGCAATCCGTGGCTGGATGTCGGCGCGCCGGGCGGAGATCGCGGCGCGCGAATTCGATGATGCGCGCCGCACGATCGATCAGCTCAACACGGTGGCGCATTGGGCACAGGCGCGGGCCAGTGCCGAGGAGATCGATTCCCTGGCGGATGGCCTTCTGCTGGCGATGCACGACCTTCGTGGCGTTCTCGTGCGGCGCAAGACCGAGCGGTTTCGGCAGGACGACGACGGCGAGAACGGCTGAAGCCGGCGCCCTGCCGCGGCCCTGCGTCAGGCGAGCCAGGGACGGAAGCGGGCGATGACCTTGTCGTAGATCGGTCGCTTGAAGGAAACGATGCCGGCGAGCATCGTCTCGGCGTCGATCCACCGCCACGCCGAGAACTCGGGATGCTCCGTTTCCAGAGTGATCTCGTCATCCCGGCCGAGGTAGCGCATCAGGAACCAGCGCTGCTTCTGTCCGCGGAACCGCCCGCCCCAGATGCGCGGCACGATTTCGGGCGGCAGGTCGTAGCGCAACCAGTCGGGCGTCGCATCCAGCATTTCGACACGGTCGGCGCCGACCCCGATCTCTTCCTTCAGCTCGCGCAGGGCTGCTGCCTCGGGAGCTTCGCCCCTGTCCACGCCCCCCTGCGGCATCTGCCATGCCGGAACCTCGCTGTCGATCCGCTGGCCGGCGAAGATGAGACCACGCGGATTGATCAGCGTCACCCCCACACAGGGCCGCCAGGGCAGGCGGTCCAGCGCCGCGGAAGACGGCGCCGGCGCCGCGGCGCCCTCCCTGCGGCTCCGGCCCATGCGCGCCGCCTCAGCGGATGCCGTTCAGCTTGGACAGGCCGCGGAGCATGTCCAGTGCATAGGCGAGCTGATAATCCTGCTCGCGCAGCCGCGAGGTCTCCTCGGCGATGCGACGCTCCTCCTCCAGCATGCGCTGTTCGTCCTCGGACATGCTGTCGTTGGCGAGGCTGCCGCGCAGGTCGGCCTCCGAGCGGCTGGGCCGGGCGGGGCCGTTCGCCTCCTCGTCGGCCGGACGACGCGCCGGCTGCTCGACGACGATGTCGGGAGAAACCCCCAGCGCCTGGATCGACCGGCCCGACGGGGTGTAATAGCGCGAGGTGGTCAACCGCATCGCACCGTCGCCGCGCAGCGGGATGACCGTCTGCACCGACCCCTTGCCGAAGCTGCGGGTGCCCACGACGATCGCCCGACGATGGTCCTGCAGCGCGCCCGCAACAATCTCGGAGGCCGAGGCCGAACCACCGTTGATCAGCACCACCATCGGCTTGCCGTCGATCAGATCGCCGGCCGTTGCGTTGAAGCGCTCGCCGGCCTCTGCATTGCGGCCGCGCGTGGAGACGATCTCACCCTGGTCGAGGAAGGCGTCCGAGACGCGGATGGCCTGGGTCAGCAGCCCGCCGGGGTTGTTGCGCAGATCCAGCACCACGCCGGAGATCTCGCTCAACTCGCCGATCTCCTCGACCGCGGTCTTGAGGCCGTCGCGCAGGTTGCCGAATGTCTGGTCGTTGAAGGTGGAGACACGCAGCACCACGGCATCGCCCTCGACCCGTGCACGCACGGCCGTCAGCCGGATCGTGTCACGGATGATCGAAACGTCGAACGGTTCGGCGACACCCTCTCGCACCACGGTGATGATGATTTCCGATCCCACCGGCCCGCGCATCCGCTCCACCGCCTGGTCGAGCGTCATGCCGAGCACGGATTCGCCATCCACCTGGGTAATGAAGTCGCCGGCCATGATCCCCGCGGCATCGGCCGGAGTCCCGTCGATCGGCGAGACCACCTTGACGAACCCTTCCTCCAACGTGACCTCGATGCCGAGGCCGCCGAACTCGCCCCGTGTCTGCACCCGCATGTCGGAAAAATCCTTCGGGGGCAGGTAGCCGGAATGGGGATCGAGCGAGGTCAGCATGCCGTTGATCGCCGCCTCGATCAGCTGGGCGGGATCGACCTCCTCGACATAGGAGGCGCGGATACGCTCGAAGATGTCGCCGAACAGGTCGAGTTGCTGATAGACGGAGCGATTGTTCTGCGCCTCCTGTGCGATCAGTGGCCCGGCGATCTGCGTCGTCGCCAGAACTCCGGCCAGAATGCCGCCCGCGGCGGCCAGCATGTAGTTTCTCATCGCGCCTTCCGTCCTTCTGCCCGATCCCCGGTCATGGCGGTGCTTGCCGCCCGGCCAATTCGCGCGCCCCGGCCGTCCTGGCGGATCAATCCTGCGCGCCAGTGAACCATTCAGTCGGGTTCACTGCAACGTTGCCGTGACGCATCTCGACATATAGCGTCTCCTGCATCCCGACACCCGGTTCGCGCACTGCCGCCACGAATTCTCCGACGCCCGGGTCGCTCCCGGTCAGCAACCCGAGCGCGGCGCCGGCCTCGACCACGTCGCCAGCGCGAACATACCCGATCGCCAACCCGGCGACGATAAGCAGGTAGCCCGGTTCGGGCTCCAGAACCATCACGATTGCGTCGCCGAGGAGCGGACCGGCATAGCGCACCGTTGCCGGCCAGGGTGCCGTGACCAGTGCCGCCGGCGCCGCGGCGAGGATCACCCCCGGGCGGCGCACCCCGGCGGCATCGGCCTCGCCGGCCCGCCGCACCA
>SLBI01000397.1 GCA_007126375.1 Paracoccaceae bacterium
CGAGCGCCCGGGCAAGCGCGGCGCCGAAACGCCGCGCCAGTTTGCCGCAAGCCCGGCGAAGCCCGGCCGCGGCGACCGGATCGACCCCGACAACCCCTTCGCCCGCGCGCTGATGGGCTTGCGTGACAAGACCTGACGCACGCGGCCGGCGGGCCGACGACGGCGCGGCCACCGGTGCGTCCCGCGCCACGGTGCGCCTCGACAAGTGGCTCTGGCACGCGCGTCTCTTTCGCAGCCGCGCACTGGCGCGGGCGGCGGTCGAGGAGGGCCGGTTGCGGCTGAACGGGACACGCGTGCACCGCCCGGCGGCGGCGGTGGGCGCGGGTGATGTGCTCACCTTCGTGCAGGCCGGCCGCGTCCGGGTGCTGCGCATTCTGGGCCCCGGGCTGCGGCGCGGCCCTGCCGCCGAGGCCGCGGCGCTCTATGCCGATCTCGATCCACCCGATGCCCGGTTCGCGGGGCCTGCGCAAAGCGGCTCCGGGCCGCTTGATTGATCATTCCGCCCGGTTTACTTCCCCGGAGCGCGCAGGAAGGAGAGCGCCCGAATGACCTATGTCGTCACCGACAACTGCATCGCCTGCAAGTACACCGACTGTGTCGAGGTCTGCCCGGTGGACTGTTTTTACGAAGGCGAGACCATGCTGGTGATCCACCCCGACGAGTGCATCGACTGCGGCGTCTGCGAGCCCGAATGTCCGGCGGATGCTATCCGCCCCGACACGGAGCCTGACATGGATAGCTGGGTGGAGTTCAACCGCAAATATTCGCTGCAATGGCCGGTCATCATTACCCGCAAGGATCCCATGCCGGACGCGGCGGAGCGCGATGGCGAGACCGGCAAGCTGGAGAAGTATTTCTCGGAAGCGCCAGGCGAAGGCGGCTAGTGTTCGAAGGTGCGGCGCTTGGCGGATTGGGGCCGGCACGCTTGGATTCTGGCCGGCTTCATGCTATATACGACAAGCCAATGAAGCCGAGACCTGACTCGCATCCGCAGGCTGCCTTCCTGCAGGGTGATTTTTCAGCGCCATGCGATCGATGCGGCGGCCCGGTTCCGGTCGCCCCTTTCGATCTGCCGCTGGCCGGCGGGTGGCAGGGAAGCCGTGTCGAGGAAGCCGTCGCATGACCAAGACCAAGAAATCTGAGTTCCGTCCCAACGACTTCGTGGTTTATCCCGCGCATGGGGTCGGCAGGATCATATCGATCGAGGAGCAGGAGATCGCTGGAATGCGGCTTGAGCTCTTCGTGATCTCCTTCGAGAAGGACAAGATGACCCTGCGCGTGCCGACCGACCGCGCCAGTGAGATCGGCATGCGCTCGCTCTCGACCCCGGACATCGTCACGAAGGCGCTGGAAACGCTGAAGGGCAAGGCCCGCGTCAAGCGCGCCATGTGGTCGCGGCGGGCCCAGGAATACGAACAGAAGATCAACTCGGGCGATCTGCTCTCGATCGCAGAGGTCGTACGCGACCTGCACCGCAACGACGACCAGCGCGAGCAGTCCTATTCCGAGCGCCAGCTGTACGAAGCGGCGCTGGAGCGGTTGACCCGCGAAGTGGCCGCGGTATCCGGCACCGACGAGGCCGGCGCGCAGAAGCAGGTGGATGAGGTGCTCGTGAGCCGGGCTGCCTGAGGCCACCGCCGAAGACAGGATTTCGGGGCGCTGCCTGAGGGTGGCGCCCGCCTTTTTTCGGATGGCGTGCCGCTGCGGTGCGCCCCTCACCCGCCGGCGGGGCGTTGCACGAGCCCGGGCGCCCGCCTAGGGAGGGGGCAGGTAAACGGGGAGCAGGGCCGGTGGATATCGCCTTCGACACGGTGTTCTACGAGATCGCGGTGCTGGTGCTGCTGGCGGCGGCGATCGGCTTCATCGGTCTCCTGGCGCGCCAGCCGCTGGTCGTGGCCTTCATCGCGGTCGGGGTGCTGGCGGGACCGGATGCGCTGGGGCTGGTCAGTTCGACCGAATTCATCGAGTTGCTGAGCCAGGTCTCGATTGCGGTGCTGCTGTTCCTGGTCGGGCTGAAGCTCGATGTGAGCCTGGTGAAGAACCTTGGCCGAGTGGCGGTGGCGACAGGTCTGGGGCAGGTGGGTTTCACCGCCTTTTTCGGCTTCCTGATCTGCCTCATGCTCGGCCTCGACTGGCTGACGTCGATCTATGTCGCCGTGGCACTCACGTTTTCTTCCACCATCATCATCGTCAAGCTGCTCTCGGACAAGCAGGAGATCGGCGCGCTGCACGGCAAGATCGCGCTGGGCTTCCTTATCGTGCAGGACATCTTCGTCGTGCTTGCCATGGTCACGCTGTCGGCCATCGGCGTCGGACTGGGCGAGGAGACCGGCGGCGCGTGGGATATTCTCAGTGTCTTTCTCGGCGGCGCGGCCATGGTGGGGGCGGTGATGCTGTTCATCCGCTATGCCGCCGACCCGCTGCTGGGGCTGATCGCGCGCTCGCCCGAACTGATGGTGATCTTTGCCGTCGGCTGGGCGGCGGGGCTGGCGGCGGCCGGCGACGCGCTGGGCTTCGGCAAGGAACTTGGTGGCCTCCTTGCCGGCGTCTCGCTGGCCTCGACTCAGTTCCGCGAGGCGATCGGTTCGCGGCTTGCGTCCTTGCGCGACTTCCTCCTGCTGTTCTTCTTCATCAACCTGGGCGCGTCGCTGAATCTCTCCACCCTCGGCGATCAGGTGGGGCCCGCCATCGTGCTGTCGCTCTTCGTGCTGATCGGCAACCCGCTGATCGTCATGGCGATCATGGGCTACATGGGCTATCGCAAGCGGACCGGATTTCTGGCCGGCCTGACGGTGGCCCAGATCTCGGAATTCTCGCTGATCTTCATGGCGATGGGCATCACCATCGGCCATGTCGGCGACAGCGCGATGGGCCTTGTCACGCTCGTCGGCCTCGTGACGATCGCCCTGTCGGTCTACATGATCACCTGGTCGCACAAGCTGTATGATTGGCTGGAGCCGTATCTCGGGCTGTTCGAACGCGGCCGCGCTTTCCGAGAGGAGGCAGAGGACGATGCCTCCAGTTCCGCGATTCCCTACGACTATGTCATCATCGGTCTCGGCCGCTACGGTTGCCGGATCGGCGAGGGGCTGGGTGAGCGCGGCTATCGCGTGCTGGGGGTCGATTTCGATCCCGACGCGCTGCAACACTGGCGTGAGATGGGTTTCGATGGCCGTTTCGGCGATGCCACCGACCCCGAGTTCATCTCCCATCTGCCGCTTGGCCAGGTGCGTGCGGTGATCTCCGCCGTCCCGCGCGAGAAGGGGGCGCTGACCGAGGCCGACCCGCAACTCGCCCTGCTGCACGGGCTGAAGAGCGCGAACTATCGCGGCAAGGTGGCGTTGGCGGTGAACTATCAGAAGGATGGCAAGGATCTGGTGGCGCAGGGTGCCGATTTTGTCCTGACGCCTTTCAATGACGCGGCCACCTACGCGGTGGAGATGATCGACAGCGCGCCGGAAGCGAAGGTGGGCTGACCGGCGCCTCGTGAAGGGGGCGCTTTCCGGCGTCAGGGGCGCACCTTGCCGGGGCCGGCGTCGGCGGCTATCAGGCCGTCGACGTCCGCCGCGAAAGGCCCTGCCCATGATCCCCCGCTACGCACGCCCCGAGATGGTGGCGATATGGTCGCCCGAGACGAGGTTTCGCATCTGGTTCGAGATCGAGGCGCATGCGGGCGACGCCATGGCGGAACTGGGGATCATCCCGCCGGAAAACGCCGCGGCTGTCTGGAAGGCAAGGGATGCGCAATTCGACGTCGCGCGGATCGACGAGATCGAGGCGGTCACGAAGCATGACGTGATCGCATTCCTCACCCATCTGGGCGAGATCGTGGGCTCGGAGGAGGCGCGTTTCGTCCATCAGGGCATGACCTCTTCGGACGTTCTCGATACCTGCCTGAACATCCAGCTCGTGCGCGCGGCGGACCTCCTGCTCGCAACCCTCGACAGGCTGCTGGCGGCGCTGAAACGACGCGCGCATGAGCACAAGTTCACCCTGTGCATTGGCCGCAGCCACGGCATCCACGCCGAGCCGACCACGTTCGGACTGAAGCTGGCGCAGGCCCATGCCGAATTCGCGCGCGCCCGTGCGCGGCTGGTGGCGGCGCGGGCCGAGGTGGCGACGGGGGCGATCTCCGGTGCCGTGGGCACCTTCGCCAACATCGATCCGGCCGTGGAGGCCCATGTCTGCGCCCAGATGGGCCTGACGCCCGAGCCCATCTCCACCCAGGTGATCCCACGCGACCGGCACGCGATGTATTTCGCCACGCTGGCCGTCATCGCCTCGTCGGTGGAGCGGCTCGCGACCGAGATCCGCCATCTGCAGCGCACCGAGGTTCTGGAGGCGGAGGAGTATTTCAGCCCCGGCCAGAAAGGCTCCAGCGCCATGCCGCACAAACGCAACCCGGTGCTGAGCGAGAACCTGACCGGGTTGGCGCGCATGGTCCGTTCGATGGCGTTGCCGGCGATGGAGAACGTGGCGCTGTGGCACGAACGCGACATCTCGCATTCCTCGGTGGAACGGATGATCGGCCCGGATGCAACGATCACGCTGGACTTCGCCCTGACCCGTCTGACCGGGATCATCGACCGGCTGGTGGTCTATCCCGCCCAGATGGAGGCCAACCTTCACCGCTTCCGCGGTCTTGTGCATTCCCAGACCGTGATGCTGGCGCTGACCCAGAAGGGGGTGAGCCGCGAGGCGGCTTATGCCATGGTGCAGCGCGCGGCGATGAAGACCTGGGAAGAGGGGCGCGATTTCCAGGCCGAACTGGCCGCCGATCCCGAGGTGATCGCGGCGCTGCGCGAGCCCGATCTCGCGGCCCTGTTCGATCTTGCGCGGCATACACGACATGTCGAGACGATCTTCGCGCGGGTGTTCGGCGCCTGAAATCCGTGCGATCACGAAAGATATCTGCCGATCAACGCAATTGCTGCGCAACGAACTTGCCAAAACCCTCACGACGCTATCTGATAGGTTACGCAACCAAGGGAGACGTGTCATGAAGATGAAAGTGACCCTTGCAGCGCTTGCGCTGGCACTCGCCCCCGGCATGGCCGCCGCCATGTGCAGCTGGGAAAAGACCCAGCAGTCTGCCTCGCAGTGCCAGCAGGGCCAGACATGGGACGAAGCCAGCCAGACCTGCATCGCCCCGGTCAGCAGCTGATCCGCTGACCGTGCCGGGCCGGGCGCGCCGCGGCGCGCCGGCGCTTGCGGCGTCGCCCCGGGCGGCGCCGTTTTTCTTTCTGCGGATGCACCGGCACGCCCGCGTTTAAGCTGCCCTTTACCCGCAGCGACGAACGTCGGCCGGCAGCTCTGGCGAAGGGTCCGACCGATGCCCGCTTCCTTCGATCCGGCCGATCTTTCCCCTGGGGTGGAGCGGGCGGAAATCCTCGATTCTCCGACCCGGCGCGTCACGCTGCCCGGCCGGCAGAAGGCGGCGATCATCGTGCGGCTTCTGCTGGGGGAGGGCGTTCGTCTGCCGCTCGCCACCTTGCCCGAGCATGTGCAGGCGGAGCTGACAGAGGCGATCGGCGGCATGCGGCGGGTCGATCGCGCCACGCTGGAGGCCGTGGTGGAGGAGTTCGTCGCCGAACTCGAGGCGGTTGGGCTTGCCTTTCCTGGCGGCCTGCCCGGCGCGCTGACGATGCTCGACGGTCAGATCAGCGCCTCTGCAGCGAACCGGCTGCGTCGCCTGCTCGGGGTCAGCGGCGGCCTCGACCCGTGGGAACGGCTGGCGCTGCTGGAGAGCGAGCAGCTTCTGCCGGTGCTGGAGCAGGAAAGCCTCGAGATCGGGGCGGTGATGCTGTCCAAGCTGCGGGTGGACCGTGCAGCAGAACTGCTGGAGAAACTGCCGGGCGATCGCGCGCGCCGCCTCGCGCATGCCATGTCGCGCACGGCACGGGTGGCGCCCGATACCGTGCGCCGCATCGGTCTGGCGCTGCTGCAACAACTCGATGCCCAGCCGCCCCGCGCCTTCGAGACCGGCCCGGTGGAGCGGGTCGGGGCGATTCTCAACTCTTCGCCGGCGGCGACGCGCGAAAGCGTTCTCACCGGCTTGCAGGAAACCGATCCCGATTTCGCCGAGGAAGTGCGCAAGGCGATCTTCACCTTCGCCAACATCCCCGGCCGGGTGGAGACGCGCGACGTTCCCAAGGTGCTGCGCGGCGTGGATCAGGCGGTGGTCCTCAAGGCGCTGGGCGCCGCTCCGGCCGCGGGCGAAGGCGAGGCCGCGGCGGCCGAATTCCTGCTCGCCAATGTCACCCAGCGCATGGCCGAGGGGCTCCGGGCCGAACTGGCCGAGGCGCCGCCCGTTTCGGCGCGCGACGGCGAGGCGGCGATGTCCGAGATCGTTGCCGTGATCCGCCGTCTGGCCGACGCGGGCGACATCAACCTCATCACCGACGCCGCGCCGGCACGCTGACCTGCGCGGCGCTCAAGGGCGTTCCGCCCGCGGGCCGGATTCGGTGGTGCCGGGGGGCGTCCGCGGGTCCGGCCGCGCCCTGCACCCCGCCCGGCTGCCAGTGTCCGGTGGCGCGCAGCCGCGTCGAGGAGATGTCGCGCAGCGGCACCTGCAGAAAGGTCCAGGCGGGCGGCGGCGCCATGGCCAGCCCGGCCGGTTCGCGCCAGCGCCAGCGCCCCAGCCGCCGCGCTGCCTTGCCCGAGAGTGCCCGCACACCCACCCCCGGCCGGGCAAAGACCGCGATCGGCACCCGGGCGGCGATCTCGTCCCAGCGCTGCCAGCGGTGGAACCCCGCCAGATTGTCCGCGCCCATCAGCCAGACGAAGCGCACCCCGGGCCAGCGTGCGCGCAGCGCCGCCAGTGTTGCGGCGGTGTAGCGGGTCCCCAGCCGCGCTTCGATATCCGTCACCACCACGCGCGGGTGATCCATCACCGCCCGCGCCGCCGCCATACGCGCCGACAAGGGGGCCGGCCCGCGCGCCTTCAGCGGGTTGCCGGGCGAGACCAGCCACCAAACCCGGTCCAGCCGCAGCCGCTTCAGCGCCTCGCGGGTGATGTGGGCATGCCCCTCGTGGGCCGGATCGAACGAACCGCCCAACAGCCCCACCGCCATCCCCGGATACGCCACCGGCAGCCCGCTGCGCCCGATCACCCGGCCCTCTCCCCTGCTGCGGGCCGCGCCCGGAGCCCTGCCGCGGCGCCAAGCCTATTGCCGCCGGCCCGGCAATTGTCCAGTGCAAAGGCCGATCCGGAGGGCATCGTGAAAGGGCGAATCCGAGCGGGGCTCGAAGATTGACAGCCCCGAAAGAATCGTGTGACGCTGAATCTTGCAAGGAATTTTGGGAGAATGCTCATGCCACCCGAACAGTTTCGCTCCAGTATCAAGCGGCTTGCATTGGCCGGTGCCGCCATGGCATTGCTCGCGCCCGCAGCAGGGGCGGCCACGCTCGATTTCGATTTCTCCTTCGAGAACCTGGCGAACGGCGGCGGAACCGTCACCGGTGTCATCCGCGGCCTTGAGGACAATGCAACCGGAGCGGCCAGCAGCGTCGAGGTGCTGACAAACACGGAAGGTTTCGGGCTCGGGGAATACATCGGCAACCCGTCGCAGAATAGCTGGACAGTCGCCGGCGGCGCCATCACCGCCTTCGATTTTCTCGTATTCGGAGGCAGCAACACGGCGCCGGCTGTAACCGATGCCAGTATCCGGTTTGGAATCCTTGAGGGCAATTGGCTCGTCGGCTTGAGGGACTCGAGTGGGGGCGTCGTTGCGAGCGCTGCCGCGGGGGACACCCTGACCTTCACCCTGCGCACCGAGCCGACGGCGGTGATC
>SLBI01000021.1 GCA_007126375.1 Paracoccaceae bacterium
CTCGTGCGCGACTACGAGGCCCGCATCGACGTCTCCGAAGCCATGACACAACTCGCAATGGCGAGCGTCCTAATCCGGAGGCTCACCCATTGAACCAATTTCAAAACGGACTCTGAGCGCCGCGATCAACACCTGAAGCGTGGAGATGGCATCGACGGGCAAGCCGCTGTCCGGATCTTCGACGATGGCGATCAGCCGCGTGGCGTTGGCTACCCCCTGCGGCACGATCTGGCCGAACTCGCCCAGGTGGCCCCGCAGCGCATTGATCGCTTGCGTCCGCTGCCGGATCAGCAACTCGCGGATGCGGAAGACCATCGCCGCTCCCTGAGTCTCTTCGCTCATCACGGAAACGAACCGCATCGTCGGACGCTGGGCGGCCTCGCAGATCGCCTCCGCATACGCCGCATCGTTCTTCTGGCGCTTGACGAACGGCTTCACGTAGGCGGGCGGGATCAGCCGCACCTCGTGGCCCAGCTTCCCGATCCCCCGGCCCCAGAAATGGGCTCCCCCGCAGGCTTCCAGCGCCACGACGCAAGGCTGCAACTGACTGAAGAAAGCCAGCACCTGATCTCGCCTCAGCTTCTTGCGCAGAACTGCGCGCCCTGAGGCGTCAGCGCCATGCGCCTGAAACACATTCTTCGCCAGGTCCAGCCCGACCGGGATAATCTCCGACACGACCGCTCCCCCTTTTGGATCCTCGCAGACCAACCTTGGCACATTGATGCCCTCGGGGGGACGTCACATCAGCAGAGCTGGCCAGACCGGGGGGAGAGGGCCGATCAGCCGGCTTCAGCGCGTGCGGTCAGGTCGCGATGGGCGGAGATCGCTGCGGTGGCACCGTCGCCTGCGGCGGCGGCCAGCCAGCAGACCGAGCCGGAGCGCACATCGCCCGCCGCGTAGAGCCCGGCGCAGGGAGTGCGCATGGCGACATCGACCGGCACGCGGCCCGCGTCATCCGGGGTCACATGGTCTCGGGCCAGGTCCGCGTTGGGCATCAGGCCCACGAAGGGAAACAGCCCGGCTGCCTCGGCGATCTCGTCGGCACCGTCTGCCTTGCGCAGATGGACCCGGCGCAGCGCGCTGTTGCCCTCGACGGCGGTGACCTGCGCATGCGGCACGAAGCCGATGTTCGATGTCTCCCGCACGCGCGCCAGAAGCGCTGCCTGCGCCGTCGGTTCGGGTCCGCTGTGCACGACGCTGACCGAAGCGACGAGGGGCGCCAGCGCCAGCGCCTCCTGCAGCGCGGAGTCGCCGCCCCCCGCGACCACCACATGCTCGCCCCGAAAGAAGGGCCCGTCGCAGGAGGCGCAGTGCGAGACGCCGCGCCCGACGAATTCGGCTTCGCCGGGCACCTCGAGCGCACGCAGCCGCGAGCCGGTGGCAAGGATCACCGCCCGCGCCCGCAGCGTGGTTCCGGCGCAGCGCACCTCCCACAGCGTTCCGTCGCGGGACAGGCCCTGCACCTCGTCCAGCATGAAGGCGGCGCCGGCCTGTTCGGCCTGTTCCTGCAGCGCCGGACCCAGTTCGATCCCCGAAATCCCCTCCGGAAACCCGGGGAAATTGGCGATGCCCTCGACGTTGATCACCTGTCCGCCGGCGCCCAGCCGGTCGATGACCAGCACGTCGAGGCCCAGGAGCGCGGCCGTCTGGCCGGCCACGAGCCCGGCCACGCCTGCCCCGATCACGACCACATCGTGGTCGGCCCCGTCAGCGCCAGTCATCGACCGAGACGGTGGCCATCAGGCGGGCGCCCATCATCTGCCAGTAGCCGTTGGATTCGCCCCCAACGACCACGACATGCACCCGCTCCTTCAGGAAGAACGGGATTTCCTCGTCCTCGGCGGCCTTCAGCTTGGTTGCCAGCGGTTCGGTGCCGAAGGTCGCATGCGGATAGACGTAGTTCTGCACCAGCTGCAGGTCCCAGAAGCGGCCCGCCGGCATCCGGGCCGTGTCGTGCAGCCAGTCGATCAGCTTCGCCTTGGTGTCGAAGCCGCCGCGCTCGACGAACTGCCGCGCCGTGATCGGATCGAGCAGCAGCACCGGGCCGGTGATCGCGTCCGTCCCCAGCAGCATGTCGCGCACATGCTCGCGCCAGTAGCGCTCGCGCAGGCCGAGGCTGAAGGTGGTCGAGCGGCAGCCGAAGAACACGCTGACGGTGCTGTCCGTCGGGGCGTGGCCCAGCTGGACATGCAGCGGCTCCCAGGGGCTGCGTTCCTCGTTCTCGGCGAAGGTGATGCTGTTGTAGGTATAGGCGTTTCCGAGCGAGCCCATGAAGGTCTCGCCGGGGACGGAACCGCCCTGCAGGTTCTGCGACAGCAGGCCATAGGCGCGGCCGATGGTGGCGTTGGCGTGGTTGTAGGGGCCCATCGCGCCGATGCCGCAGTTCATGCCGATGTCGTGCCGGACGGGGCCGTTCACCACCACCATGGCCGAGCCCGAACTGGAGGTGGAGCCGCGCGCCGACACGCCCGAGGCCGCCAGCGCCAGGATCACGGGGAAGTATTCCGGCCGCGCCCCTGACATCACCGCGTTCACCGCGACCTTCTCCACCGTGTACTCCCACAGCCCGCGGTTGCGGGTCGGCTGCATCCGGCCGACCACCTCGTCGGGCTTGCGCGAGGTGTGGGCCAGCATCTCCTCCACCCTCTGGCGGGTCGGCAGGACGATGGGCAGCTTGTCGGTCCAGTTGTTCCGCAGGAACAGCTCGTGCAGCGCCGCCTCGTCGCCGCTGTGATCGACGATGCGCGGCGTGGTCCGGTCGAAGCGGGCGGCGGGCGCGGCCTCGACCCCCTGGGTCAGCGCCTCGACCACCTCCTGCATGACCGGACGCCCCGTGATCGGATCGTCCCCCTCGACATAGGCGCGCAGTTCCTCGGCGGTGCGGCCCATGACCGGTTGCGGCACGAACACGAGGGGCGCGTTGGGCAGGCCGGCCATGCGGACCACCGACCGCGCCACCCGGTCGAACTTCTCGGTGTGGATGGCCACGGTGGGCACGCCGTAGCGGGTCTCCAGCGTCACCGCATGGGTCGAGACCGCCGGCGAGCAGGTGCTGCAATGGCCCACCCCGATGATCGCCAGACCCCTGGCCTCGCGGATCCGATCCCACAGCTGGGGATCGTCGTCGCCGTAGTACCCGGCGAGCTGCACCAGGTGGACGGTCACCTCGGGCATCTGGCGCCCGAACCACGCCTGCACCTGTTTCAGCAGCTCCACCGAATCGTCGAAGCGGCTGTCGACGAGGAACACCTCCCGCCCGGCGAGCGATCCCGGGCGCGGCGCCGCGGTCTTGGCCGTCACCTTGGGCGGATAGCCGGTCGGATCGAACACGACGAGATCCTCGCGGGTGGACGGCGCCTTTTCGGTGTCGAGCATGGGGGTATCTCCCTGCCATCGTCGCGCGCCATCGGCGGGCGCGACCGTTGCATGCATTGGCGGCAAGATTGTATGGAACATGGCCGGAAGTCAATCGCGGCCCGGTTGCGGATCAGATCACCAGCCAGATCGGAACCCAGCCCGGCAGCAGGCTGCGGATCTGCTCCTCGAGGACGGGTTGCATGAAGAAGATGCGGATCAGGCGGTCGTAGAAGCCGACCAGCACCAGCCAGCCCAGCGCCGCGCCCGCAGCCGCGACACGCCAGCGGTAGCCGCCCCAGCGCTTGAGGTAGAGCGCGATGAACACCGGCAGCGCGATCTTCTGTCCCACCAGCAACGCCAGCAAGACCAACGCCCCGAGATAGCCGAAGAAGACCGCCGCCGGGCCGAGCATCTGCACCTCTGCCCATGCGCGCCAGCCGACCCTCGGCGTGCGGATCAGGTCCCTCGTGCCGGCGACCACCGTCGCCCCGGCGAAGACCGCACCGACGACGCCGATGCCCAGCGGAAAGTTGCCGACCGCGGCCGACCACTGCAACGACGTGACCGCCGCCCAGATGAAGGCGCCGAACAGCGCCAGGGACATGGCCAGCGAGATGCGCGCGTCGCCCTGCATGCCCTCGCCCTCGCGCATCACCGGCACCGGCTGGCGCCGCACCCGGCGAAAGCCGATTGCGGTGGCCACGAGGGTGGTGAGGACGAGGGCGAGGATGATCAGCACCACCGGGCGTTCCAGCCAGCCATACCCGCCATGCACGCGCACGCTCAGGATGAACGACCGCTCCATGATCGCCCCCAGCACCAGCGCCAGCACCAGCGGCGGCCGCGGCCAGCCGCCCCGCTTCATCAGATAGCCCAGCACGCCGAAGGCGATGCAGGTGATCCAGTCGCCCAGGCTGACACTGCTGAGCCAGGAGCCCATCAGGACGAACAGCACCACGCCGGGAACCACCAGATGCCCCGGCAGAAACGCCACCTTGGCGACCTGCCGGGCCCAGATGAGCAGAACCATCGAGGCGATGACATTCGCCACGATGATCGACCAGACCATGGAAAAGGTGATGTGGAGGTTGCCGGCGAGCATCTCCGGACCCGGCCGCACGCCCTGCAGCACCAGCGCCCCCAGCAGGATCGCCGCGCCGAGGCTGCCGGGGATCCCGAAGGCCAGGGCGGGGATCAGCGATCCGCCGAGGCTCGCGTTGTTGGCCGCATCCGGGCCGATGACCCCGCGCACGTCGCCCTTGCCGAACTGTGACTTGTCGCGCGACGACTGCACGGTGTGGGCATAGGCGACCCAGTCCACGATGGATCCGCCCAGGCCGGGCAGCATTCCCACATAGGTCCCGATCGCCGAGCAGCGCAGCGCCAGGAACCAGTTGCGCATCGTGTCGCGCATGCCGGCGAGGATCCCCCCGCCGCGCGCCTGGTCGCCCGGGACACGGGCGATGCTGGTGTTGCGGGCGGCGAGGTCCAGCAGTTCGGGCAGTGCGAACAGCCCCAGCACCACGGGAATCAGCGGCAGTCCGTCCAGCAGATAAACCTGATCGAAGTGGAACCGCGGCACCGACACCGTCGGCGCATAGCCCACGGTGCCGATCAGCAGCCCCAGCGCCGCCACGGCCAGCCCCCTGGCCAGCGACGCCCCCGCCAGCGACCCGACGAGGGTCAGGCCGAGCACCCCGAGCATGAAGATTTCCGGCGAGCCGAAGGACAGGATCAGCGGCTTGATGATCGGCAGCGACAGTGCCAGGACCAGCGCGCCGAACACCCCGCCGATGGCCGAAACGCTGAACGATGCGCCGAAGGCGCGGGCCGCCTCGCCCTTCTTGGCCATCGGATAGCCGTCGACGATCACCGCCTGCGACGCCGCGGTGCCGGGTACTCCCAGCATCACCGACGAGATCGTGTCGCTGGTCGTGGTGACGGCGAACAGGCCCAGCAGCAGGGCCAGCGCCGCGACCGGCTCCATCCCGTAGGTGAAGGGCATCAGCAGAACGAGGCCGGTGATGCTGCCCAACCCGGGCATCGCGCCCAGCCAGATGCCGATGGCGACGCCCAGCAACAGGAAGCCGAGCGTCGGCCACTGGAACACCAGCACGAACCCCTGCAGGAACGCGTCGAGCATCAGGCGACTCCGGTCACGTTGCGCCGACCGGATTTGCCGGCCGTGCCGCGGACTGCCGTGCCACAGACTGCGGGGGCCGACTGCCGCGGCCGGGTGCCGGCGCGTGCGAAGCGCGCACCCGGCCCGGGC
Source organism: Paracoccaceae bacterium (assembly GCA_007126375.1). Taxonomy (GTDB): domain Bacteria; phylum Pseudomonadota; class Alphaproteobacteria; order Rhodobacterales; family Rhodobacteraceae; genus Rhodobaculum. The sequence goes on from SLBI01000021.1 coordinate 5,630, forward strand.
GGATCATCCCCCTGCGGCGATGTAGGCCTGCAGCCGCTCCACCGTCTCGGCGCTGGTGTCGACCAGAAGATCCTGCACCGTCTGCTCGCCCTGCTCGGTGGTGACGAAGTCGATGCGGGTGCCGATGATGCGCTCCGCCTCGGCCTGCAGCGCGGGGTCCTCGATCATCGACGCATAGCCGCGCCGCAGCGCCTCCAGCGCCTCCTCGTCGGTCCCCGGGGGCGCCCACATCGACTGCAGGAACACACCGGTCGCGAGATAGGCCACCCGCAGCAGCTCCCACTCCTCGCCCGAGGGCGGCTCGCCCCGGACCTGCTCGTAGAAGCTCGGGAAATCCATCATGTCGTCGATGGACGCCATCGGCTCGAGGCTGTGGTAGTAGAGGCCGATCAGCGCGCCCTCGCCGGCCGGCTCCACGCTGCTCTTGAACCCGACATAGCCGAGGCCGCTGGCCTGGACCTCGCCGGACAGGATCGCCGCGGTGCGCTGCGCCGCGCCGGTATAGCCGGTCACATAGGCGTAATCGAGGCCGAGCAGGTCCATGGACAGCCGGCTGGTCAGATCGATCGTCGAATCCGGCCGCAGCCCGCCGAAGATGAAGCGGCCGGCGTCGACGATCTGGGCGGGATCGTCCATGCCTCCCGCGACCACGTCGCGCCGGGCATAGGTCATCAGCACGTCGGGAAAGCCGCCCAGAAACGGCATGTTGCGATAGTCGAACCGCATGCCTTCGGCACCGGTGAGCGCCCCGACCGAATTCCACGGACCGGCGAGGATGGTCAGCCCGTCCGGGCGCGCCCGCTCGTAGACGAAATTGGCCCCGGTGTTGCCGCCGCCGCCGGCCATGTTCTGGATGATCACCTCGGGATTGCCGGGGATATGCTGCGACAGGAATGGCGCGATCACGCGCCAGTTCGTGTCCGTCGATCCGCCGGGATCGAACGGGACCACCAGCGTCAGGGTCTTGCCGGCGTAGAACTCCTCGGCCGTCGCGCCGGAGGCCGGCAGCAGCAGGGCCGCAGCCGCACCGGCGGCGATGAGTGTCCGGATCTGCATGGTCGTCTCCCCTCCCTGTTCGGGGCCGAGGCGGGGCGCTGAACGCCGCCCATGGGTCCCGGTTTCGCGCGGCGCCCCTCCCCGGGGCCGCACGCACAGGATTGGCAACGCAGCCCCCGGATGTCAATATTGTATGCCAACCGGGAGGTGTCGTATGCAAGATGACCCGCCACCACGCAAGAGTCGCGCCGTGCAGCTGCGGGACGCGCTGGAAAACGCGATCGTCGAAGGTGTCTACGGCTGCGGAGAACGGCTGGACGAGGCGCGGCTCGCCCAGCAGTACGGGGTGTCGCGGACGCCGGTGCGCGAAGCGCTGCTGCAGCTTGCCGCCACCGACCTGGTCGAGATGCGCCCGAATCGCGGTGCCTTCGTCACCGCGATGGACCCGGCCGCTCTGATCGAGATGTTCGAGGTGATGGCCGAGCTCGAGGGGATGTGCGGGCGCCTCGCGGCGCGACGGATCACACCCGAGCGCCAAACCGCACTGCTGATGGTCCATCACGCCTGCGAGCGTGCCCACGCCACGGGCGATCCGGATGCCTATTACTACGCCAACGAACGCTTCCATAACGAGATCTATGCGTCGAGCCAGAATGCCTTCCTCGCACGACAGGCAAAGGCCCTGCACAACCGGCTGCGGCCGTTCCGCCGGATGCAGTTGCGGGTGCCCGGGCGCGTCGACGGCTCCTCCGCGGAACACGAGCGGATCATCGATGCGATCATTGCCGGCGACCCGGAACGGGCCGAACGCGAGTTGAAGGCGCACATCCTGATCCAGGGAAACCGCTTCCAGCAGTTCATGGCCGTGCTCGGCCCGGAAGCCCGGAGACTGCCGCCGGCGCCGGAACCGAAACCGGATAGCGCGGCCCGCGGCCTTCGGCCAATGGCCTAGGCCCGACAGTCCCTCTGCCGGGGCTCTGTTGCACAAATCTGGTGAGGGATTCATCTCGTGAATCCAGTGTGGTAGCTGGGGTGCATGAGCAGACCCATCCCCCCCGCGTACAAGACCAGGAACTGGCCGGCCTACAACGA
>SLBI01000111.1 GCA_007126375.1 Paracoccaceae bacterium
CTCCGCCGCCGTCGCCTCCAGCGCCCGGCCGGCGGTGCGGCCGGTGATCGCCAACCGGGCACCGTGGCCGGCCAGTTCAAGCGCCATCTCGCGGCCCAGGCCGCGGCTGGCGCCGGTGATCAGCACCACCCGCCCGTCCAAGGATGGAAAGGACCAGCGTGGCGCCATCAGTGTTCCGCCAGCAGCGACCCGAACCCCTGCACCTTGTCGGGGATGCCGAACTGGCGCAGCGCATACCAATAGGTCGCCGTATTGATCGCGATCACCGGCTTGTCGATCCAGAACTCGGCAATGCCGGCCAGCCGCGCCATCGCGAGGTTGGTGCCGACCTGCACGATGGCCTCGACCCCGGGGTCGTCCAGTTCCACGATGCAGTCGCGCAGCGTGCGTTCGCTGGTATGGGCGATCAGCATGGGGCTGGCGCATTTCAGCCCCTTGATGCCCGTCACCTCGAATCCGCAGTCGGTGAAGAAGCGCCGCACCTGTTCGTCGCCCACCGGCATGTACGGGGTGATGACGGCGATCCGCCGGATGTCGCCATAGCAGCGCAGCGCCGCCTGGCAGGCGTCCGAGCCCATCGCCACCTTCACGCCGGCGCGCGCCTCGATCTTCTTCTGCAACTGGATCGAGCCGTCGAGGCCGTCCCAGAAGGTCTCGGCCGACATGCCCATGACGAGGTAATCGGGTGAGCAGGTCATCACCGCATCGACCGAATCCATCATGGTGGCGCGGATATCGTCCATCAGACGGTTGAAGTCGTCGTCGCTGGCGACCTTGTTGTCGGGGATGACGATGCGCGAGAAATGGTTGGTCACGCCTACCGGGCGCATCGCGTCGAATTCGGGCTGGACGGAGGTGTTGGTCGAGGGGGCGATGACCCCGAATTTCGCGCGATAGCCGAGGCTGTCCACCATCTGTCTCTCCCGGGTTCAGGCTGCGGCGGCCAGATCGCGCAGCGACTGGATCATCGAGGACCGCATCAGGAAGGCCTTGTGGGTGGCCGGGTCCGCCACGGTGCGGCGCAGTTCGTCGTGAAAGGCGGCGCGGGCGGCCGGGTCGCGTTCGTTCAGCATCCGGCGGTTGCGCATCGTCTGCGCCTGGACCGCCTCCAGCGCCACGCGGCGACGCTCCGCCCCGTAGTCCTGCATCAGGCTGGCGTCCGCCCCGTTCCAAACCGCCGTCAGCTTCTCGGCCAGGTTGAAGGCATCGTGGATTCCGCCGTTCATGCCCATGCCGCCCAGCGGGTTGTTCAGATGCGCCGCATCGCCCGCCAGCAGCACCCGGCCATGCACATAACTTTGGGCCACCCGCTCATGCACGCGGTAGGCGGTGGCATGGGTAACGGGGTAGGGCCCCGGCTTGGGGCAGACCGCCTGCAGCCGCGCCTCGATCCGCTCGGGCGCCTTCATCTCCTCCTCGCTCAACCCCGGGTCGGTTGGCAGCAGCACCCGCCACAGCGTCGGGGTGCTGAGCAGCACCAGCCATTCGTCGGGGTCCGAGATGTAGGCGATCGGCGCGAGGTCCGGGATCGTCTCCTCGAAGCGATGCGGGGTGGACATGGTGAGGAAGATCTCGGGGATCGTCATGCCCTCGAAGGCGATGCCGGTCTCGCGCCGGATCACGCTGCGCGCCCCGTCCGCGCCGATCAGCCAGCGGCCGCGCAGACTGCGCGGCTCAGGCCCGCCGAGGTGCAGGGTCACGCCGTCCCCATCCTGGGTGAAGCCGTCGGCCTCGGCGCCGTAGATCACCTCGGCCCGCCCCTCGAGCCTTGCGCGCAGCGTTTCGGTCAGCTTCCATTGCTCGCACTGCAGCCGGTAGGGGTGGTCGGTCTCTCCCGCCAGCAGGCCGAGGTCGAAGGTGGCGACCACGCCCGTCGCGCGGTCGCGGAACTGCCATGTCGGACAGACGAGGCCGCGGGCGATCAGGTCGCCGGTGACGCCGAAGCGGGCGAGCATGTCGAGCGTCGGCGGATGGAAGGTGGAGGCGCGCAGGTCCCTGGGAAGTTCCGGGCTCGCCTCGATGACGGTCACCGGAACGCCGGCATCTGCCAGTGAATTGGCCGCGACCAGCCCGACCGGCCCTGCGCCGACGATCAGCACCCGTTCGTTCGCCTCCGCCATCCCGCGCCTCCGCCAGCCATGTGTGCCAGATGGCCGAGACTGCCCAACTTGTCAGGACAAATCAACCGCAACCGTCCCGCCTCGCGCCGTCGCGGAAGTTGCATGCGTTTGACCTCAATCAATGTCGCCGCCGAGTCGCGCGGGCAGGGTCGATGCGCCCAGAGGAGGTGCAGCATGACCACGACCGAGGACCGCAAGACTCAACTCCAGGCCCGCCGTGAAGAATTGATCCAGCGCATGCAGCAGGTCGAGGCCGAGCTTGCCTCGCACAGCACGCCCGACTGGGAAGATCAGGCGATCGAACAGGAAAACGACGAGGTGCTGGAGCGGATGGGCCTTTCGGCCCGGACCGAGGTGGCGCAGATCGACGCCGCACTCGGTCGCATCGCCGAAGGCGAATACGGGTTCTGCACCCGCTGCGGAACCGAGATCAGCGCCGAACGGCTGGACCTTCTGCCCTTCACCCCCTTCTGCCGCGATTGCGCCCGTTAGTCCGCCCCCTGTTCCCCGGCCGGCCGTGCTGCTAGGCGTTGCCCCATGCAGTTCGCATGAGGACGGTCAATGACCGGACCGGTCCCGGTATTCGACGGCCACAACGATGTCCTGCTGCAGTTGTGGCAGGCGCAGGACAGGGCCGGCGCGGGGTTCTTCACCGGGTTGAGCGGGCATCTGGACCTCGCGAAATGCCGCACCGGCGGGTTCGCCGGCGGGCTGTTCGCGATCTGGGTGCGCGGGCCGCAGGCGGCCGACCCCGATCCTGACGACCCTGCGCCGGTGTTCCGCCCGCTGGGGACCGATCGTGCCCGTGACATCACGCTGCAGATGGCGGCGACGCTGTTGCGGATGGCGCGGACGCAGGCAGATGACTTCGCCCTCTGCACCAGCGTCGATGCGGTAGAGGCGGCCCGCGCCGCCGGCCGGATCGCCGCGGTGATGCATCTGGAAGGGGCCGAGGGGATCGGCCCGGATCTGGACGAACTGCATCTGCTGCATGCCGCCGGGTTGCGGTCCATCGGGCCGGTCTGGTCGCGTGACAACATCTTCGGCCATGGCGTACCGTTCCGATTTCCCGCCTCGCCCGACACCGGGCCCGGGCTGACCGAGGCCGGACGCCGCCTCGTGCGCGAGGCCGAGGCGCTGGGCCTGGTGATCGACCTCAGCCACATGAATCAGAAGGGATTCTGGGAGGTGGCGCAGCACTCCCACGGCCCGCTGGTGGCCAGCCATTCCGGCGTGCATGCGCTGTGCCCGGCCAGCCGCAACCTCACCGACCGGCAGCTTGACGCGATCTCCGAGCGCCAGGGGCTGGTCGGGCTCAATCTTGCCGTGCAGTTCCTGCGGGCGGACGGTGCGCGCAACTCCGACACGCCGCTGGAAACCGTGATCCGGCACCTCGATCACCTGCTCGCCCGGCTGGGCGAGGGCGGTGTGGCGCTGGGCTCGGATTTCGACGGGGCGGTGATGCCGCGGGGCATCGGCTCGGCCGCGGGGCTGCCGGCCCTGATTGCAGCGATGCGCATGGCCGGCTGGGGCGAGGCTCTGATCGCTCGGATCTGCTGGGGCAACTGGCTGGACCTGCTGCGCCGGGTGATCGGCTGACGCCAGCCCTTGCGCCGGCCACTCCACGGGGGAGGCGCGGCCAGGATCAGCGCTGCAGGCTGCGCAGGTGTTCGGCCAGGGCGTAGAGCGGTGCCGGGGTGGGCGTGAACACCCCGTCGCCGGTATCGACGGGCACCAGCGGACCATCGAGCAATGCGCCGAAATCCGGCATCGCCTCGTCGGGGCTCGTGCGGGTGTAACCGTCGATCTGGCTCATCACCGCCACCAGAGGAAACACCCCTTGGTTGCCCGCCGCCAGCAACGTCAGATCATTGGGTGGCGGGGTCAGCCCCGCGGCCGCCGGCCCGTCACCGCGACCGGTTTCACCATGGCAAACCGCGCAGTTCTCGGCAAAGAGTGCGCGGCCCGACACCTCGGCCTGCTGCGGCATGCAGCCTGCCCCGGCCATCATCCCCAGCCCTGCAAGCCCGGCTCCGATCCTGCGCATCCCTGTCTCTCGCCCTTTCCTGCCCATGTGGAGCCAGCATGCCACGGCTGCGGGGGCGGCGCCAAGCCGGCCGCCGATCAGCCGCGGATCGCCTCCAGCAGACGGTGGACGTTCTCGGGGTCCGCATCCGGCGTAATGCCATGCCCGAGGTTGAAGATATGCGGTCCGCCCGCAAAGGCCCGCACGATGCGCCTGGCCTCGGCTGTCAGCGCGGGCCCGCCCGTGACCATGTGCCGCGGGTCAAGGTTGCCCTGCACGCAGCCGTCGGTCTGCACCTCGCGCGCCGCCCAGTCGGCGCTGACGGAATTGTCGAGTGCCACGCAATCGACGCCCGTGGCCCGGGCAAACCCGACGTAGCCCTGGCCGGCCTCGCGCGGGAAGCCGATGACGGGGATGCCCGGATGCCGTGCCTTCAGCGCCGCAGTGATGGCTCGTGCAGGCTCGAGCGCATAGCGCTGGAACGCCGTGTCCTTCAGCGAGCCCGCCCAGCTGTCGAAGATCTTCACCACCTCGGCACCGGCCTCGATCTGCGCCGACAGATATTCGATGGTGGCTTCCGTCAGCTGCGCCATCAGCGCATCGAAGGCGGCGGGATCGCCCGTGCGCAGCGCATGCGCCGGGCCCTGATCCGGGGTGCCGCGCCCGGCGATCATGTAGGTCGCGACCGTCCAGGGCGCGCCGGCGAAACCGATCAGCGTGGTTTCCTCCGGCAGTTCCCGGCGCAGGATCCGCACGGTTTCGTAGATCGGGTTCAGCGTTTCGTGGATCGCCCCGGTCGGTTTCAACGCCGCGACACCGGCCGCATCGGTGAGGGGGGAAAGGCGCGGCCCTTCGCCGGTGACGAACCACAGATCTGCCCCCAGCGCCTGCGGCAGCAGCAGGATGTCGGCAAACAGGATCGCCGCATCGAACCCGAAGCGGCGGATCGGCTGCAGTGTCACCTCGGCGGCCAGGTCGGGATTGTAGCACAGCGACAGGAAATCCCCCGCCTGCGCCCGCGTGGCGCGGTATTCCGGCAGGTAACGCCCGGCCTGGCGCATCAGCCACGCCGGCGGCGGATCCACCCGCTCGCCCGCCAGCGCGCGCAACAGGGTCTTGTCCGACCTGACAGGGGTCTTCGCTCCGGCCGTCGCGGCCATGCTGGACTCGGCCATCTCGCCCTCCTTCGTGATGCCTGTTCGTCCCCTGCGTCCCCGTCGATGTCAAGCGCGCTGGACAGGTTGACAGGCCTGCAGGGCGCGGCCATTCATCGCCCATGACACGCGCCCTGCCCAACCCCGACCGTCCGCTTCGTATCGGCACCCGCGGCTCGCCGCTGGCACTCGCGCAGGCCCACGAGACGCGCGACCGGCTGATGGCGGCGCATGACCTGCCCGACACCGCCTTCAGCATCGTGGTGATCAAGGTCACCGGCGATGCCATCCAGGACCGCCCGCTGAAGGAGATCGGTGGCAAGGGCCTGTTCACGCGCGAGATCGAGGAGGCGATGCTGGCCGAGGAGATCGACATCGCCGTGCATTCCATGAAGGACATGCCGACGGAGCAGCCGGAAGGGCTGGTGCTGGACACCTACCTGCCGCGCGAGGATGTCCGCGATGCCTTCGTGTCGCACGGGGTGGAGCGGCTGGTAGACCTGCAGCCCGGCCAACGTGTCGGCACTTCCAGCCTGCGGCGGCGCGCGCAACTGCTCAACCGACGTCCCGATCTCGAAGTGGTGGAGTTCCGCGGCAACGTGCAGACCCGGCTGCGCAAGCTTCAGGAGGGGGTGGCCGACTGCACCTTCCTTGCCATGGCCGGGCTGAACCGGCTGGGCATGGGGCATGTCGCCCGCGGCCCGATCACGCCCGAGGAGATGCTGCCGGCCGTGGCGCAGGGCTGCATCGGGATCGAGCGCCGGTCGGGCGATACGATCACGGCCGACATGCTGGCCGCGATCCATGACGCGCAGACCGGGCTCCGGCTGGCCGCCGAACGGGCGATGCTGGCCACGCTGGACGGGTCCTGCGAAACGCCGATCGCCGGTCTGGCGCTGCTGGAGGGGAACGAGATCTGGCTGCGCGGCGAAATTTTGCGCCCCGACGGCTCCGAGGCCATCGCCGAGGAGGGGCGCGGCCCGGCCGCCGATGGCGCCGCGCTGGGCGAGGAGATCGGCCGCCGCCTGCTGTCCCGGGCGCCGGCCGGCTTTTTCGACTGGCGGGCGGCCTGATCGGGTCTCGCCGGACGGCGGCGTGGCGCTAGGTCGCAGGTCACGCAACTATCCGGGAGAGAGACCATGCACCGCTCCATCCGTCCTGCCGCCGCCGCGGCGGTGGCTCTTGCCGCTGCGTTTCCCGCCACGGCGCAGATCGTTACCGAGCCTGTGGAATACAGCCTCGGGGACGTGGTGTTCGAGGGTCTTGTCGCCCGAAACGCCGCGCTGGAAACCTCCCGCGGCACGCTGCTGATCGTGCATGACTGGAACGGGGTGGACGGCTACGAGCAGCGCCGCGCCGAGATGCTGGCGGCCGAGGGGTATACTGCCTTCGCCATCGACCTGTTCGGTCGCGACGCGGTCCTGGAGGGCATCGACGACTACCGCCGCGAGACCGGAGCGCTCTATGCGGACCGGGAGACGTTCCGCGCCCGGCTGCAGGCCGCCATCGATGCGGCCGCGGATCTGCCCGGCGCGACCGGCAACGCGGTGATCCTCGGCTACTGCTTCGGCGGCGCCGCGGTGCTGGAGGCGGCGCGGATGGGCGCCGATCTGGCCGGCTTCGTCAGCTTTCACGGCGGGCTCGGCACGCCCGAGGGGCAGGACTGGTCGGATGCCGGCGGCGCGCCGGTGATGGTGCTGCACGGCTCTGCCGATCCGGTGTCGGGCATGGCCGATCTTGCCGTTCTGATGGACGAGCTGCGCGAGGCCGGCGTGCCGCATTCGGCGGAGATCTGGGGCGGCGCGCGCCACTCCTTCACGGTCTGGGGCTCTGCCGACTATGACCTTGCGGCGGACACCGGCTCATGGGCGGCGCTTCTGCGTTTCCTCGATCGCAACCTCTGAGGCCGACGTTCCCCGTTGCGAGGGGGGCTGCCCGGCGCCAAGGCAGAATCCCGGTTCCCTCCTGCATCTTTGCGTGCTTTAGTCGTGCGGAAGGACCCAGGGAGGACGTGAATGACCAAGGTCTCGATGACCGTGAACGGCCGCGCCGTGTCGGGCGAGGTGGAGGGGCGTACGCTGCTGGTTCAGTTCCTGCGCGAAGGGCTGGGCCTGACGGGCACCCATGTAGGCTGCGACACCGGCCAATGCGGTGCCTGCGTCGTGCATGTGAACGATGCGGCGGTGAAATCCTGCAACGTCTTCGCGCTCGATCTCGACGGGGCGGAGGTCAGGACGATCGAGGGGATGGCCGGGCCCGAAGGAACGCTCTCGCCCATCCAGCAGGCGTTTCAGGATCACCACGGGCTTCAGTGCGGCTTCTGCACGCCGGGCATGGTGATGTCGGCGGCGGCCCTGCTGGCCGAGAACCCGAA
>SLBI01000195.1 GCA_007126375.1 Paracoccaceae bacterium
CGACGGGCTGGGCGCGCCGATCATGAAGCACGCGCCGATGAACATCCTCGTCTCCATAGCCGCCGCGGCACTGGGGGCGCTCTACATCCAGGTACTGTCGCTGCTTGCGGTGCTGGCTGTCTATCATCTCGCCGTCAACCCGGTGGTGATCGACCGGCCGGCCGGGGCGATGGGCATGGTTCTGGCGGCCTGGTTCTCGGGCGTGGGCGTGGGCATGCTGTTTCTTGCCCTCAAGCCATGGTTGCCCGACCTCGTGCAGATCGTCGCGCAGGTCTACATGCGCGCCAACATGATCGCCTCGGGAAAGATGTTCGTGGCCAATCTGCTGCCGGCCTACCTGCTTCCGCTGTTCGACTGGAACCCGCTGTTTCACGCCATCGACCAGGCGCGCGGCTACACCTTCATCAACTACCAGCCGATCCACACCAGCGCGAGCTATCCGCTGTGGGTGGGCCTCGGCTGCGTCGCGCTGGGCCTGATGGGCGCCTTCTATACCCGTCAGCGCGCCTCGGTCAGTTGGCAGGCAAAGCGCTGAGCCGGTGGCGCGGCCAAGCTGCCCAGGGCGGAGGCCCATGACACGGCGACTCCTGGCGGCCGTTCTGGCGGCGGCGATGATGCTGGCTGCCAGTCCGGCGGCGGCAGAGCCGGACGGCACCCGCGCGATCTGGGAGGCCGCGCTGGCCGAGATGCGCGCCGGGCGCCCGCGCGCGGCGATCCCGCTGCTGGAGGGGCTGGTCACGGCCGCACCCGAGGCACAGCCGGTCCGGCTGGAACTCGCGCTTGCCCATTTCCGCGCCGGCGACGACACCAAGGCGCGCTATCATTTCACCCGGGCACTTGCCGGTCCGCTGAGCGAGGGCGAGCGGGAGGCGGCGCGGCGCCATCTCGCCGCACTCGAAAACCGCAGCGCATGGTCGGGCGGTTTCGGGCTCGCCTTTGTGCCGCAAAGCAACGCCGGGCGTCGCACAGGCACCGAGACGGTGCGGATCGGCGGGCTTGACTTCGTGCTGAACGAGACCGCGGAACCCGGCACCGGACTGGCGCTGTCGGCCCGGGTCGCGTGGCGGCCGCGCCTCTCGCGCGATCTGGAAGGGCGGTTCGCACTGCGTTTCGCCGGAACCTTCTACGAGGACCGGCGGCTGAACGATCAGACGCTGCGGGGCGAAGCGGGCCTGCTGCACCACCTCGACGACCGCCTTGCCCTGGGCGGCGGGCTGACAGCGGCGCAGCGCTGGCTGGGCAAGCCACGTTACAGCCGCGACCTGGGCGCCTTCGCCCGTCTCGTGCTGCGCCCGGATGACGTGACCCGGCTATGGCTGCGAACCGAAGCGCTGCGGCGCACCAGCGCCCGAACCGCGGCGCTTGAAGGCCGTATCTGGCGGCTCACCAGTGCCGGCGAGCGGGTGCTGACACCGCGCCTTGCCGTCCATGCCAGCGCCTTCTTTACGCTGACAAGGGCCCTCGCCCCGCATGAGAGCGGCCGCGCCGCCGGCGCCACGATTGGCGTCACCCGGATCTTCGATCGCGGCTGGCGCCTCGGGCTGGATGCAAGCCTTGCGCGCGATCTCCGCGAAGGCCCGGTGCCGCTGTTCGGGCGGATACGCCGCGACACCGACCTGCGCCTCGTTGCCCGTGTGTTGAACCGACGGTTGCAGTATCGCGGCATCGCCCCGGTGGTGGAGTTGGGCCATGAGCGGCGCCGCTCCACCCTGCCGATCCATACCTTCACCAACAACTATCTCTCGCTGGGGTTCGAACGCAGCTTCTGACCGGTTTGCCACAGCTTTGTGGCGATCCACAGCCTGTGGACAAATTCCGTTGCCAAGCCCCGGAGCCGTGGCTAGCCTCACGCAAAATCCGGGGCTTACCCGGGCGAGCAGGACGAGAGGCAGACGATATGCAGCAGCTGAAACCCCGGCTGGCTCATCTGGGCATGGCCGCCGGATGCCTGGCACTCATGGCGTGCGAGAATTCCGGGCAGGAGCGCAACTTCGAACGGCTGGAGGAATACGCTGGAATTCTCGCCACGGCGCGGACGGCGGAACCGGCCGACCTGACCGGGGTGACCGGCACCGCGACCTATCGCGGCGTCGGCTTCGGCGAGTTTCCGGCGGCAGATGCCGTGGCCGACGGTGACGGCGGCGGTGGCGCACGCTACAGTGCAACTTCGGACGTGACGCTGACCGCGGATTTCACCGGCGGCACGCTGTCGGGCGAGATGACAGACTGGACGCCCGAAGACCCGCTCAACTACACCATGCGCGGCAAGGTGTTGATCTCCGAAGGCGACATCGCGCCCGACGGCACCTTCACCGCCAAGGTCTCGGGCGCGGTCGAGCGCGAGGCGACCGCCCGGTTGATCGACTCACGTGGCGGTCCCGACCCCTCCATACCAGACAGCTATCTCTATGGCTTCAACACGGACGCCGAGGGCACCTTCCATGATGGCCTCGACGGCGCGCGGGCAAGCCATGTGATCGGCAGCTTCGACGGCGCCGGCGTCAGCGGCGGTTTCGTTGCCAAGCAGTGACAGGCCTGCTGCGGTGAAGCTGCGTCATGTGGTCAAGTCGCTCAACGCGAGGCGAAACGGCGCGGGTCGGCCGCGATATGACCGCTCGCCGCGGTGTTCATGCGGGTTTGCGGGGGGCGGTGAGACTCTGCCCCGCCCGCCATGACGCGCGACAGCCCTGCTCCGGCAGTCCCTGCCGCCTCGATGCAGCGGCGTCGTCCAATAGTCATCCGGTCGCGGCCTGAACGTTTACACCGCATAGCGCAGTACCGCGGCGAGCGATCCGCCACCGGGGATGTCATCGCGGCGCACGCCGATGACGGTCCCGCCCGACGCGATCACCCGGCCGGCGATTTCGTCCACCACACCATAGCTTTCCGCTCCACCCGCATCGGCGAAGGCGACCTCGCCGGTAGCCTCGTCCACCCGACCGGGCACCACCTCGTCGATGTCCACCAGCAGCGTCTCGACGGCGCCCCAGGTCGCCGCCCGCGCGGCCTGGGCGATATCGCCGGTCGCACGCCCCTCCTGCCCGCGCCGGTCGTAAAGCGCGGCGAAATCGGCCAGCCGTTCCGCATGCAGCGCGTCAAGAACCTCACGCGCCGCCTGCGCCAGTTCGGCCGGAGGAATCCGCGCCGGGCTCGTCTCGATCGCCTGCGCGGCCTGGTCGGGATAGCTGTTGACCGACCGCCAGATCGCCAGCATCGGCTCCGCCGCGGCGACGATAAGCGGCTCGTGTCGCCCCGCAAGCACCGGGCGCAGCGCGGCATCTACCTTGCGGGCATACTGGCGCAGCCGCACCTTCTGCCCCTCGGAGCCCTGGATGCGCCCCGAGGCCGAACGCGAGTTGACATTCGCGGTGCCCACCGCCGAGGCCGCGTCCTTCGGCATGCCGGGCACACGGATCTCCTGTGCGGGCATGTCGGCGGTGACCTCGACCAGCCGCACGCCGCCCTCCTCCAGCGCCAGCACGAAGGCATGCTGCGACACGCTGACGGCGCGGATCAGCGGCTTGAGGTGGAAGCGGTCGGAAACCTGCACGGTCTTTTCCAGATGGCTGGGAAGCCGGTAACTGCGCAGGCTCTCCGGCGTGACGAAAATCGCCAGGCTGTTGGCCTGGAACTGCCAGAATTCGTCGTCGTCGATCAGATCCTGCACCTGTTCCGAGATCGGCCAGATCGTTCTCTTGGGCGTTCCCGCCGCCTCCAGCTGCGCCTCCGCCTCCCTCAGCAGATTGCCCAGACCGATGCGCGCGGCGTCGATGTGCTGGGTTTCAGGTGTGGCAGGCAGATAGAGGCTGACCAGCGCAGTGCCCCGCGCAGCGACCAGACCGGCCAGTTCGGGGCGGGTCGGGATATCGACATGGAGCATGGGGCGGGATCCTCGGTTCGGGTGCTTCGGCCCGCATCTTGCACGCGTCGCCGGCGCCTTCAAGTCGGGCGCCGGACCATCCGCAGGAAGGTGAACATCCCGAAGGGCGGCAGCACCCGCTCCTCCTCCAGCTGCAGCAGCGGACAGCCGAGCACCCGCGCCTTCTCGAAATCGGAATGCCAGCCGATCACGTTGGCCAGCGGCGCGACAGCACGCTCGAGCAGCGACAGCACCCCGCGGTCGCGGGCGAAATGGCCGACGATGATGACCTCGCCGCCGGGCCTGCAGACCCGGGCCATCTCGGCCACCACACGTTCGGGATCGGGCACGACCGAGACCAGATACATCGCCACCACCGTGTCGAAACGTGCATCGGGAAAGTCGAGGGTCCGGGCATCCATCTGCCGCAGCTCGCGGACATGGGCGAGACCCTGCGCGGCCACCTTCGCCTGCGCCCTTGCCAGCATCTCGTCGGAATAGTCGATGCCGGTGACCTGCAGATGCCCGGCATAGGCGGGCAACGCGAGGCCCGTGCCGACGCCGACCTCCAGCACCGATCCCAAGCGGCCGTTGACATGGGCCACCGCACGGCGCCGGCCCGCCCCGGTGATCGCCCCAAAGCTTGCATCATACACCGGTGCCCAGCGACGATAGGATCGGCGTACGGCTTCAGCGTCCATGTCGGTCTCCCGTCGCGTCGGTCCCGGCCGCGGGAGGGCGGCCCCGCTGCAGCGCAGCATAAACGAGGGTCGCGACATAGGCGAGACACGCGAGCGTCATCAGCAGCCAGAACCGCGTGAACCCGATGCCCACCGCCAGTGCCAGGGCGACCAGAACCCAGGGCGCACGCTCGCGCGGGATGCGCAGCGCCTTGGGCGAAAGCGTGGGCAACCGGCTGACCATCAGCGCACCGACGAGGCCGAGCCAGACCGCCACCGCCAGCGGCACGCGCTCCACCGGCAGTGCGCCGCCCAGCGCGAGGAACACCGGCAGCAGGCCCAGCATCGCACCTGCCGGCGCCGGCACGCCGGTAAAATGCGTCCGTGTCGGTGCCTCGGGCACGGCGCGGTCGACGTTGAAGCGGGCAAGCCGCAGGCAACAGCAGATCGCGAAGACAAGGGCAATCGCCCAGCCGGCATCGCCCAGCGGGTCGAGCAGGAAGGCATAGGCCAGCACCGCCGGGGCGACGCCGAAGCAGACGAAATCCGATAGCGAATCGAGTTCGGCGCCGAAGGGGCTGGCGGCATCGAGCTTGCGGGCGATCAGCCCGTCCAGCCCGTCGATGACGGCGGCGAAGACGATCAGCCCCGCCGCGATCTCCCACCGGTCGACCAGCGCGAAGCGGATCGAGGTGAGGCCGGCACAGAGGCCGAGAATGGTGACCAGGTTCGGCGTCAGCGCCAGCAACGACAGGGTGCGGCGCGGGCGCGGATGGGTGCGGCGGGGCCGGCGCATCGGCTCAGCGCACCGCGCCCGGGCGCGCCGGCTCGTCCGAGGCGAGATCGGCCAGCACGGTTTCACCGGCGATCATGCCCTGCCCCACCGCCACCAGCGGCGCCACCCCCTCGGGCAGATAGACATCGAGCCGCGAGCCGAACCGGATCATGCCGAAACGCTCGCCGGTGGCGAGCCGGTCGCCCGGTTTCGCGTCGCACAGGATCCGCCGGGCGACGAGGCCGGCGATCTGCACCACGCCCAGGGTCCGGCCCTCTTCCGTTCTGATCGCAAGTCCGTTGCGCTCATTGTCCTCGCTCGCCTTGTCCAGGGAGGCGTTGCGGTACCTGCCGGGCCGATAGGCCACCGCCGTCACCTGGCCGGCGATCGGGGCACGGTTCACATGGCAGTCGAACACGTTCATGAATACCGAGACGCGCGGCCTTGGCGCCGCGCCAAGGCCGAGTTCGACCGGCGGCACCGCCGGACCGATCAGCGAGACCACACCGTCTGCCGGGCTGACGATCAGCCCGGCCCGGTCCGGGGTGACCCGCTGCGGATCGCGAAAGAAATAATAGCACCAGACGGTGAGGCCGAGCCCCACCCAGCCCAGCGGCACCCACAGAAGGAAAAGCACCAGTGTGGCGAGGCCGAACACGGCGAGAAAGCGATAGCCCTCACGGTGCAGCGGCTTGATGACGGTCGCAAGCATGTCGGCGGCCATGGCGGGTTCCCTCGCGGATCGGCTGCCGGTCCAATACGCGATCTGCCACGGCAGCAACAGGCCGCAGTCGCCACCCGTCCGCGCAGCGGCCCGCAGCGCCAGCGGCGTTGCCGGTCCTTAGGTCACTACCCGCAACGTCAGATTGAGCCGCCCGCCCTGTGGCAGCAGACCGGAGGCGCCGAAACGGATGCGGTCCACACCGTGCCAGGCCAGCCTCGCCGGACCGCCCAGCACCGCCACGTCGCCCGAGCCGAGCCAGGCGCTGGCGGTGCGCCCGCCCCGCACCGCGCCGCCGACACGGAAAAGCCCCGGATCTCCCAGGCTGATCGAGACCACGGGCTGCGAGAAATCGGCCTCGTCGCGGTCCTGGTGCAGCCCCATCCGCGCGCCCTCGCCATAGAAGTTCACGAGGCAGCATTCGGGATCGCGCGCCCCGCCCGCCACCGCCCGCCAGACCTCCAGCGCCAAGGGCGGGATCGGCGGCCAGTCCATACCTTCCGGGTGCCGATCGGCATAGCGATACCCCCGCCGGTCGGTGACCCAGCCGAAGCGGCCGGCCGCGCTCATCCGCACCGACATGCGCCGACCGCCCGGTGTGACAGGGCGCATCAGGGGGGCCGCGCGCACCACCGCGCGAACCTGCTCCAGCAGCACCGCCTGCCGCGCCGTCTCCAGCAGCGCCGGCCAGAGTTGCGCCCCGTTCAGATCCAGCGGTCCCGAAACCGTCATCTTTCCTGCGCTTTCACGCCCCTGTGAGTGTTGCAGCCCCATGAGCCCCTTCCTATATACGCCGCGAAGCGTGGTCGGGACCAGCCGCAGGGCATCGCCCCGGCCGCGCGAGGGATCGGGGCACGGGGGCCGCGGACGGGTCCGTGCCCCATGAAATCGCCGAGCGGAAAGGATGCAACTCATGCCGAAAGTCATCGGAATCGACCTCGGGACGACAAACTCCTGCGTGGCAATCATGGATGGCGCGCAACCCCGGGTGATCGAGAACTCCGAGGGAGCGCGCACCACGCCCTCCATCGTCGCCTTCACCGACAGCGAGCGGCTGGTCGGCCAGCCGGCCAAGCGGCAGGCGGTGACGAACTCCACCAACACCATCTTCGCGGTCAAGCGGCTGATCGGCCGGCGCATGGGCGACGAGGCGGTCGAGAAGGACAAGAAGCTGGTTCCCTACGCCATTACCGACGGCGGCAACGGTGATGCCTGGGTCGAGGTGAAGGGCGAGAAGTATTCGCCGAGCCAGATCTCGGCCTTCATCCTGCAGAAGATGAAGGAAACCGCCGAGAGCTATCTGGGCGAGACGGTCACCCAGGCGGTGATCACCGTGCCGGCCTATTTCAACGACGCCCAGCGCCAGGCCACCAAGGATGCCGGCAAGATTGCCGGCCTTGAGGTGCTGCGCATCATCAACGAGCCCACCGCAGCGGCGCTGGCCTACGGTCTGGACAAGAAGGACAGCAAGACGATCGCCGTCTACGACCTCGGCGGCGGCACCTTCGACATCACCGTGCTCGAGATCGACGACGGCCTGTTCGAGGTGAAGTCCACCAACGGGGACACCTTCCTCGGCGGCGAAGACTTCGACATGCGGATCGTCAACTACCTCGCCGA
>SLBI01000030.1 GCA_007126375.1 Paracoccaceae bacterium
GCTTGGGTCGCGGGGGCGTCCGCCTGCGCGGTGCGGGTTTCCGGGGCGGGTGCTGCTGCGGGCGCCGAAGGCTCGGGCGCCTCCTGGCGGCGCAGCGCGGTCACCGTCAGCCCGGTCGGCGCGCCCGGCAGGATGCCCAGCGCCGAGGCCGCGTCCGAGGACACCTGCAGCCGCGGGCCGGGGTTTTCCCGCTCGCGCCGGAACAATGCGCCGATGACGAAGGCGCCGGTGGCTTCGTTGCGGATCAGCACGCGCTCGGGCTCGCCCACATCGGGGTGGGCAACCCAGACGCCGCCCAGCGACGGACGACCGTCCCACAGGCCCGGTTCCTCGGCCTGGAATATCTCGGGCGCTTCGACGTCGCGCTCAACCATCCGGATGGTGCCAGCGCTGGCCGTGGCTCCCGCGCGGTCGGTGAGGCTGTCCTCGAACGCGTCGGGTCGATCGCAAGCACTGACCCCGATTGCGGCCAACGCCACGGCGACCAAGGCGCCCATGCCTTGCCGTCTCATCCTGCCCCTTTCCGGGCGCGATCATCGCCGCGCCTTCTGCTGCTCGGGTCTGTCAGCGCCGTTGCCTGTGGGCGCTGACCCAGACAATAGACCGAAACCGGCGACTTGGGAAGGCCCTGTACCATGAGACGCGCAGGCGTGATTGATGGCGTCTGCCGACATGCTTGTGCAGTTGAATTCGAGCCGAGTGAGCCAGCCAAGGGCGGCGTCGGGGTGAACGGTGCTGCATCGGCAGGCACAGGCGTCGAGGAGGGTGTCGCGTTCCCCGACCTGCCGGGGCGGGTCGCGGGTGGCGTAGTCCGTGTCGCTGCCCGGATGGCCTGCATGCGTTTGGAATTACCCGGAAACAGGGGAGAGCCCCAAGCGACGAGCCAGGAGGTGTTTTATGGGCAACGGGAACCGGCCGACGCCGGAGTTTCGGCGGGAAGCGCTGCGGTCGGACCTGACCGGCGGTCGGACCTGGCGGGAGATCGCAGAGGATCGGGGCATCGGGTGATCGACGCCGACACTTTGGCTGACCCAGAAGCGCGATGCCAGCGAGGCAAGCGCGGCGCCGGTCGATCTGGATGCCGCGCCAAAGCGACCGCGCCGGGAGAATGCGATCCTGAAGCGTCAGAGCAAGCGTCTGAGCCGGATCAGAAAACGATCCGGGGGGCCGTTTTCCCGCCGAATGGCGACATCCTGAAAAATGCAGCCGCCTTCTTGCGGAAGAAGGGCGTGGCGGGTGAACACCATTGGCAGGCGAGACCCCGGCACGGATGACCTTCGGCTTCATCACGGCGGAACGAGCCATCAAGGCGCCAGCGGTTCAAGCCCCATGCCGCGTGCCTGCTTCCCGATCAGCCGGATGTGCCGCGTTCTCGGGGTCAGCCAGAGCGGCGTCTTCGCCTCGCAACACCGACCGGCCTGTCGCCGCCATCAGCAGGACATGGTCAAGGGTCGGTCTCGATCAGATTGGCTCAGCGGAGTGCCGCTCGTGTGTGTTCTTGCGTGCAGTTTTCGCGATCCTCGCATCGCTCCGGCCGCATTGCACTCAATTGCTTGTTTTTGCGTGCAATTTTCGCGGTCCTCGCTTCGCTCCGGTCGCATTGCACTCTATGTGCCCCATATCCGCCCGGCCTTCGCGCTGTCGAACGGCACCTGCGGCGGCCCGCGCATGAACCGCGACCTCTTCGACAAGGGCCCTGAGATCGGGCGACACCGCACGGCGCGGGTGATGCGCCAGAACCAGCCGATCACGCGTCCCGGGCGCTTCCGGCGTCCCGGCGGCGGCATGGGTTTCCCGCTAAGCATACACTCCTTTTTCCCCGGGGTCATGAAGCCGCGCGCCTGGCCGCAGCCATGGGCACAGTCCCGGGCGCCTGCTCCCGGCGGTCCAGAACAGCGGTCGGTGCGAGCAAGAACGTCAGCCGGCCATCCAGCCGCGTCACCCCGGCCATCGTCCCGCGATCCCATCCCCGCAGCGCGTCTGGCGGTGGCTCTACTGCGGTGGGCTCGATCTCGATGACGCTTTCGACCCGATCCACCCGAAGGCCCAGGGGAGGGGCATCGGGGCTCGCCTCGACAATGAGGATCCTGCCGCCTGTGGCGTCCCCGGCGCGACGCACGCCCAGCCGCATGGCGAGGTCGACCACAGGGATCGCCTGGCCCCGCAAATCGACCAGCCCGACGACCTCCCGCGATGCGCCGGGAAGCTCGGACATCGGCAACAGGTCCAGAATCTCGCGGACATTGGACACGTCGATGGCACAGAGCTGATCGCCGAGAGCGAGCGTCACATATGTGCGGGCCGCCTGCTCCTCGCAGTCGGGCAAGGCCGGGCCGGTGTCGTCCAATGGGTCACGTTGCACGGGGGGTCTCCTTGATGACTGCCGGGCAGAGCCGGGAGTGGCCATGCAGGCCGGGTGCGGCCGGTCAGCCGGCCATGTCTGCCGGATCGAACAACCTGTCGGGGTAGAGCAGGAAGATGACGCCCACGGCATCGCGGCAGACCCCCTGCACGAGCGTCGCTGGCCAGCGACTTGCCAGTCTGGGCATCGGCTCCAGCGCAGTGCCGTCGGCTTCCAGCACGGTCTCGACCTCGTCTGCGGCGAAGGCGATGCGTTGCGTCGTGCCGTCCAGCAGGATGTCGAGGACGACGAACCGGTTGGCGATGGCGCCATCGGTCGGCGGGATGCGCAGGCGCTGCCGCAGGTCAATCAGCGGTGTGATCACGCCGCGTACGTTCACCAGCATGCGGGAATGCGGCGGACCATGGGGCACAGGCGTGGCCGAGGTCGGCTCGATGACCTCCACCACGTCGTCCACGGGGAGTGCGAAGCGTTCCTCGGCCAGCCGGAACACGAGCAGCGTCTGCAGCGCGCCTTGGGGGCGGGGGGCGGCGAGGCCGTCGACCTCGACGGTGGGCTGTCCCATACTCATTTTGCGTTCTCCTCAGGCGGCGGTGCGCTGCGGGACGTCGTCGGGCCCCAGCGTGCTGCGAAACAGTGTGCCGACATCAATAATCAGCGCTATGGAGCCATCTCCGAGAATCGTCGCGCCGGCGAGCCCTGGCAAGTCGCGGTGATAGGCACCGAGCGGCTTGATGACGGTCTGGTTCTGGCCAAGAATGTCGTCGACCATCAGGCCGATCCTCCCCGAGCCTGTCCGCACCACCACTACCCGCCGGCGCTGCGCGGCGTCGGCCTGCAGGTCCAGAACCTCTTCCAGCGCCACGAAGGGGACCAGGGTGTCGCGGATCTGCAGCGTGCGACGTCCGCTTGCGCGTTCGGCCTCAGGAACATCCATCTCCACACACTCCTCGATCACGGCCAGCGGGATCACCAACACTGTTGTCCCGAGCCGCACGAGCAGCCCGTCCATGATTGCCATGGTCATCGGCAGACGAAGGGTCACCCGCGTTCCACGGCCCCGGGTCGAGGTAACGTCGATCGTGCCGCGCAGAGCTTCGACGGTGGTGTTGACCGCGTCCATGCCGACGCCACGCCCCGACACCGACGAGAGCGACTGTGCGGTCGAGAACCCGGGGGTGAAGATGAGCCTTTGCAGCTCGGCTTCGGATGGCATGGCGTCCGGGGCGATGAGGCCGCGGTCGATGCCCTTGGCCCGGATGGCCTCGAGATCGAGACCTCTGCCGTCGTCCATGAGCGTGATCAGCACCTCGCCGCCCTCCTGCCGCGCGTCGAGGCGGATCCGTCCGAGGGCTGGCTTGCCGGCGGCCGCGCGTGCTGCCGCCGGCTCGATGCCGTGATCCATCGCGTTGCGGATCATGTGGACCAGCGGCTCGGACAGCTGGTCGAGCACGGTCTTGTCAAGCTCGGTCTCGCCGCCCGTTGTCAGAAGATCGACCTCCTTGCCAAGCTCGCCGGCAAGGTCGCGAACAACACGCCGAAACTTGCCGAAAACGCCCTCGATGGGCAGCATCCGGATCGACAGCATCTCCTCGCGCAGGCCGGTAACCAGCCGCTCGACTGTTTCGACCACGGCCTCAAGTTCCGCCTGCGCGACCTCGGAAGCAAGCTGGTTCAGACGCGCCTGCGCGATCACGAGTTCCCCCAGCTGGTCCATGATCCGGTCAAGCTTGGCAGAGGGCACGCGCACGCTCTCGGCTGGACGGCCCGTCGCACGGACCAGCCCCGCGGGCGCCCGTCCCGGCGTGGACGGTTCTGCGGCCTGTCCCGCCGGCGCGACGTGATCGGCCGGCGCGGCACCGTCGGCAAGGCCCGCAGAGCCATCTGCCGGGCCCGCTTCGGGCGACATGGTCGAGGCTTCGGGGATCACGGCATCGGGGATCACGGCATCGGGGTCGGCCTGCGTGATCTGAATGCTTGCGTCGTCGGCGAAGATGAACACGCCCTCGATGTCGGCGCGCGGTCGGTCGGTCAGCAGGGTTATCTCCCAGGCGAGGTGACACTCTTCCGGGTCCAGCGCCTCCAGCAACGGGAGGGAGCCGGTATCGAGACGCACCTCAGCCTGCCCCAGCCCGGTCAGCTCGTCGATCAGGAGGTCGGGTCGCATGCCCTGGCGCAAGGCGTCGCGGTCCGGGCGGAAAACGATCTGCCACCGGCGCAGCGCGGCACATCCGGGTGCCGTCCCGGCGGCCTCCGGCACCACGGCGGTTTCATTGCCGGCGGGGTTGCCGGTCAGCCGCGACAAGGCCTCAAGGATGCGCGCGGCTTCGGGTGAACCGGCCAGCGCCGTTGCCTCGGCGCCGTCGCCACCCAGGTCAAGAAGGGCGATCATGTGGTCGCGTGCATTCAGGCACAGGTCCACCAGCGCAAGGTCAACCGACAGTCGCCCCTTGCGCAGGTGGTCGAACGCCTCTTCGAAGTGATGGGTAAAACCGGCGAGGACGGTGAAGCCGAACATGGCCCCCGACCCCTTCACGGTGTGCAGGATCCGGAATACCGCGTCCAACTGCTCGGATGTGGCGCTGGCTTCGAGGTCGAGCAACTGGCCCTCCAGTGCTTCCAGCAACTCGCGCGCCTCGTCCACGAAGCTGTCCACAGCGGGGTTGTCGGTGGTGCTGTCCATGCCGGTCACCCCAGAAGCTTGCGCGCGACGTTCGTCAGCATCTCGGCGTCGAACGGTTTGTTGATCCAGCCGGTGGCGCCAAGCTCCTTGCCGCGCCGCTTCGCCTCCGGGTCTGATTCGGTCGACAGCATCACGATCGGCACGCCGGTGTTCCGTCCTGATTTCCGGGCATTGGCGATGAAATCGAAGCCGTTCATCACCGGCATGTTGAGGTCGGTGATCACAAGGTCGAGCCGCTCGGACTGAAACACCTGCAACCCCTGCGCGCCATCTGCCGCGCCGATCACGTGGAAGCCCTGCTGACCAAGCGTAAAGGCGACCATGTCGCGCACCGACTTGCTGTCGTCCACTGTCAGAACCGTTCGTGTCATCGTTTGGAAGCCTTTCGGAAATTCGCGCCACGCCGCGCAGATTGGACTGGTGCCGGTAAAGGCCGCGCTAACGGGGCTGACAAACGCCGCAGGCCCCAGTGTATTCAGCGCGGCGGTGCATACTCAGCTCTGGCAAAGCCTGAGGGCCGTGGCCGCAAGCCGCTCCAGCGGCAATTCGCTTTCAACAGCGCCGTGCCGCCGGGCCTCTGCCGGCATGCCGTAGACGACACAACTTTCTTCATCCTGGCCAAGAGTACGCGCGCCGGCATCGCGCATCTCCTTGAGGCCGCGGGCGCCATCGTCACCCATGCCTGTCATGATTATCCCGACCGCGTTGGCGCCGGCGTAACGCGCCACGGAGCGGAACAGCACATCCACCGACGGGCGGTGCCGCGAGACTAGCGGGCCGTCCCGCACCTCGATTGCATAGGTGGCACCCGACCGCGCAAGCAGTGTGTGACGGTTGCCCGGAGCAATGAGGGCATGGCCGCGCAAGAGCCGGTCACCGTTCCGCGCCTCTGTCACCGATACGGCACATTCATCGTTGAGCCGGCGGGCGAAGGCGGCCGTGAACCCCTCGGGCATGTGCTGGACAATGACGATGGGCGGGCTGTCCGGCGGCAATTGTCGCAGAAACAGCCGCAATGCCTCGGTTCCGCCGGTGGAGGCGCCGACAGCGACGATCTTCTCGGTGGTGCGCGTCATCGCCCGGGTGCCGGGCGGAGGCAGCACGGCATCGGCGCTCAGTTTGGCCGCGATCGCCGGCGTCGGGCGCAAACGCGACAGGCGTGCCTGTGCAGCCGCACGTACCGAGTCGCATATCCGGACGCGGCTCTCCTCAAGAAAGCCCCGGATGCCGACCTGCGGCTTGCAGATCACCTCGACGGCGCCGGCCGCCATCGCCTCGGACAGGGTAGCCGTTTTGTCGCCAACCAGTGACGAGCACATGACCACGGGGGTTGGATGCTGGGCCATGATCTTCTTCAGAAAGGTCACGCCATCCATCCGCGGCATCTCGACGTCGAGCAGGATCACATCCGGCTTTTCGGCACGGATACGCTCAGCAGCGGCAAAGGGGTCTGCGGCCGTGCCCATCACCTCCAGCTCCGGATCCGAGGAAATCAGATCGGCCAGGGTCTGGCGGACCACGGCACTGTCGTCGACGATGAGGACACGGATGGGCCGACGGCTGCTTGCGGTCTGGGTCATGGGTCAGTCCCTGATGTGGATCGACGGCGCGATCTGGCGCAGCCCCGGCAGGTCACGGGCAAGCGGCTCGCTGTGGCCGGTCACCAGGTAGCCGCCGGGACGAAGCCGCGCGGCCACGGCGCTGGCGATCCGTCGCTGATCGGCAGCGGGAAAGTAGATCAGCACGTTGCGCAGGAAGGCGATGTCCGCGACGAGCTGCGGGCTGCGTTCCAG
The DNA here is from genome assembly GCA_007126375.1 of Paracoccaceae bacterium. Classification (GTDB taxonomy): domain Bacteria; phylum Pseudomonadota; class Alphaproteobacteria; order Rhodobacterales; family Rhodobacteraceae; genus Rhodobaculum. Next base: position 6,839 of record SLBI01000030.1, read on the forward strand.
CATCACAAGGTTTGCCCAGACCAGCTTTGCCCTGTCGCGCAGCTCGGGCACGATCTTATACAGCCACCTGCCGGTCGGGCTGTCGTCAGCGGAAGCGCGCGAGCGCATCAGGTAGCGGTGGAGATACCGCTGCGGCAGGCTCTGGACCTCCTCTTCGGTGAAGGTGGCAGCCGCGGCACGGCGCAGGATCCGCCGGGAAATGTCGCTGCCGATCACCGACCAGGACAGCGGCTGGCCGCTGCGGGTCGCATAGTCGTCCAGCACCATCGCGGCCGACCACATCTCGGCACCAGAGGAGCATGCCGCGCTCCAGAGCGTGAGCGGAGTGCCACCGCCGGCGCCGCGGGCAATCAGCTGCGGCAGCGCCTCTGCGGCGAGCCAGTCGAAATGGGACGGCTCGCGAAAGAAACTGGTGGTATGCGTCACCAGCGCCTCGGCAAGCTCCTGCCGCTCGCTCGCACCTTCCGGGCTGCGCAGATGGCGCAGGTAGCTGCGGAAATCGCTGTGGCCGGTGGCGCGCAGCCGACGCCTGACGCGCAGCTCCAGAAAGCTGCGCTTGCCGGCATCGATCGCGACGCCCGAGACCTGCAGCATGATCGCGCAGAGCTCCCGGGCCTCTTCGGGCGAGACCTTGGCGGCATCGGCCAAAGGCGGCATTCCGACGCGGCTGGCCTCGCGATACTGCGCCGGCTGACGGCCATCCGCGCCCGGAATGGCACCGGGCGCGAACACGCCCGGTGTCGGTGGTTGCGTCCAGCCTTCTGCCCCCATCGGATCAAGCCGACGCACGGCGGGATGCGCC
>SLBI01000333.1 GCA_007126375.1 Paracoccaceae bacterium
ACCCGCCCGCCCCGCGAAGCCGCTGCGGTGCGGAGGCAGCCCCTTGCCATGAACGACGCAGAAATGTCAGCGGGCAATCCGCGACAGCACCGAACGCGCGGCTCGCAGCCCGGGCGCCTCGCCGCCGCGGCCGAGCCGGCCCATCGCCAGAGCCATCGCGGAGATCTGGGCGGCGCGTTCCGGCCCGTCCTCCAGCAATCGGCCCAATTCGACGGCCAACGGTCCTGCGCGGCAGTCGCGGCCAAGAAACTCCGGTACCGCCCGGGTTTCACTTACGAGATTGACCAGCGTCACCGACTCGACACGCACCATCCGTGACAGAACCGCACGCGTCAGCCAGTGCGCGTCCCAGCCGATGACCATCGGCACACCCGCAGCGGCAAGGTCGAGCGAAACCGTGCCGGATGCTGCCAGCGCCGCGCGCCCTGCGGCGAAGGCGGCGCGTGTGGTTGATGCCGGAACGGTTCCGGCCTCGACCACCACCGCCCTGCCGGGCCAGCCGGCGGCCAGCGCGCGCGCCGGCTCCGCCACTCCCGGCACCGTCGGAACCACCACCCGCGCCTGCGGTCGCCCGGCGAGCGCCTGCGCCAGGGCCGCGCCGAAGACCGGGCTCATCCGCGCCACCTCGCCTGGGCGCGATCCGGGGAGCGCAAGGATCACCGGTGCGGCACCGTCAATGCCATGGGCAGCACGAAACTCCGCGATCTCGGCGGCCGTTGCCGGCGGTTCCGCGGCGATCGGGTGCCCGACGAAATCGCAGCTCATCCCGGCCGCAGCCATGTAGGGCGGCTCGAAGGGAAGAAGCGCCAGAACATGATCGATCACCCGGGCCATCTTCGCCGCCCGGCCCGGTCGCCAGGCCCACACCGACGGAGCAACGTAATGGATCGTCCGCAGCCCCGGCCGCGCCGCACGCACCCCGCGGGCGACCCGCAGCGAGAAATCCGGGCTGTCGATGGTCAGCAGTGCCGACGGCTCGGCCGCCAGCGCCGCCGCAACGGTCTGCTGCAGCCGGCGGCGCAGCGCCGGATAGCGCGGCAGCACCTCGACAAGGCCCATTACCGAAAGCTCATCCATCGGAAAGAGGCTCTCCAGCCCCTCGGCCGCCATGCGCGGCCCACCGACACCCATGAAACCGACCCCGGGCGCGAGAGCCTTCAGCCCGGCCATCAGCGCCGCCCCCAGCGCGTCTCCCGAAGGCTCGCCGGCAACGACAAAGAGCTTCACGACACCGCCGGCCGCGACCACAGGAACAGCCCCGCGGCATCCGCCACCGCCACCGCATCGTCTCGGTCGATCACCAGTACCCCCCCCGCCTCGAAGCCGATCCCGGCAAGACCCGCGGCGGCAGCCGCCCGCACGGTCGCAGCTCCCAGCGCGGGCAAGTCGATACGCCGGTCCTGCCCGGGCTTCGGTGCCTTGAAGAGCAGCCCCGCGCGCGCCGGCCAGCCGTCAGGTCGCGGCAGCGCGGCAAGCGCGGCCAACATGGCATCGGTGCCCGGCAAGGCCTCAACCGCCAGACAGAGCCCGCCCGCCACCACTGCGCCCTGCCCGACATCGACCGCTCCTAGCGCGGCGACGATCTCCGCCGCACGGGCCGCATCTCGCTCGTCCTGAGGGTCCGGCGCCACCGTTCCCAGAACGCCCGGCCCGGGAAGCAGTCGGGGGGCCAGCGCCGCCGCACTCTCCACGGCAAAGCCTGCCTCCTCGAACAGTGCGATCACCTCGCGCAGCGTGGCGTCGTCACCCGCCTGCATCGCCGCAGCCAGCCGTGGCGCCAGAGCGGCGGTGCGGGGATCGAACAGTCCGGGATCCAGCCTCGGCCGTCGGACGGCGCCGGCGAAGGTCACCCTCTGCACATCCAGCGCGTGCAACCGGTCGAGGAACGGCGCCAATCGCTCCACGCGCAGCGGCTCCACCTGTCTGCCGCCGGGACAGTCCAGTGGAAACCCGTGCAGTTCGGCCAGCACCGGAGACTCGCCCATGGCCTCCAGCACCTCGACCAGCAGCATCGGCAGCCGGCCGCGGCCGCCGATCACCGCGGTGCGACCCGACCTGCCGGTCATTGCGGCCGCAGGAAGTGGCGATCGCTGCCTTCGAGCAGGAATCCGGCCATCTCGCGCACCAGCGCGCTGTCGGAGGACTCCGCCAGCCGTCGTGCCCGTTCGGCAAGCGCCCCCTCGCCAGCTGCCAGCATCGCATAGGCGGCGCGCAGGGCCGCGATCTCGCTGCGCGCCACGCCGCGCCGTTTCAGTCCGACCAGGTTCAGCCCGTCCAGCATGCCGCGAGGACCCTGTACGAGGCCGAAGGGCATCACGTCATGCGTGACCATCGTGACTGCGCCGATCATCGCGCCGCGTCCCACGCGGACGAACTGATGCACGCCGGACAACCCGCCGATCACCACATCGTCGCCGATCGCGACATGGCCGGCCAGCGCCACCTGATTGGCCAGGATCACCCGGTTGCCCACCTGCGCGTCATGACCGACATGGGCGCCGGTCATGATCAGGCAGTCGTCCCCCACACGGGTGACGCCGCCACCGCCCTCGGTGCCGGTATTCAGGGTCGCCCCCTCGCGAATGCGACAGCGTGCACCGACGATCAGCCGCGTGCGTTCGCCGCGAAACTTCAGGTCCTGTGGAACCTCGCCAACCGTTGCGAAGGGGAATACCACCGTCTCGGGGCCGATCTCCGTCCAGCCGGTGATCACCGCATGGCTCCGGACCTCCACCCCGTCGGCCAGGGTCACCTCGGGGCCGATCACGGCGAAGGCGCCTATGCGCGCGTCGGCGCCGAGACGGGCCTGCGGATCGACCACGGCCGAGGGATGGATCGACGCCGCGGACAAAGCGTCACCCCCCGCGCCGGTCGATCATCGCGGTGAATCCGGCCTCTGCCGCCAGCTCATCGCCAACCGTGGCGCGGCCCGAGAACTTCCAGACATCACGGCGGCGGCGCTGCACCACCACCTGCAGCCGAAGCACGTCGCCCGGCCCCACCTTGCGCCGAAACTTGGCTTCCTCGATGGCCATGAAATAGACCAGCGGGTCGCGGTCTACGAGATCGAGCGTCAGCCCCACAAGCACCGCCGCCGTCTGCGCCATCGCCTCGACGACCAGCACGCCCGGCATGATCGGCACGCCGGGAAAATGTCCCTGAAAATGCGGCTCGCTCGCCGTGACGCATTTGACACCGATCGCGCTGTCGCCGACGACGATCCGCTCCACACGATCTATCATGAGGAAGGGATACCGATGCGGCAGGATGCGCTGGATGAGGGCGATGTCGGCTTCGGTGACATCGGCCCAGGCGGCGGCAACATCGGTCATGCGTGGCAAATCCCTGCAGATCTGGCGGCCCGGGGGAAGTAGCAGTCCGCCCCCGCCCGTGCAAGGCACGGGCAATCAGTCGCCGCTATCGTCTGCCTGCGGCAGATCCAGGGGCGGGCCGCCCGGAGCGCTCGGCCCGGACGGCCGCGGCATCGGCCGCACCGGCGCGGCCGGCGGTTCGGGCAGATCCGGCCAGAGCGCCGGCACCTCCGGCCCATCACCGTCACCGACCTCGGAATCGAGCCGGGCCAGCACCCGGTCGGTGATGTCGATCTCGTCGATCGACAGCACGATCGCCCGAGTGTCGAGCACCGCAACCGCGCCGGTCTCGAACACGACCTGTGCCAGCACCGGCAAGGCCACTTCCAGAAAGCGCTGCTGCTCGGCGTCGCGAAACGCACCGATGGCGCGGCTCTTGGCCTCCTGCGCGGCACGGATCTCCTCGACGCGGGCGTCGAAGTCATCGGCGAGGCGACGGAATTCCTCGGGGGGGGTGCTCGGCCGCGCGTCGGTCAGCGCACGCTCTTCGGCGACGAGTTCGGCTTCCAGCGCACGGTTTTCGGCCGCGAGGGTCCGGGCCGCTTCCTCGACCGTGGCGGTCACGCGCCGGCCGAAGGCCGAGTCTGCGAAGAGCCGCTCCTGATCGAGCGTGACGACCGGCGGCGCTTCGCCCATCGAAAGAAAGCCGGCCCCCTGGGCCGACACCGGCGCCGACAGCCCCGCCGTGACCAGGGCCGCGGCAAGGACCCGCGCGACGGCCCGTCGCCGGGCCGCCGGCATCAGAACCGGCTCGAAATGGTGATGTCGAAATCCTGACGCCGATCGAAGGATTCGATCCGCAACGGGCGGGAGAAGTTGAACCGAAGGGGCCCGATCGGCGTGCTCCAGAAGACCGAGACCCCGGCGGTGGCGCGCCAGCGCAGACTGTCGTCCACCAGCGCAACCGGCCCGCCCACCGGCCCGCCGTTGCGATCACTGAGCCCCCAGGCGGTGCCGATATCGACGAACAGCCCCCCGGCGATGCCGTACTCCTCGGGAAGCCCGAGGGGGAAATCCGCCTCCAGTCGCGCGACGGCGAAATAGTTGCCGCCCAGGGCATCGCCCGTCGCCGGATCGCGCGGGCCAGCTCCGGCCGGACGGAAACCGCGCATCTTCTCGCTCAGATTGAAGCGCTCCAGATACCGGCTGTTGCCGTTCAAGCCGTAGATCGCACCTCCCTCGAGTTCGGCGCGCAACGTGACCTCCTCCCCGAGGACCTGCTGCTCGAGCACGGCCAGACCGGTCGTGCGCAGGTAACGGCGGTCCCCGCCCAGCCCGGCGATCTCCTGATCGAGGCGCAGGAACACCCCCCGACCGGGATTGAGTTCGGAATTCCGCGTGTCGAAGGAGTAGCGCAGCCCCACGAAACTCGTGGTCAGACGCCCCTCGTCCGCCGCGATGATGCGCGAGATGCCGGACTGGACGTCCCGCATCTCTTCGGCGCGCAGACCGTAGCGCAGGTTGATCCGGGAAAAGTCAGTCAGCGGAAAGCCGACCGACGCGCTGACTTCGGCCTCGCGCGTGGCAAATTGCGAGTAATCCCTTACCTCGGTTTCACGGTAGAAGCCGAGCAGCCCGAACGACAGATCACGGTCGCGTACCGCCGGCTCGAGAAAATCCAACCGGAACTCACGACTGCCACGGGTGGTGTTGAAGACGAGATCAAGACGCTGGCCGCGACCAAGGAAATTGGTTTCCGAGAAGTTGACCGCCGCGCCGAAGCGCTCGGCCCGCGAGAAGCTGAGGCCGAAGCCCAGCGATCCGGTGGTGGTCTCCTCGACATTCACGTCGACGACGACCTGATCGGGCGCAGAGCCGCCGCGACCGTCCACCTGAACGTCGCTGAAGTAGCCGAGCGCGCGGATGCGTTCGGCCGCCTCGCGAATCTCCCGCGGATTCAGCGGATCGCCCTCGGAGAACCGGAACTGGCGCCGGATCACCCGGTCCAGCGTGGTGACGTTTCCCTGGATGTCGATCCGCTCGACAAAGATGCGCTCGCCGGTAACCAGAACGAAGTCGATGTCTACCGTCTGGTCGCGCTCGTTGCGGGTCACCCGCGGATCGACCCTGGCAAAGCGCAGGCCGCGCTGCGTGGCCAGCCGCTCCATCCGGGCGATGGTCGCGTCGACCGACGTCGGCGAGAAGACGGCGCCTGATCGCACACGCAACTCGCCCCGATAATCCTCGGCCTCCACGCCGGGGATTTCGCTGGAAACGGATATGTTGCCGATACGGTACTGCTGGCCCTCGCGCACCGTGAAGGTCAGGAAGAAGGCGTCGCCCTCGCGGGTTATCTCGGAGGTCACGCTGAGCACCTGAAAGTCGATGTAGCCGCGCGCCAGGTAGAAATCGCGCAAGAGCGAGCGGTCGAGCTGTATACGCTCTTCGACGAAGGTGTCGCGCTGCACGAAGGTGCGCAGCAGACCGGCCTGCGTGGTCTGCAGCACTCGCCGCAGCCGCGAGTCGGAATAGGCGCGGTTGCCGACGAAGGACAGCCGCTCGATCTCGACGACGCCGCCCTCGCGAATCTCGAAGACGAGGTCCACCCGGCCGGCGCCACGATCAATGATCTGGGGCGTCACCTCGGCGGCAAACCGGCCGCGCTGACGGTAGAGGTCGGCGATTGCCGCAGCGTCCCGCTCGGCCTGCGCCGGAGAATAGACCCGCCGCGCCTGCGAGCCGACGACGGCGCGCAGGGCATCGTCGTCGATGCGCCGATTCCCCTCGAAATTCAGGACGTTGACGATCGGAAACTCACGCACGATGATCACCAGCGTGCCGCCGCGCGGATCGAACACCACATCTTCGAACAGCCCGGAGTTCACCACGCGCTGATAGGCGGCGTTGAGTTCGCCCGTGGAAACGCTCTGCCCGCGGGGGATGCGCGCGAAACCCGCAACGGTGGCGTCGTCCACCAGTGCGTTGCCCTCAACGCGCACCGACCCGAAGCTGTAGCTCTGCGCCACCGATTCAAGCGGCAACGCCAAGGCGAGCGCCGTCACGATGACCGAAATGATCGCGCGCCACCCGATCCTGCGCCGCGCCTCGACGCGCCCCCTGTCCTGCATGCCGCTGCCGTCCTGTTCCGCCGCTTATGTGTTTTGATCTGAGTAGCGGCTTGCCGGCAGCTTGTCAAAAGACGCCGGCAGGTTGGCGCAGGTTATCCGGGGGTGGATGCAGCGAGGCCGCAGCACAGTCCCGCACGGGGCCGGCACGCAAGCCATACCCGCCGCCGCGAAGCCTCCGCCGGCCTCGGCAAACGGCTCAGAACCAGAGCGTCTGGGCGACCCAGGAGCCAGCCAGAAGGCTGAACAGAATCACGCAGACCACGAGCAGCAGGTCAGCATGCATCCGCAGCAGAAGGCCGAGACCCCTGGTGCCTCTGATCACCGTGTGCATGACGTCACCCCTCGGAACCCGAACGACATTCGTCGGATAGTCACGGCAGAATGAGGCGGCATTGCGGCGGCCCGAAGGCCGCCGCGGGGCACCCGATGGAGGGATTTCAGGGGCAGAACAGGTCGTTTCCCAGCGCAAAGATCATCAGCGTCAGCACCATGGCAAGGCCGACGGCCATCAGGATCTGCAATGCGCGGTCGCTCGGCGGTCGGCCGGTCACCGCCTCCCAGGCGTGGAAGACAAGGTGCCCGCCGTCGAGAATCGGGATGGGAAAGAGGTTGATCAGACCGACGGCCGTCGAGAGGACGGCGATGAACCAGATGAAGCTCGACAGGCCATCCGCGGCCATCGCGCCCGAGGTTTCGGCGATGCCGATCGGACCGCGCAGATTGCACGAGCTGATCGCTCCGGTGATCATGTGCCAAAGGCCGGAAAGGCTGGTCTGGGCGATGAACAACGTTCGATCCGCGCCCATCAGGATGGCCTCGCCCACCCCCGGCCGGCGCGTTTCGGTCTCGAACACCATGCCGCCGGTCAGGCCGATCAGCCAGCGCGTCTCGAACCCGCCCTCGGCCGTGGGCAGATCCTGGCGTCGTGGCACCAGCGCCACCTCGAAGGTCTCGCCTTCGCGCCAGATCTCCAGCAACAGCGGCCGTCCCTCCGACGCCATGACGATTTCCCGCAACTCACGGAAGGCGGCAATCGGCTCGCCGTCGATCGACAGCACGAGATCGCCGGCCCGCATGTCGACGTCACGCGCGGCCGACTGGGGCTGCACCGTCTCGGCCAGCGGCGGAAAGGGATAGGGTCCAGTCACCGTGCGCTCGACCCCGTCGCGCTCGACCAGGTAGTCGATCTCGGGCTCGGGCGCGATTGCGTCGATTGCCTGCATGAAGGCGGCGGTATCCGGTGTCGGCTGCCCCTCGACGGCGAGAATCACATCGCCCTGCCGAAGATCGCCGGCCTCCACCGTCGGCAACTCGCGCAACTCCCCCACCACCGGCCGGTCCACAGCCACACCACTGACAAGGAAGAAGCCTGCGAAGACGAAAATCGAAAGGATGAAGTTGAAGACGGGGCCCGCCGCCACCGTGGCCGAGCGCGCCCAGAGCGGCGCCCCCGACATGGTGCGCCGCCGCTCGGCCGCATCCATGCCCTCGGTGTCACTGCGCACCGAGGCGGCATCCGAATCGCCGCGGAACTTGACGAAGCCACCGACCGGAAAGGCCGCGAACTGCCAGCGTGTGCCGCGCCGGTCGGTGCGGGCGAACAGGATCGGCCCGAAGCCTATCGAGAACACCTCGGCGTCGATCCCGGACCAGCGACCGACAATGTAGTGACCGTATTCATGCACCGCGACGATGATCGAAAGCGCCACCACGAACGCCGCGATCGTGAAGGCGAGGCCCCCGAAACTGGGGATGAGGCCAATGATGTCCAAACTGCTGCCCTTCGTTTCTTTGCCCGCCGGCGCCGCACGCGGTGCGGCCAGGCTCGTCCTGCGCCCGGCGCGGCCGGAATATTTCAGGCGCCGGCAGCCACGGCCGCCTCGTTGATCACCGAAGCCGCCTCCCTGCGGGCGAGATGGTCCATTTGGAGAACCGTATCAAGGCTCGCCGGAGGATTCGTGAGCCCCTCTGCAGCGTCCAGCCGCGCCAGCGTCTCCTCCACGGCCGCCGCCATGCCGAGAAAGCCGAGCCGACCGTCGAGAAACGCGTCGAGGGCAGTCTCCTTGGCGGCATTGAAGGCGGCGCCGGCAAGTCCGCGCATCGCCATCACCGCGCGGGCGAGCCGGAGCGCGGGAAATCTTGCCTCGTCCGGTGCCTGGAAGGTGAGGCTGCCAAGCCGCGCGAGGTCGAGCCGCTCCACCGGCACGGGGCGCCGCTCGGGCCAGTTCAGGGCGTATCCGATGGCGTGGCGCATGTCGGGGGGGCCGAGATGGGCCATCAGCCCGCCGTCACGGAAACCGACCAGGGCATGGACGATGGATTGCGGATGCACAACGGCTTCGATCTGCTCCGGGTCGATTCCGAAATATTCCCTTGTTTCAATAAGCTCCAGGGCCTTGTTGAACAGTGTCGCGCTGTCGATGGAGATCCGCAGCCCCATTGACCAGTTCGGATGCGCCCGCGCCTCGGCCACCGTCGCCCGGGCCAGCCGTTCCATCGGCCAGTCGCGAAACGGCCCGCCCGAAGCGGTGATGATCACCCGCTCCACCGCGGCCATGTCCTCGCCCACCAGCGCCTGGAAAACGGCCGAGTGCTCGCTGTCCACCGGCAGGATGGTCGCCCCATGCTCCGCCGCCTCGGCCAGCAGAAGCGGGCCGGCGGCAACCAGGCTCTCCTTGTTGGCAAGCGCCAGCGTGCCGCCATGACGCAACGCGCGAAAACCGGGCGCGAGGCCCGCGGCCCCGACGATCGCCGACATGGTCCAGTCGGCCGGTCGGTCGGCGGCCTCCACCAGCGCCTCGGGGCCCGCGGCGGCCTCGACCCCGCTGCCGGCCAGCGCATCCTTCAACGCGCCGTAAAGCGTGGGTTCGCAGGTCACCGCCAGCTGCGCACGCAGGTTGCGCGCCTGTTCGGCCAGCCGGGCGATGTTGCGCCCACCGGTGAGGGCGACGACCTGATGTGTCGCGGCGCCCCCCTGCCGGTCGATCAGATCGACCGTGTTCTCGCCGATGGAGCCGGTCGCCCCGAAGATGCTGATGCGACGCATGTCAGCCTTGTGCCACGAGCCCCGCAAGCGCGGCAAGCTGGAAGGCGACGGCCGCACCCAGCATCGCATCGAAGCGGTCCATCGCCCCGCCATGGCCGGGGATCAGTTGCGAACTGTCCTTGATGCCGACATGCCGTTTCAATGCGCTCTCGGCAATGTCGCCGGCCTGTCCGGCGACGCAGACCGCAAACGTGAGGGCAAGCAGGCCTGGCCCCTGCCCAAGCAAGGGCATGAAGGCCACCCCAAGCCCCAGCGCCAGCGCCCAGCCGGCCAGTGTTCCCGACCAGGTCTTTTTCGGACTGACCCGGGGCCACAGCTTCGGCCCGCCGATCAGTCGACCGGCGAAATACCCGGCCACGTCCGACGCGATCACGACCAGCACCAGCCACAGCAACCATAGCACCCCGAACTCCTCGCGCAGTGCGATCAGCCCCAGCCCGGCGACGCAGACAAGCGCAAGATAGCCGGCCACCGGCCGGCCATGCCCGGGGCGCAGGCCGGCCAGCTGCGGCAGCAGCAGCAGCACCGTCGCCGGAAGCAGCATCAATGCCAGCCCGGAGGCGGGCGACAGCCCCGCCGCCAGCGGCGGGAGCGCACCGATCAGGGCCGCGCCGGCGATTGCCGCCATCCGCGGCACCGCCGGCACCAGCATGCGCGACAGCTCCCAAGCCATCGCCGCCACCACCAGTCCGACCAGCGCCCGGAACCACGCCCCGCCCAGCCAGACCGCCAGAGCCGCCACCGCCGCGAGAAACAGCGCCGAGAGGATGCGCGGCGTCAGATCGGCAAAGCGCGACCCGCCGGATGCCGCGTCGTTCATGCCGGAATCGCGCCGAAGCGACGCTCGCGACCCTGGAAGCGGTCGAGGATCTCGCCCAGATGGGCGGGGGTGAAATCCGGCCAGAGCACCGGCGAGAACTCGTATTCGGCATAGGCCGACTGCCAGGGCAGGAAGTTCGAGATCCGTGTCTCGCCGCCGGTGCGGATCACCAGATCGGGATCGGGTAGATCGCGTGTATCCAGGCGCCCGGCGATCATTGCCTCGTCGATGTCATCCGCATCGATCTCGCCCCGCACGGCGGAAGCGGCAAGTTCGCGAGCGGCGCGCAGCATCTCGTCGCGGCCGCCGTAGTTCACGGCAATGGTCAGGTTGGTGCGGGTGTTGTCCCTTGTCCGCTCCTCGATCCAGCCCATCAGGGCGCGCAGTTTCGGTTCCAGCCGGCTGCGGTCACCGACGAAGCGCACCCGTGTGCCCTCCTGATGGAAACGGTCGGCCTCGCGCCGGATGTAGCGCGAAAGGATGGTGAAGAGCCCCACCACCTCGTCGGTGGAGCGCTTCCAGTTCTCCGTCGAGAATGCATAGAGGGTGATGTGGCTGACTCCCAGCCGGGGGCAGGCCTCCACCACGGCCTTGGCGCGCTGCGCGCCCTGTCGGTGGCCGAAGATGCGCGGCAGCCCGCGACGCGTCGCCCAGCGACCGTTGCCATCCATGATGATGGCCACATGAAGGGGGTCGGCGAGCCGTGAATCCTTCGCTGCCACCGCGTGCCCCCTTCGACCGTGCCCCATGCGGCCTTCCTGCCGCCGCTATGCCCTGTCCGGCCGCCGCCGCGCCGCGCACCGGCCCCTGCGGCTCAGACCTGCATGATCTCGTGCTGCTTGTTTTCGAGCAGCTTGTCGATGGCATCGATCTTGCCGTCGGTCAATGTCTGCACCTCTTCGGACCACAGCTTGTGCTCGTCCTCGCTCATGCCCGCGGTCTTTGCGCGCTTCAACTGGTCCATTCCGTCGCGCCGGATGTTGCGGATGGCGACCCGGGCGTGCTCGGCATATTGCGCGGCGACCTTGGTCAGTTCGCGCCGACGTTCCTCGTTCAGTTCCGGGATCGGCAGGCGGATGATCGGGCCGTCGGTGACCGGGTTGATGCCCAGCCCGGACTCGCGGATCGCCTTCTCGACCTTTCCGATCATCTGCCGGTCCCAGACGTTGATTGTCACCATCCGCGGTTCGGGCACGTTGACGGTGCCGAGCTGGTTGATCGGGGTCATCTGACCGTAGGCTTCCACCTGGATCGGCTCCAGCATCCCGGCCGAGGCACGCCCCGTGCGCAGGGCGGCGAACTCCTGTCGCAGCGCCGTGATCGCGCCGTCCATGCGGCGTTCGAGATCGTCGAGGTCGATGTCATGATCTTCGGACATGTTGCCCATCCTTGCTGATCGCCGTGCCGCCCGCTGCCCGGCTGCGGCCCCTCGGCAGTGTCTAGGCCGAACGCCCTGCAATGGAAAGCCCGTGCACCCTGGCTGCCTCCGGGTTCAGCCGTGCACCCGGGTAAACCGCCCCCTTCCGGCGAGGATGCCGCGGAAACCGCCCGGCTCGTCGAGAGAGAATACGATGATCGGCAACCCGTTGTCCCGCGCCAACGCAATGGCGGAGGCATCCATGACCTTCAGATTCTTCGTGAGAACCTCATCATAACTTACGGCTTCATAACGCCTTGCCGAAGTGTCCTCGAGAGGGTCTCTGTCATAGACACCGTCCACCCGCGTGCCCTTGAAGATCGCCTCGCAGGTCATCTCGCTGGCGCGCAGCGTGGCTGCGGTGTCGGTGGTGAAATAGGGGTTGCCGGTGCCGGCGGCGAAGATGCAGACGCGCTTCTTTTCCAGATGCCGCACCGCGCGGCGACGGATGTAGGGCTCGCAGATCTGGTCCATGGGGATGGCGCTGATGACGCGTGTATAGACGCCGGCCGTCTCCAGCGCCGACTGCATCGCCAGTGCGTTCATCACCGTCGCCAGCATGCCCATGTAATCGGCGGTCGTCCGCTCCATGCCCTGCGCCGAGCCCTGAAGGCCGCGAAAGATGTTGCCGCCGCCGATCACCATGCAGATCTCGACGCCAAGCTCGTGCACCGACTTCACCTCGCCGGCGATCCGGGCCACGGTCGGCGGGTGCAGGCCATAGCCCTGCGGGCCCATCAGCGCCTCGCCCGAGATCTTCAGCAGCACCCGGCGATAGGCGGGCGCCGTCGGCCCCGCATCGGTCGTTTCGTCCATGCATCCCCCGTTCGCAGCCCCGCCCGGCTGGCGGCCGGGGTTTTCCCGGGCGCAGGAATGTCGGAAAACCTGGGCCGGGTCAAACGGCGAAGGAGACGGCGGTGAGCTGGCAGCGCGAGTTGGCCGCGAGACTCGATCCGGCGCGAGCCGTGCTGGTGGCCGGCCCGACCGCCTCTGGCAAGTCCGCGCTCGCACTGGCGATCGCCGAGGCGCAGGGCCGGACCGTGGTCAATGCCGATGCGCTCCAGGTATATGCCCGCTGGCGCATTCTCACGGCACGGCCGACGTCCGCGGATCTCGCCCGCGCCCCGCATGCCCTTTACGGACACCTCGCCGCCGACGCCGACTGGTCGGTCGGGCACTGGCTGCGCGCGCTGCCGCCACTCCTGGCGACGCAGCCCGCCCCGGTGATCGTCGGCGGCACCGGTCTCTACCTGACCGCGCTGACCGAGGGGCTGGCCGAGATACCCCCCATCCCTTCCGAGGTTCGGGCCGAGGCCGAGGCAAGGCATGCCACCGAGGGCCTGTCCGGCCTTGTCGCCGCCCTCGATCCGGCAACGCGGCGGCGGACCGACATCGCCAATCCCGCCCGCGTGATGCGCGCCTGGGAGGTGCTGCGCGCCACCGGCCGGGGGCTCGCCGCATGGCAGGCCGATACAGCGCCGCCACTGCTGGCGCCGGAGGCCGCCCAGCTGCTGCTGCTGGATCCGCCCCGCGCCGCGCTGGTCGCCCGCATCGACGGGCGATTCGAAGCGATGATGGCGGCGGGCGCGCTGGCGGAAGTGGCGGGAGAGGTGCCACGCTGGGATCCGGCGCAGCCCTCGGCCCGGGCGATCGGGGCGGCGGAGCTGGTCGCACATCTGCGCGGCGCACTGTCGCTCGCCGATGCCGTCGCCGCGGCCAAGACAGCCACCCGCCGTTATGCCAAGCGCCAGCGCACCTGGATGCACAACCGGCTCGGCAATTGGCGGCGCCTGACCCCACCGGACTGAGACGGGCGTCGTGAAGCCCGCATCGGCCAGCCTGCCGTCGCCGCCAAGATTCCACTTGGCTCGCCTCGTCTTTTCCCTAGTGTCGCCCGGGTCAGAAGGAACGATCGGCACATGATCCAGATCCCCGATCCCGTGGCCGGACCCCGGCTGACTCCGATCCCTGCACTCGCCGCGAACGGGCGCTGGCGGGTGGAGGCGATGCGTAGCCTGCGCGAGCCGCTGCTGTTGTGGTTCAGCCAGGGCCAGGGCCGGATCACCATCGCCGGCAGCACGCGCGGCTATACCGCCAACAACGCCGTGTTCATTCCCGCCGGAACCATGCACGGCTTCGAGATGACCGGGCGGGTGTTCGGCACCGCCGTCTTCTTCGGCCGTGCACATGGTCTCGCGCTGCCGGAGACGGCGCTGCATCTGCGCATCCGTGAGACCGCCGCCCAGAAGGAGGTTCAGGGGCTGATCGACGCTGCTGCACGTGAGGCCGAGGGCGGCCGGCCCGGCAGGGACCGCGCCGTGGCCCTGCATCTCGGCCTCGTCGCACTGTGGCTGGAGCGCCACGCGGCCGCCGTCGCTCCGGCCCGCGCGGCGGACGCCGCCGGCCGCCTTGCTGCACGCTATGCGCGGCTGATCGAGCGGGATTTCTCCTCGGGCCTCGGGGTGGCGGACTATGCCGCGGCCCTGGGGGTTACGCCCACCCATCTCAGCCGCGCCTGCAGGGCTGCTTCGGGTCGCACGGCGCATGCGCTGCTGCAGGACCGCGTGCTGTTCGAGGCCCGTCGGCTGCTGGCCGAGACACGCACGCCGATCAAGGATGTCGCGCGCGCGCTCGGCTTCACCTCGCCGGCCTATTTCACCCGTGCCTTCCATGCCGGAACGGGCGAGACGCCGTCGGGCTTTCGCCGCCGCAACTGAGCCGCGGCGCCGGTGCGGCCGCAAGACGGGTTGCACTCCTGTCGTTTTGGGGCTCTGATTGTCGCATTCGGGCCGTGAATGTCGTAATCCGACATTGACCTTGCTGGCTGCGCCGTGCCGAATACGGCAACGCAGAGGCGGCTGCGGCCCCCAGGGCGAAGGCACGGGGGCGACAAAAGTAACCGACCGATGACGTCAGGGAGACATCAAATGAGCAACACCCAGAGCACGCATCTCCATCCGGCGGCGCGCATGTACGCTGCCGAGTGCCGGGCCGGAAAGCTCGGCCGCCGCGAATTCCTCACCCGCGCAACCGCCCTGGGCGTGAGCGTTCCCGCCGCCTACGGGCTGCTCGGGCTCGCCGCCCCCGCGGCGAAGGCGCAGACACCGCAGCGCGGCGGCTCGCTGCGCATGCAGATGGACATCAAGGCACAGCGCGACCCGCGCACCTGGGACTGGTCCGAGCTTGCCAATGTCTGCCGCGGCTGGCTGGAATACCTTGTCGCCTACGAGCGTGACGGATCGCTGTCCCCTGTTCTGCTGGAAAGCTGGGAGGCCAGCGACGACGCCACCGAATACACCCTGCGCGTCCGCTCGGGCGTGACCTGGAACAACGGCGATCCGCTGACAGCGGCCCATGTGGCCCACAACATCGAACGCTGGGCCGATGCCTCGGTCGAGGGCAACTCCATGGCCGGCCGTATGGGCGCGATTGCCGAGGACGGAAAGCTGCGCGACGGCGCGATCGAGATCGTCGACGACCTGACGCTGCGGCTGCATCTCTCCAGCCCCGACATCGCCATCATCGTGAACATGTCGGATTATCCGGCGGCGGTGGTGCATCCCTCCTTCACCGGCGACGATCCGGTTGCCAACCCGATCGGCACCGGCCCCTACCGTCCGGTAAGCCACCAGACCGGCATCGGCGCCGTGATCGAACGCAACCCGGATCACACCTGGTGGAACGAAGGCAACGGCGCCTGGCTTGACCGGATCGAGTTCCTCGACCTCGGCACCGACCCTTCGGCATGGCTGGCCGCGGTCGAAAGCGGCGAGGTCGAGATCCTCTATCAGACCACCGGCGACTTCATCGACCTGTTCGATGCCGTCGGCATGGTCAAGACCGAGGCGGTGACCGCTTCCACCCTCGCAGTGCGCTTCAACCAGGACCAGCCGCCCTATGACAACGTCAACGTCCGCCGCGCCCTGCAGCTTGCCGTGGACAACGAGGTGGTGCTGGAACTCGGCTACAATGATCTGGGCGAGGTGGCCGAGAATCACCACGTGTGCCCGATCCACCCCGAGTACGCCGAACTGCCGCCGCTGGAATTCGATCCCGACCGTGCCCGCGAGATGATCGCGGCCGAGGGGCTTGCGGATCACGAGTTCGAGCTGATCTCCATCGACGATGCCTGGCAGGCGGCAACCTGCGACTCCGTCGCGGCACAGATCCGCGACGCCGGTATCAACATCAGGCGCACCATCCTGCCCGGCGCCACCTTCTGGAACGACTGGCTGGTCTATCCCTTCTCCTCGACAGAGTGGAACATGCGGCCGCTCGGCGTGCAGGTGCTCAACCTCGCCTATCGTTCCGGCGTGGCGTGGAACGAGGCGGCCTTCGCCAACGAGGAGTTCGACCGGCTGCTCGAACAGGCCAACGGCATCCCGGACGCCGACGAACGGCGCGAGGTCATGCGGCGGCTGCAGGAGATCATGCAGGAGGAAGGCGTGCTGATCCAGCCGTACTGGCGCTCGCTGTTCCGCCACGCCATGCCGAATGTCGGTGGCGCCGAGATGCACCCGACCTTCGAGGTGCGCTACCAGGAATACTGGAAGTCCTGATCCGGCCGGGCGGGGCGCCATGGCGCCCCGCCGCTTCGCCGGCCCGGCGATCCTGCCCTGCCGCAGCCCGGCCCGACCGCCGCGCCCGGCACAGCCCAAGGAGCCGCGATGCTGTTCTTCCTCGCACGTCGCGTCGGCATGATGCTGCTGACGGCCCTCTGCCTAACCGTTCTGGTCTTCTACCTGACGAACCTGCCCGCAAAGCTCGAGACATTGGCCAAGACCCAGGCGGGGGCCCGGATCTCGGATGCCGAGGTGGCAAGCTGGCTCGAACGCAACGGCTACGGTGCGCCGATGCCGGTGCGCTATGGCGAGTGGCTGGGCGTCGTTCCCGGCTGGGTGCATGAAAGCCCGGACGGCACTCTGCGCGGCCGTTGCATCGCCCGCGCCGCAGACCCGGCCGAAGCCCCGACCTACTGCGGGTTGCTGCAAGGATACTGGGGCTGGTCGACCCGCTTCAACGATGCGGTGGGCAGCGTGATCGCGACGCGCCTCGGCGCCACCGGGATGCTGATGCTGTGGGTGATGATCGTGATGGTGCCTTCGGCGCTGGCCGTGGGCGTGCTGGCCGGCATGCGCGAGGGCTCCCGCGCTGATCGGACCCTTTCAACCGGCGCCATCGTCTCAACCGCCACGCCGGAGTATGTCTCGGGCGTCGTGTTCATCGCCTTCTTCGCCTCCTCCACGGTTGGGCTTTCGCCTTTGCTGCGGGAATGGGGGCTGCTCGACAGTCCCGTCCTCTTTCAGGGCAATGCACGCAGCGCCATGGAGGGGATCACCTTCTGGAACTTCACCCTTCCGGTCGTGACGATCGCGCTCTACGGCATGGGCTACATCGCCCGGATGACGCGCGCCTCGATGACCGAGGTGATGACCCAGCAATACATCCGCACCGCGCGGCTGAAGGGGGCGTCATTCCGCGCCATCGTTCTCAAGCACGCGCTGCGGAATGCGCTGATCGCCCCCTTCACGGTCATCATGCTGCAGTTTCCCTGGCTGCTGAACGGGGTGGTGATCGTCGAAGTGCTGTTCTCCTATCCGGGCTTCGGGTGGACGCTGGTCGAGGCGGCCGGCAACAACGATATCGAACTGCTGCTCGCCTGCGCGGTGGTCGCGGTGGTGGTGGTGCTGCTCACGCAACTCATCTCCGATATCGGCTACGTCTATCTCAACCCCCGCATCCGGATCAGCTGAGGAGTCCCGGGAATGGAAGAACTCGGCTGGGGCGCCATCTTCGCCCGCATGGCAATGCAGTTCATGCCGGTCTGGATCGGCCTGGTGGCGGTGTTCGCGCTGTCGATCGGTTTCAAGCGCCGGCTCGGCCTCTACGGCAAGCTGTTCGACAGCAAGGTCGGCATGGTCGGCTTCGCCATCGTCCTCTTCTGGCTGTTCACCGCGCTGTTTGCCGACATGATCGCGACACATGACCCGCTGGGACAATTGCGTGGACTGCGCAATGCGGTGCCGGGCACGCCGCTGCCCGATCCGGACGGCGGCTATGAATACTATCTTCTCGGCGGTGACAGCCGGGCGCGTGACGTGTTCAGTCGCATGGTGATGGGCGCGCGCGAAGTGCTCAAGATCGCCCCCGCGGCCACGCTGTTTGCCTTCATGATCGGCATCACGCTCGGCCTTCCGGCGGGCTATTTCGGCGGCCGGCTCGACACCTCGCTGACCTTCCTCGCCAATCTCGTGCTGGCCTTTCCGGTCATCCTGCTCTTCTACCTGCTGGTCACGCCCGAAATCGTCGAGACGGGCATCCCGATGTACATGGCCGCGGTTCTGTTCCTGATGCCGATCATCTTCCTGACGGTTCTCTGGAACTCGCGCTACTTCGTGCAGCCGTGGAAACGCAACCTCTACATCGCCGTGACGCTGGTGATCGGCCTCTGGGCCTATGCCGGGCTCGCCTTCAATGCCGATCCGCTGGGCGTCTGGGGCATGTCTCCCAACATCCTGAACGTCTTCGTCGCGGTGGTCTTCGTCAACGCCCCCACGGTGTTCCGCATCGTCCGGGGTCTGACCATGGACATCAAGAGCCGCGACTACGTCGCCGCCGGCCAGACCCGCGGCGAAGGTTCCTGGTACATCATGCTGTGGGAGATCCTGCCGAACGCCCGCGGCCCGCTGATCGTCGATTTCTGCCTGCGCATCGGCTACACCACCATCCTGCTCGGCACGCTCGGCTTCTTCGGCCTCGGCGTCTCGCCCGAATCCCCCGACTGGGGCTCCACCATCAACGACGGCCGGCGACTGCTGACCGCCTTCCCCCACCCCGCGCTGGTGCCTGCCTTCGCGCTGATGAGCCTGGTCCTCGGCCTCAACCTGCTTGCAGACGGGCTGCGGGAAGAAAGCCTGAGGGATTGACGCCATGACCGATGCCAAGCCCATCCTCGAAATCGAGAACCTCTCGATCTCCTTCTTCACCCGGCTGCGCGAGATCCCGGCGGTGATGGATTTCTCCTGCACCGTGATGCCGGGCGAGGCGATGGGGCTGGTGGGCGAATCGGGCTGCGGCAAGTCCACCGTGGCGCTCGGGGTGATGCGTGACCTCGGCGTCAACGGCCGGATCGTCGGCGGCTCGGTGAAGTTCAAGGGGCGCGACATCGCCACGATGTCGGACGAGGATTTGCGCAAGCTTCGAGGGTCCGAGATCGCCATGATCTATCAGGAACCGATGGCCTCGCTGAACCCGGCGATGAAGGTGGGCAAGCAGCTGGCCGAAGTGCCGATGATCCACAAGGGCATGTCCAGGGCGGAAGCGATGGCAAGGGCGCGCCAGATGGTGGCCGACGTCCGCCTGCCCGACCCCGAGCGTATCCTTCAGGCCTATCCGCACCAGCTCTCGGGCGGCCAGCAGCAGCGCATCGTCATCGCCATGGCGCTGATGTCCGAACCCGCCCTGCTGATCCTCGACGAACCCACCACCGCGCTCGACGTCACCGTCGAAGCCGGCATCGTCGAACTGGTCAAGGAGCTGGGGCGCAAATACGGCACCTCGATGCTGTTCATCAGCCACAACCTCGGGCTTATCCTCGAAACCTGTGACCGCATCTGCGTGATGTATTCCGGCGAGGCTGTGGAGACGGGCAACGTGCGCGAGGTCTTTCAGACCATGCGGCACCCCTATACCCAGGCGCTGTTCCGCTCCATCCCGCTGCCGGGCGCGGACAAGAACGCCCGGCCGCTTGTCGCGATCCCCGGGAATTTTCCGCTGCCGCACGAGCGCCCGCCGGGCTGCAACTTCGGGCCGCGCTGCGACTATTTCGTCAAGGGCCGCTGCGACGCCGCCGATGTGCGGATGGAGGACGCGCCGGGCGACCGTCACCAGACCCGCTGCATCCGGCATACCGAAATCGACTGGGCCAAACCCCCGCAGGTCGCGGAACAACACGCCAAGACCCCGATCGGCGATCCGGTTCTGAAGATGGTCGAGGTCAAGAAATACTATGAGGTTGCGGCCTCCAAGCTCTTCGGCGGCGGCGACACGCGCGTGGTCAAGGCCAACGAGACGCTCACCTTCGACGCCCGCGAAGGCGAGACGCTGGCCATCGTCGGCGAATCGGGCTGCGGCAAGTCCACCTTCGCCAAGGTGCTGATGGGGCTGGAGACGGCGACATCCGGCTCCATCCTGCTCTACAATCAGGACATTCACGACACACCGATCGAGAAACGCGATACCGACACGGTGTCGAGCGTGCAGATGGTGTTCCAGAACCCCTTCGACACTCTCAACCCCTCGATGACCGTGGGCCGCCAGATCATCCGCGCGCTGGAAATCTTCGGCGTGGGGAAATCCGAGGCCGAGCGTCGCGGCCGGATGCTGGAACTTCTGGACCTCGTGAAGCTGCCGCGCGAATTCGCCGACCGGATGCCGCGCCAGCTTTCCGGCGGGCAGAAGCAGCGCGTCGGCATCGCCCGCGCCTTCGCCGGCGGCGCCAAGGTGGTGGTTGCGGACGAACCCGTCTCGGCGCTCGACGTCTCGGTGCAGGCCGCCGTCACCGATCTGTTGATGGAGATCCAGCGCGAGAACCGCACCACGCTGCTGTTCATCAGCCACGACCTGAGCATCGTGCGCTATCTGTCGGACCGGGTGATGGTGATGTATCTCGGCCATGTTGTGGAACTCGGCAGCACCGATCAGGTGTTCTCGCCGCCCTACCACCCCTATACCGAGGCACTGCTGTCGGCCGTGCCCATCGCCGACCCCAAGGTGAAGAAGAAGCGCATCCTGCTGGAGGGCGACATCCCCTCGGCGATGAACCCACCCTCCGGCTGCCCGTTCCAGACCCGCTGTCGCTGGAAATCCGAGGTTCCCGGCGACCTGTGCGAGCGCGAGGTGCCACCGATGCGCACGCTGGCCAAGGGCCATCAGATCAAGTGTCATCTCTCCTCGGAAGCGCTCGCCCGCATGGAGCCGGTGATCGAGATCGCCGCTGAATAGCCGCCGCAAACTCTCCCGCGGCCTCCGAGTAGTCGGCGCTTCGGCGCATCCACGCGCAACAGTGCACCGCGCGGGCGCGTTGCAACCGGGAACTGCAACCGCAACCCCAACATCTGGCGTGCCACGAAACGCTGTGTCCAAAGCTGCAGCAGAGGTCTGCTTTTCGAGCGGTTCTTTCGCCGTGACGGAGTAGTGCCATGGGGCTGCCAGCCACCCTTTTTCCGTTCCGCCAACACCGCCCGCAGACGGGCCGCTTCCGGACGGCGCGCAGGACAGGCCGCAACGGCCACACCAGCCAGAAGGGAGGTCGACCGTCTACCGTTTCGGATGTGCCCTTGCCTACTGTCTTGCCATTCCGGCCAATTGCGCCCTTGCAGCCACGCTCGCCGCATCGGTGCTCGGCAACCCCTCCGTCTTCTTCGATGTCCCCACCCAGCCCGACGGCAACATGCGTTCCGAACGGCCCGACCGCATCTCCTGCGACGGCAGCGTGCGCCTCGCGATCGAGGTCTGCGAAGGCTCGCTCAAGGATATCGAGAGCATCGCCTTCGATCTCCCGGCCTTCCGCAACCCGGGCACCAATCTTGCGATGCAGGTCGTCGGCCGCAGCCAGCACTTCGCCATGGGCCTCGAAGGCCCTTTCGTGATCACGAACGAGGGCCAGTGCGAGATCGAGCGGCTGCGCGTGAATCCGGGCTTCGGCGCGGGGGCGGTTCGGCACCAACCTTGCGATCCGCCACGGCGACGGGAGCCAAGCGCCGGGCGATTTCGCCGGCAACGCCGAGACGGCGGCCAACATCGCGCCGTGCGGGGTGCTGACGACCGAGGTCGCCCAGTTGCCCTTGCCCGGCTGCTCTGCGCAGCTGGCGCCTCCGAGATCGTGGATACCGTGATCGCGTTGGCCATCGACAACCCGGGCGATGCCGACCGGCTGCTGCGGGTCGCGGCGCAGATGAGATGGGCGCCGGGCAGGCTCATCCCGATCCCGCTCCATGGCCGCCAGCTGGCTGCTGATCGGCTGGCTCGCCGGTTTCGGCCTTCTGCGCCGCCGCCGCCCCGCCTTATCCGCCCTGCGGAGCACGGCACACCCTCGCCTCGGGACCGGCGCCCCCCGCGCCGGTCGTTTCCGTTTCTCCGCGACAGCCCAGGTCCTGTCCTCTTGCTGGACACCCCCCCGCCCAGCGTCTAGACGGCTGCGAAAGCAACCGGCTGACACGAGGGAGAGAGGCCCATGCGCGTCTACTATGACCGCGACTGCGACGTGAACCTGATCAAGGACCGAAAGGTGGCGATCCTCGGCTATGGCAGCCAGGGCCATGCCCATGCGCTGAACCTCCGCGACAGCGGCGCCAAGAACGTCGTGGTGGCCCTGCGCGAGGGCTCGCCCTCGGCGCAGAAGGCCGAGGGCGAAGGGCTGCAGGTGATGGGCATCAGCGAGGCCGCGGCGTGGTGCGACCTGATCATGTTCACGATGCCCGACGAACTGCAGGCCGAAACCTATCGCAAACACGTCCACGACCATCTGCGCGACGGCGCGGCCATCGCCTTCGCGCACGGCCTGAACGTGCATTTCGGCCTGATCGAGCCCAAGCCCGGCGTGGACGTGATCATGATGGCCCCCAAGGGCCCCGGCCATACGGTGCGCGGCGAATTCGTGCGGGGCGGCGGCGTCCCCTGCCTCGTGGCGGTGCACAACGATGCCACCGGGCGCGCGCTGGAACTGGGCCTTTCCTACTGCTCGGCGATCGGCGGCGGCCGGTCCGGCATCATCGAGACCAACTTCAAGGAAGAATGCGAGACCGACCTCTTCGGCGAGCAGGCGGTGCTGTGCGGTGGCCTCGTGGAGCTGATCCGCATGGGCTTCGAGACGCTGGTCGAGGCCGGCTATGCCCCCGAGATGGCCTATTTCGAGTGCCTCCATGAGGTGAAGCTGATCGTGGACCTGATCTACGAGGGCGGCATCGCCAACATGAACTACTCGATCTCGAACACCGCCGAATACGGCGAGTATGTCTCGGGTCCGCGCATCCTGCCCTATGACGAGACCAAGGCGCGCATGAAGGCGGTGCTCTCGGACATTCAAACGGGGCGCTTCACCCGCGACTGGATGCAGGAGTGCAACTCGGGTCAGGCGATGTTCAAGGCGACGCGCCGGCTGAACGACGCCCACCAGATCGAGCAGGTGGGCGAGAAACTGCGCGGCATGATGCCCTGGATCACCGCCGGTCGGATGGTCGACAAGTCGAAGAACTGAACGGACGGCCCGGCCAGAATTCAGGCCGGGCCTCTTCCGTTTTCACGCATCGGGCTTGCGCAGGGCGACGTCGTTGTATCCGGTCGGTGCCAGGGCGATAGCGACCATGTCGAATCCCTGCTGCACCAGTTCGTGCACGACGGCCGGCACGCCGTACGGCTTCACCTCGTAAGGGGACCAATGCAGGTAATCGTTGAAAAACAAGATGCCGCCCGGCCTTAGA
>SLBI01000041.1 GCA_007126375.1 Paracoccaceae bacterium
CGGCGACGGCGACGGCGACGGCGATGCCGTGCAGGCTGCGGGCCGCAGGTCAACGCGGACGCCGTCGCTGCCGATGCGACCGCGGCCTGTGGGCGCCCTGCGTGCGCGGCGCTGAGGGGGGCCTTCGATGATACCGCTGCGCGATCACAATCCCTCGGGGCGAACGCCCTTCGTCACCTGGGCGCTGATTGCGCTCAACATCGTGGTGTTCCTTGCCTATCTCCCGCTCTTCGGCGACCCGCGGGCGCTGATGGCGTTCTTCTCCGAATGGGGTGTGGTGCCGGTGCGGCTCACTGCGGGCGAGGGCTGGGCCGGCCTTCTCAGTTCACAGTTCCTGCATGGTGGCTGGCTGCACCTCGGCTTCAACATGCTGTTTCTCTGGATCTTCGGCGACAACATGGAGGAGGAATGGGGGCATCTGCCCTTTCTCGGATTCTACCTGGCCTGCGGTGTGGCGGCGGCGGCCGTGCAGGTGCTGGCCGAGCCCGCAAGCCCCGTGCCGATGGTGGGGGCCTCGGGCGCCATTGCCGGGGTATTGGGCGGGTATCTCCTGATGTTTCCGCGGGCGAGGGTGGATGTCCTGTTCATCATCGTCATTCTTGTCCGCATCGTTGCACTGCCTGCATGGGTGGTGCTGGGAGCCTGGTTCGGCTTGCAGCTGCTCGGCGGGGTCGCCTCCGATCCGGCGGCCGGCGGGGTCGCCTACTGGGCCCATGCCGGCGGGTTCCTCGCCGGCATGGCGCTGGTGCTGCCGCTGTGGCTGCGCCGCGGCGGGCCGGCATTCTGGCGGCGCACGGAGGGCACGCCGCCGCATCCCGAGGCGCGCTACAGGTTGGTCGAGAGCCATGTGCCGCGTGCGGGAAGAGGGCGCAGGACACCCGAAGCCCCCGCGTCCGGATCCCGGGCCGCCGGGCCATGGGGGCGTGTTGCGGAGCGCCCGCGGCAGTCCCGGTCGCTCTTTCCGAAGGTGCCGCGACGGCGCGACTGAGGTGGCACGCAGCGCCTGCTCAGTCGCTCTCGTTCCGGATGATGCGGGAGAAGGGGGCGAAGACCTCGGCGTTGCCGGCAAGAATCGAGCCCTGCTGCATCAGCCTGGTGCCGGGCTCCAGCGCCTGGACGAAGCCGCCGGCCTCGCGCACCAGGATCAGGCCGGCGCCGATGTCCCAGGGGTTCAGCCCGCGCTCCCAGAACCCGTCGAATCGCCCGGCCGCGACATAGGCCAGATCGAGCGCCGCGGCGCCCCAACGGCGCACGCCGGCGCAGGCGGGCATCAACCGGGCGAGGTCCTGCAGCGTTGCCGGCAAGGTGGGCCGGCCGCCAAACGGAATCCCGGTGGCAAAGAGGCATTCGATCAAATGCCGCCGCCCCGAGACCCGCAGCCGGCGATCGTTCAGGAAGGCCCCCAGCCCCTTTTCGGCCCAGAAAAGCTCGTCCTTGGCCGGATCGTAGACCACACCCGCGACAATGTCCCCCTTGTGCTCCAGCGCAATGGACACCGCCCAGTGCGGCAGGCCGTGCAGGAAGTTGCTGGTGCCGTCCAGCGGATCGACGATCCAGCGGCGCGTCGGATCCTGACCCGGGGTCGCGCCCGTTTCCTCGCCCAGCCAGCCGTAGGTGGGACGCGCGCCCAGCAGTTCGTCGCGCAGCGTGCGCTCGGCGGCGATGTCGGCGCGGCTGACGAAATCGCCGGCGCCCTTCGTCGAGACCTGCAGGTTCTCGACCTCGCGGAAATCCTTGACGAGACCGCGTCCGGCCTTGCGGGCGGCCTTGATCATCAGGTTCAGATTGGCGCTGCCGAGCATGGGGCCTCCGGTCCGGGTCGCGCGGGTTCTACGGGGCGTGGCGGGGGAAGGAAAGGCCCCCGGGTTGTGCCTTGCGAATCGCGCCGTCCGGCCATTGCGCAGACGGCCCCGCCACGCCATCTTGCAGGCGTGGCGGCACGCTTGTGCCGTGACGGGGGAAGAGAGCGGTGTCTGCAGCCCTGCGCCTGACCTTCCTGCTGCTCTGGCTGATGTCGACGCTGGCGTTGATGGGGCCGGGGGTGCCCCTGGCATCGGGTATGTCCGGACTGGAGGCGGCCACTGCCGCCGCTCCGGCGTCATCGGCCGGCGACGCAGCGGAGGCCGGGGCATCCCTGCCGGCGGCGGAGAGGCATGGCAGACCGGCTGTGGCGCAAGGCGCGGCATGGCGCCGCAACCCGGCAACGGGCGGCGCCCGGACGGGATTGCGGCCCGAGGCGCGCGCACCGCCGGTCGGGTGCTGCTGAGACGGAACATCCTCCCCTTTCTTTCTCGAAAGACAGTCCGCATGAACGAGAAGCTTCACCTGGCGATCACCGCCGGGGTCTTCGCTCTGATCCTCGTCTACGTCATCGCGACGATGATCCTCCAGCCGATCTGAGATCCGGCGCCGACATGCCGGAGCGTGCCCGGCAGCCCCGCCGGGCACGCCTTTACAAGCTTCGGCCGCGCCAGCCCGGTCCGCTGCCGGTCGGGGCGGCGAGGCATCCCGGGGTCGGGGGGGTGACCCCTGCGCCGGCCGCGCAGGCGTGGAGAGACGCGGGAAAAGCGGGGGCGGGCCCTTACACCGGCCGGGTGCGGGGCGTATATTGGCCAATGCATATCAGCTTTGGCCATGAAATCACCCTCGACTGCCCTCAGCCCACGCCGCTGGTGTGCCTGACCGCGGTGCATCGCGATCATGCGGTGCTGGGGGCCGAGCCCTTCCTGCCGGCGCCGGAGAAGGTGGTCACCGATCCGTCGGTGCCGCTCTGGTTCGGCCGCGACCTCTACGGCAACGTCCTGATCCGGCTGGTGGCGCCTGCGGGCCGGTTCACCCTGCGCGTGGAGGGCCTTGCCGAAAGCAACGGGCAGCTGCCCGCGCCGGATCCGGGCCTGCCCGAGGCCCCGGTCGAGGCGTTGCCCGATGCCGCGATGCTCTATCTCTTTCCCAGCCGCTACTGCGACAGCGACCGGCTCGCCGATTTCGCTTGGGAGCGCTTCGGCCAGATTCCGGCCGGCTGGGGCCGGGTGCAGGCGATCTCGGACTTCGTGCACGGCCATCTGCGGTTCGACTACATGGCCGCGCGCGACAGCCGCACCGCCTCCGATGCGCTGGCCGAACGCGTCGGCGTCTGCCGCGACTTCGCCCATCTGGGGATAGCGCTGTGCCGGGCGCTGAACGTGCCGGCGCGCTACACCTCCTCCTATCTGGGCGACATCGGCGTGCCCGAGGCCGGGCCGATGGATTTCGCCGCGGCGATGGAGGTCTGGCTGGGCGGGCGCTGGGTGCCGTTCGACCCGCGCAACAACGCCCCGCGCATCGGCCGGATCGTGCTTGCACGCGGCCGCGATGCCGCCGATGCGCCTCTGCTGCAATCCTTCGGCCGGCACACGCTGGTGGGCTTCCGCGTCTGGACCGACGCCGAGTGATCCGGAATGGTCCGGAGGTACGGACTCAGCGCCGCTGCAGCTTGACCGGTTCGGTTCGCGCCAGCCGCAACACATGCGCCATGAAGGGCTTCACCGTGTCCGAGCGTCGCGTGGCGGCATAGAGCCGCTTCGTGACCCCTGCCTCGGTCAGCCGGCGGGTGATGTAATCGGAACTGGTGCGCACCTCGCGCAGCACCCAGTCGGGAAGCACCGTCACACCGCGACCCGAGGCGACGAGGAGCAGGATGACGGCGGTCAGTTCCACCTGACGGATCGCCCGTGGCTCCACCCGTGCGGGTGTCAGCAGCTCGGTGAAGACGTCGAGGCGGGCGCGTTCCACCGGATAGGTGATCAGCGTCTCCTCTGCGAGATCCTGCGCGCTCACGAAGGGTCTGGCCGCCAATGGATGCGTCGCCGCGGCGACGAACACCGGCTCGTAATCGAAGAGCGGCGTGAAATCGATGCCGTCCAGCGGCTCCGGATCGGAGGAGACGACCAGATCCACCTCCTCGCGCAGCAGCGCCGGCAGCGCGCCGAAGGCCAGCCCCGGCCGGATGTCCACATCCACGTCGGGCCAGGCGTGGCGGAACATCTCCAGCACGGGGAACAGCCATTCGAAACAGGCATGGCATTCAATGGCGATGTGCAACCGGCCGGACCTGCCCGAGCGCAGGCCGCGGAATTCCGCTTCGATGGCCTCGATCTCAGGCAAGATGCGTTCGGCAAGCCGCAGCAGCTTCTGCCCGGCGGAGGAGAGCCTGAGCGGCTTCGATCGGCGGACGAACAGCTCTACCCCGCACTGCTCCTCGATTCCCTTGACCTGATGGCTCAGCGCCGACTGGGTGAGATGCAGAAGCTCGGCCGCGCGGGCCAGCCCGCCGGCCTGATGGATCGCCCGGATCGTGCGGAGATGCCGGAACTCGATGTGCATTAGTCCGTCTGCCTCATGTTGATCTTGAGGATTATGAGTTTGTCTCAGCTTTGCTGCGGTGCGACAAGAGCCCGTCCCAATCGGAGCTGTGTCATGGCCACCCCGCGCGTCTCGTTCGAGTTCTTCCCGCCGAAATCGCTGGAGGCGAGCTTCCGGCTCTGGGAAACGGTGCGGATGCTGGCGCCGCTGTCACCCGGCTTCGTCTCGGTGACCTATGGCGCCGGGGGCACCACGCGGCAGCTGACGCATGAGGCGGTCACCACGATCGGTCGCGAGTTCGGCCTCAACGTGGCCGCGCATCTGACCTGTGTCGACGCGACCCGGGGCGAGACGCTGGCCATTGCCGAAGGCTATGCCGCCGCCGGGGTCCGCGAGATCGTCGCGCTCAGAGGCGATGCTCCGAAAGGAGTCGAGCGGTTCACGCCGCATCCCGAAGGCTTTGCCGACTCGGTCGAGCTGGTCGCCGCGCTGAAAGCGACAGGGGAGTTCACGGTCCGCGTGGGCGCCTATCCCGAGCCGCATCCCGACGCACCCGACGCGGCTGCCGATGTCCGCTGGCTCAGACGCAAGTTCGAGGCCGGGGCGGATGCGGCGATCACGCAATTCTTCTTCGAGGCCGAGACCTTCCTGCGGTTCCGCGACGCCTGCGCGGCGGCCGGCATCGATCGCCCGGTGATCCCGGGCATCCTGCCGATCGAGAACTGGGGCGGTGCGCGCCGCTTTGCCACCCGCTGCGGCGCGCAGGTGCCCGCCTGGATGGACGCGGCCTTCGAGAAGGCCGAGCGTGACGGGCGCAGCGAGCTTCTGGCCACGGCGATCTGCACCGAACTCTGCGACCGGCTTCTGGCCGAGGGAGTGCAGGACCTGCACTTCTACACACTCAACCGGCCGCAACTGACGCGCGACGTTTGCCATGCGCTGGGCGTCATTCCCGAAGTGACGCTGGAGAAGGTGGCCTGATCGCGCCGGCGGCTTGGCCTTGGCGACAGGCGGCGGTATAGGCGACCGTCCCGTTCCGGAGCCTGCCCGTGACCGACCGCCCAGAATCCGCAGCCAGCATTGCCCGTCAACCCGGGGATCTGCTCGACCGGAGCGCCCTGGTGGCGATGTCCGGGCTCGACTATTTGCGCGGGCTGATGGAAGGCCGCTTCGCCCATCCCCCGATCGCCGCGCTGATGAACTATCGTCTCGTGCGGGTCGAGGAGGGGCTGGTTGCCTTCCGCGCCACACCCGCCTTCACCCATACCAATCCGATGGGCACCGTGCATGGCGGCTGGTACGGAACGGTGATGGACAGTGCGCTCGGCTGCGCGGTGATGACGAAGGTGCCGCAGGGGCACTGGTACACCACGCTTGAATACCGCATCAACCTCGTGCGCGCCGTGCCGCTGGAAGCCGAAGTCGAGGCGGTGGCGCGGGTCCGCCATGCCGGACGGAGCACCGGCGTCGCCGAGGCCGAGATGCATGGCGTTGCCGACGGGAAGCTCTATGCGACCGGCTCCACCACCTGCCTGATCCTCGCCGGCTGACCTTCCGCGCCGGTCACGAAGCCGCGAGCCCGGTCTGCGCCGAGACTGGGCGGCGACGGAAACCGGCCGCCCCTCCGTATCAGCCGTGGAACGTCGTGGCCGCAGCCCGGCGTCTGGCAACCGGAGGACCGAAGATGACCAGATCACAGCTTGCCCGATTCGTGACCGGGGCCGCTCTTGGCGCGCTGATGCTCTCGCCGGCGTCGACGCTGGCGCAGGGGGCGGAGCGGACGCCGATGCCGGGTTTCACCGCAGCCGACAGTGATGGCGACGGCACGATATCGCCCGCGGAATGGGCCGAGTGGTCGCAACGGGTCGGGCCGCGGATACGTGGTGCGCGAGCGGGTGCATCCGGGCCGCGCCATGCCGAGCGCGCCGCGGCGATGGTGCGCCTCTTCGACGCCGATGGTGACGGCATGCTAAGCGCCGAGGAGATCGAGACCGGCCTCGCCGCGCTTGGCGAACTGCGTGGGTCCATGGCGATGATGGGGCAGGACGGCCGCCGCGGCGGAAATCCCGCGGCCGGAGGCCGGTGGTCCGAGCGCGGTGATCGTGAAAGCCGGGACCGGCACTTCGGCCCTCGGGGCGAGGGCCGGCAGGACGACCGCGGCGCGAGGGGTCAGGCACGGACGATGGCGGGCGCCTTCGACCGGATCGACACCGACGGCGACGGCATGATCAGCCGCGAGGAATGGCAGGCGGCCATGGAGCGCTGGAGCGAGATGCGCGGTGCCGGACCGCGCGGGCCGGGCGGCGGCTGGCAGTGATGCGGCGCCGGGCCGCAGGCCCGGATCCGGCGGCCGGCGTGATCGCCCGGAGCGGCCTGCTTGCCGCTTCGGGCACGCGGGAGTAGGGCCGATGGCGGATGGAGGGCGGGGCAACCCGGATGGACGAGGACTCCCGCAGCCCCGCGGCGGAGGATGCCGCCTTGCTCGCCCGCTATGCGGCCGGCGATCTGGCGGCGGCACGGGCGTTGACGGCGCGCCATCTCGGTCGGCTGCTGGGCTTTGCGCGGCGGATGCTGGGCGATGCCGCCGAGGCCGAGGACGTGGCGCAGGAGGCGATGCTGCGGCTGTGGCAGATCGCGCCGCACTGGCGGCCGGGCGAGGCGCGGATCTCGACATGGCTCTATCGTGTCACGGCCAATCTCTGCACCGACCGTTTGCGTCGCCGCCGCGGAGTGGCGCTGGAGGCCGCACCAGAACCGGCCGACCCCGCGCCGGGCGCGCTGGCCGCGCTGATCGCAACGGATCGGGCGGCTGCGCTGGAAGCAGCCCTGGCGCTGCTGCCGCCGCGGCAACGGCAGGCGGTAATGCTGCGCCATCTGGAAGGGTTGGGCAACGCCGAGATCGCCGATGTCATGGACATCGGTGTCGCGGCGGTGGAAAGCCTCATCGCACGGGGACGTCGTGCGCTTGCGGCCCGTCTGGCGCCGCGCCGTTCGGAACTGGGGTATGATGATGACACGGGATGATCGCTCGCACGGCCCCGCAGACCCTGACCGTGCGGTGGCACAAACGGGTCTGGACGCCGCCTTCGCGACCCTGCGCACCCGGAGGGCGGCGCCCGATGCGGCGCTTGTGGCGCGGGTGATGGCGGATGCCGCGGCACAGATGACCGGCGCCACGTTGCGCCACCCTGCCGGGCGCCCCGGCGCA
>SLBI01000349.1 GCA_007126375.1 Paracoccaceae bacterium
CCCAAGGGCGGAGGCGCGCGCGGGCGTCAGCCCGCGCGCCCGGCCCCCGTTTCAGGACCCGTTCCGGACACCCGTCTCAGGCCCGCGCGCCGGTCCCCGCGGCCGCCGCCAGTTCCTCGGCCAGCCGGCGTTCGCCCGCCGCCCGCGGCTGCGACAGCCCGGCCAGCAGCAGGAACGCCACCGGCGTCAGATACAGCGTCGACAGCGTCGCCAGCCCCAGCCCGCCGACGATCACCCAGCCCAGCGCCTCGCGCGCCTCGGCGCCAGCGCCGACCGACAGGATCAGCGGCACCGCGCCCAGCACCGTCGAGGCCATCGTCATCATCACCGGGCGCAACCGGATCACGCAGGCCTCCTCGATCGCCGCGCGCACGCTCGCGCCGGCATCGCGCAGCTGGTTGGCGAACTCGACGATCAGGATGCCGTTCTTGGCCATGATGCCGACCAGCAGCACCAGCCCGATCTGCGAATAGACGTTCAGCGAGCCGCCGGTCAGCAGCAGTGCGAACACCGCGCAGGCCAGCCCCAGCGGCACCGTCGACATCACTACAACCGCCGACACGAAGCTTTCGAACTGCGCCGACAGCACCAGAAACACCACCAGAAGCGCAAAACCGAACACGACCAGCAACCCGGCATTGGTCTCGTCCAGCGTCTTTGCCTCGGCCAGCGGGATCAGCCGCTGACCCGGCTCCAGAAGATCCTCGGCCAGCCGCTCCGCCTCGGCCAGCGCCGCGCCCAAGGGCAGCGCCGGCGTAAGCGAGGCCGATATGGAGACCGCCCGCATCTGCGCCTCGCGCGCAAGTTCCGGCGCCACCGCCCGTTCCTCCAGCGTCACGAAGCTGGCGATCGGCACCATTGCCCCGCTCGCCGCCCGCACGAAGATCCGCTCCAGGTCCGAGGGGTCGCGTACCGGCTGCGACGTCGAGAGCATCTGGATGTCGAAGCTGCGGTCGTCGATGAACACCGAGCCGACCGAGCGACCGTCCAGCACCGCCTGCAGCGCCTCACCCAGCCCGTCGATGTCCACACCCAGATCCGAGGCACGGCGCCGGTCCACCTCGATGAACAGCTGTGGCTGAGTGGTCTCGAAGCCCAGCTGCACCCGTCCGAAACGGCCGTCGTCGGTCAGCCGCTGCACCAGCGCTTCGCCGGCATCGGCCAGCCGGTCATAATTCGCCCCGGTGATGGCGAAGCTCAGCCCCCGTCCGGCGCCGCGAATCCCGAGGCTGTTGGGCTGGATGGCGAAGGCGCGCACGCCTATGACCTCGCCGAGCCCGCGGTTGATCTGCCCGACGATCTCCTGCTGCGACCGCTCCCGCTCGTCCCAGGGCGCCAGGGTCATCACCATGAAGCCGCGATTGTCCCGCCCGCCCGATCCGACGATGGAGAAGAGATTGCGCACCTCGCCCGAGGCACGCAGCGGGGCAATCACATCCTCGATCTCGCGCACCTTTGCGTTGGTATAGTCCAGCGAGACACCCTGCGGCGCAGTCAGAGACAGCAGCGCCACGGCGCGATCTTCGGTCGGGGTCAGCTCCTGGCGGATCTGCCCGGTCAGCAACACCGCCGTCAGCGCGAAGAACGCCGCCGCTGTGACCACCGCCAGCGGCGCCGCCAGCGCCGCGCGCAGGCTCGCCGCATAGAGCCGTGCCAGACGGTTTCCCAGCCACACCATCGGCCCGCGCGGATCTACCGGCGGCGGCGCGGTCAGCAGCCGTGAGGCCAGCATCGGGCAGAGCGTCAGCGCCACTACCGAGGAGATCAGAACCGCCATCGCCAGCGTGAAGCCGAATTCGCGAAACAGCCCGCCGGTCTGGCCCGGCAGGAACGACAGCGGCACGAACACCGCCGCCAGCGTGGCCGTGGTGGTGACCACGGCGAAGAACACCTGCCGCGTCCCCAGCACCGCGGCCGCCCGCGGTCCAAGGCCCTGCCCCCGACGCCGCACGATGTTCTCCAGCACCACGATGGCGT
Source organism: Paracoccaceae bacterium (assembly GCA_007126375.1). Taxonomy (GTDB): domain Bacteria; phylum Pseudomonadota; class Alphaproteobacteria; order Rhodobacterales; family Rhodobacteraceae; genus Rhodobaculum. The sequence continues at coordinate 1,978 of SLBI01000349.1, forward strand.
CGTCGACGACCATCCCGGTCGCCAGAACCAGCGCCAGCAACGTGAGGATGTTGACGGAGAAGCCGACAAGATAGATCGCTGCGATGGTGCCGATCAGCGCCACCGGCATGGTGATCGCCGGGATCAGCGTCGCGCGCAGGTCGCGCAGGAACAGGAAGATGATCGCCACCACGATCATCACCGCCAGAAGCAGGGTCTTCAGCACCTCCCGGATCGCGCCGTTGACGAAGGTCGCCTCGTCCGAGGTGATGAACAGCCGCACGTCGCCGGGCAGTGCCGGCTGCAGCTCGTCGATGATGCCGCGCACCGTCGCCGAGATTTCCAGCGTGTTCGACTGCGCCTGCCGGATGATGCCGAGGCCGATGCCGGTCTCGCCATTGGCGCGCAGGATCGTCTCGCCCGGGGCCGGGCCCAGCGTGACCTGCGCCACGTCGCCCAGTCGCACCGGCTCGCGGATCACCAGCGCCTCGAACTCGGCATCGGTGCGGATCGCCGCGGTGGTGCGCACCAGGATCGACTGGCTGTCGCTGGACAGCGCGCCGGCCGGCGCATCGAACGAGACGTTGCGCAGCGTCGCCCGCACATCGGCCAGGCTCAGCCCGCGGCTGGCCAGCTGCATCAGGTCCACATCGACGCGGAACACCGACTGCCGGTCGCCGAACAGCTGCAGGTCGGCCACGCCGGGGGCCGAGATCAGCCGGTCGGCCACCAGATCCTCGACCAGCCGGGTCAGCTCCTGCGGCGAGCGGGTGGCCGAGGTCACGCCGATCCGCATCACCGCATCGGCATTGGCGTCGGCCTTGACGATACGCGGCTCGTCGGCGCCGCCCGGCAGGCTGTTACGGATGCGGCCGATAGCGTCGCGGATGTCGGTGGCGGCGACGTCGAGATCGACGCCATCGGAGAACTCCACGGTGATCCGGCTGCGACCGAAACGCGAATCTGCCGAGATCGCCGCCACCCCGCCGACCCGCCCCACCGCGCCCTCGATCTGCGCGGTGATCTCGCGGTCCACCGTCTCGGGCGCGGCGCCGGGGAACTGCGTGGTGACCGTCACCACAGGGCGGTCGACATCGGGCAACTCGCGCACCTCGACGCCGAACAGCCCGGCCAGTCCGGCGACGACGATCAGCGCCGAGAGCACCAGCGCCAGGATCGGCCGGCGCACGAACAACGCCGTGCCAGAGCCGGCTACGGCCGCCAGCCCGGCATCCACGCCTGCCGCCTCGGGCTCTGCCTGCAGCACCGTGGCGGGGTGATCCGGCTTTGCATCCCCGGCCGCGGCTCCCTGCCCGGCTGCCTCGGTTTCCGTCACCTCCGAGGTCGCGGCGTCCGCCTGCGCGGCGTCGTCCGTCGCTCTGTGCTGCGTGTCCGTGGCCGGCGCCGACGGCGCCTTTCCCTCAGCGCCCGGAACCGCCACCTCCGATCCGCGCCTGTCCGTTTTCATCGCCCTCCGGCCCCCTCAGCCGCCCGAAGGAGCCGCACCCTGCGGTTCCGCCTCGGCCCGCCGCGCCGCGACCGGCGCGGCATTGCCGCCGCCGGCGGCGGTATCGGCGCGCACCTCCACCTCCTGTCCCGGGCGCAACATCTGCACACCCTCGCGGATCACCTGCTCGCCGGGCTCCAGAGCACCCTCCACAAGCACCAGATTGCCGCTGCGCTGCACGATCCGCACCGAAACGCGCTGGCTACGGCCCTCGCGCAGCACCCAGACGAAGGCGCCGTCGCGGCTCCACTGGATCGCCAGCGGATCGACCGCTGGCAGCCGCGCACCGGCAAAATTCAGCTCGATCGCAAAGGCCATGCCGGCCAGCAGACGGTCGCCGGGATTGTCGATCTCGGCCTGCACCGTCAGGCTGCGGCTGGCCGTGTCGACGCGGTTGTCGATCGCCCGCACCCGACCCTCCAGTTCCACCCCGCTCTGCGCGAGCGGCCGTGCCAGCAACGGCGTACCCACGGCAACATCGCCGACATGCCGCTCCGGCACCAGGAACTCGACCAGCAGTGCCGAGCGGTCGTCGATCCTGGCGATCTCGGTCTGAGGCCCTACCTGATCGCCCAGTTCGACCGGCACGAAACCCACATGGCCGGAAATCGGCGCGAGGATGCTGCGCCGCCGCAGTTCCAGTTCGGCCTGCGCCAGCGCCAGCTCGGCGGTGCGCAGCGCCAGTTCGGCGTCGCGGATCTGCACCTCGGTCGCCGAACCCATGCCGCGCAGTCGGCGCAGCCGTTCCGCGGTGTCGCGCGCATCGTCCAGAACCAGCCGCGCCCGCTCGGCGGCGATGGTCTCGGCCTCGCCTTCAAGCCGGGCCAGCAACGCCCCTGCCTCGAGCCGCTCGCCGGGTCGCACACGGATTTCCGCCAGCCGGCCTGCGGCCTCGGGCGTCACCGATACGCTGCGCAGCGCCTGGCCGGTGCCGATGGCGATGACGGTGGCATTGACCTCGGCCGCCACCACCTCGGCCACGGTCACCGCCGGCGCCCCGCCGAACCCGCCTGGCCGCCCACCCGGCCCGCCCGCGGCGCCGCCAGGAGCCTCGGCCGGGGTGATCCCGACCGCAGCCAGCGCACCCAGCGCACCGCTGCGTTCCAGCAGCGGCCAGACGCCAGCCCTCTCCAGAAAGGGTCGCGCCTCCGGAACCCAGGCGATCCATGCGGTCAGGGCGGCGCAAGCCACCACCAGCGACAGCACGATCTGTTTCACCCAGAACATTCCGGTTCATCTCCTGGGGCTTCGACAACGGCGCGGACCCGCGAGGATATGCGCCGCAGCTGCGCAAAGGCAAAACAAAAGCGCCGCGGGTGTCGCACAACGTCGCGTGATCATGCGGCCCGCGGTGGCGATCCCACCACGGGCGTGGCCATGCCTCAGGCGCGGTCGAGCAGCGCCTCGCCGCCGGATAGCTCGCAGGTGCCGGGCGCCTGTTCGACATTCAACGCGGTGACGGTGCCGTCGTCGACCAGCATCGCATAGCGCTTCGACCGGGCGAAAAGCCCGACCGGTGCCGCATCGAAGTCCATGCCGATGGCGCGGGTGAAGCCGGAATCGGCGTCGGCCAGCATGACGATGCCGGCGGCGGTGGCGCCGGTCGCCTCACCCCATACCTTCATCACGAAGGGATCGTTGACCGAGATGCAGATGATCTCGTCCACCCCCTTTGCGGTGAAGCCGTCCTTGGTGCGGATGAAGCTCGGCACATGCGCCGAATGGCAGGTCGGCGTGAAGGCGCCGGGAACGGCGAAGATCGCGACCTTGCGGCCCTTCAGCCGCTCGGCAAGGGGCACGGTCGCGGGGCCGTTGTCGCCGATCATGGTGAGTGTGGCCTCGGGCAGCCGGTCGCCTTCGGATATCGCCATCGCAGTCTCCCTTCGCGTTGCATTTGCTGGCCGCAGGCATATAGGCTGCCGGCCGCGCGGCGACCAGCGGCAAGCGCCGCGCGGGCGGCAGCGGCGGCCGGAGCCGCGAAACGGGGGCAGTCATGGCAGGTATCGTCGTGGTCGGGGCCGGGCAGGCCGGCGCGTCGCTGGTGGCGCGGCTGCGCGCGCTGGGCTTCGACGGGCCGCTCACGTTGATCGGCGCCGAGCCGGTGCCGCCCTATCAGCGCCCGCCGCTGACGAAGAAATACCTCACCGGCGAGATGGCGCTGGAGCGCCTCTTCCTGCGGCCCGAGAGTTTCTATGCCGAGCAGCGGATCTTGCTGCGCATGGGCGCGAGGGTGGAGGGGATCGACCGTGCCGGCAAGGCAATACTTGTTGGCGGCGCACGGCTCGCCTATGACCGGCTCGTGCTCACCACCGGCGCCCTGCCGCGGCGGCTGCCGGCGGCGCTGGGCGGCGATCTGGCCGGCGTCCATGTCGCCCGCGACCTTGCCGATGCCGATGCGATGGCGCCCGAGTTCCGGCCCGGCCGGCGCCTTCTGGTGGTCGGTGGCGGCTATATCGGGCTCGAGGCCGCGGCGGTGGCCGCCGCGAAGGGGCTGCAGGTCACGCTGGTCGAGGCCGCGCCGCGCATCCTCGCCCGCGTCGGCTGCGCCGAGACCGCCGAGTGGTTCCGAGCCCTGCACCGCGACCACGGGGTGGACATCCTCGAAGGGGTCGCACTCGCCCGGCTGACCGGGCAGGATGGCCGCGTCACCGGGGCCGAACTGGCCGACGGCCGCCGCCTTGCCTGCGATTTTGCCATCGTCGGCATCGGCGTCACTCCCGAAACCGCGCTGGCCGGAGCCGCCGGCCTCGACATCGCCAACGGCATCGCCGTTGACGCGCTGGGCCGCAGCTCGGACCCGGCCATCTGGGCCGCCGGCGATTGCGCCAGCTTCCCGGCGCCGGCCGCGCTGGCGCATGCCGCCGGGGCGGACGGTCGGCTGCGGCTGGAAAGCGTGCAGAACGCCATCGACATGGCCGAGGCGGTGGCGGCGAACCTGATGGGCGCGGGCGCGGCCTATGCGCCGCAGCCATGGTTCTGGTCCGACCAGTACGCCACAAAGCTGCAGATCGCCGGGCTCGGCACCGGCGCCGACCGGATCGTCCGGCGCCCCGGCACCGGCGACGCGGCAAGCCACTGGTATTACGCCGCAGGCCGGCTGATCGCAGTCGATGCGATGAACGACGCCCGCGCCTACATGGTCGGCAAACGGCTGATCGAGGCCGGCCGCAGCCCCGCACCCGAGGTGGTGGCCGACCCCGCGGTGGACGCCCGCGGCCTGCTGGCCGGCTAGGTCTGCCTTTGGCCGGCGCCCCCCACTCGGGGTGTGGGCGCGATGCCGGGCAGGCGCGCGGCGGGCCAAGCCTCCGGCACACCGTCACTGTTGCCGGAACAGCCGGTCCAGCGCGGCCTCCAGCGCCGACGCCTCGTCCAGCCGCAGCCGCACCGGCAGCGTCAGCACCCGGCGCCGCAGCCGCGGTGCCAGCCGCGCCGCGTCCTTCTCGGTGGTCACCAGCTGCGCCCCGGCGGCCTTCGCCTCGGCCTCCAGCCGCGCCATAAGCGGCTCTCCCAGCGGCTGGTGATCGTCCAGCGCCTTGGCACGTACCACATCGGCCCCCAGCCCGCGAAGCGTGGCGAAGAACTGCTCGGGATAAGCGATGCCGGCAAAGGCGAGTGCGCGCAGCCCCTGCCAGCTCATGCCGGTCTGCAGCGGCGCGACCTGCCCGGCGATCCGCGCCACCCCGCGCACCACCGCACCCCAGCGCGTCGTGAAGACCGCCTGTGCCGCGGCATCGCCGAGCGTCAGCAGCAGATCGGCACGCGCCAGACCCACCGCCACCGGTTCGCGCAGCGGACCGGCCGGGATCACCCGGCCGTTGCCGAAGCCCCGCAGGGCATCGACCACCACCACCGCGAGGTCCTGCACCACCGCCGGGTTCTGAAAGCCGTCGTCCAGCAGCACCGCCTGCGCACCGGCGGCCTCGGCGGCGCGCACCCCGGCGGCACGGTCGCGCGCCACCCAGACCGGCGTGAAGCCCGCCAGCAGGATCGGCTCGTCGCCCACCTCGGCGGCACGATGGCGGCGCTCGTCCACCCGCACCGGCCCGGCCAGCCGGCCGCCATGGCCCCGGCTGACGACA
>SLBI01000223.1 GCA_007126375.1 Paracoccaceae bacterium
TGACGCAACCGGTCTCGATGACCCCGAGGCCGCCCGCAAAATCGCCGGGAAAGCCGGTGAAGGTCTTGAACAGGATCCAGTCGGCGAAGCCGAAGAAGCGCAGGTCGTTCACCCCGTCCGGCCGCGGCGTGTCGTCGATGAAGTCGAGAACCACCTCGCAGCCGAGCGTGCCGCTGACGAACCCGGACAGCAGGTCCGAACAACCTACGGGCGCGGGCGCGGCCTCCGCCACCGACGCGGACAGCGTCATGCCGGCGGCCATGGCGGCCGCGGCGATGAGCGCGGAGCCCCTGCGCCGGGCCCGATGCACGATATCCGTCATGTTCGGTCCTCTCGTGTTCACGTTCGCCCCTTCCGGGCCGGAGCTGCAGCTGCGGGGCGTCCGACGCCTCATGCCGGTCGCCGGCGCCGGATCAGCGCAAGCATGCCGATGGCCGACACCAGAAGCCAGCCGCCCGCAGGCAGCGGGATCACGCCGATTCCGGGGGGGCCGGGAGTGCCGTCGCCGCGCACGGCGAGCGAAAAGCGTGTGTCGGTCCGGAGGACCTCCCACTCGGCCCCGCCCAGATCGGGCAACTGGAAACCGGCGAAGTCGCCGAGGATGCTGCCGGCGCGGAACAGTTCGAACACGCTGCCGTCGCCGGGCAGGAACCCTCCAGCCAGTTCGACCGACAAAAGCCCGCCCAGGGTCAGCGCACCGGCAACGTCGGCGCCGCTGTGTTCGGTCCCGCGCTCGAGCCCGCCGATGAAGATGGAGCTGCCGCCGGCGGCGCTCATGTCGAAGTCGCCGCCGAAACTCATGATGCCGGGGCTCGAGCCCGGGCTGAAGGTGCCGCCTTCCAGGAACACGGTGCCCGGCCCGGTGAAACTGCCCGTCCCGAACAGATCGCCGAAGAGCACCGCCTGGCCGCCTGCGGAAATCCGTATCTCGCCGTTGTTCTTCATGTCGTCCCAGAACGTGACGTTGCCTCCGCCCGACTGGATGATCTGACCCTCGGCGGCATTGTCCACATCGCCGAAGATGTCCGAGGTGCCGAGGCTGAGCTGTACCCGCCCCAGATTGGTCAGCCCGCCGGCGAAGTCGAGGCTGGCGTTGCGGGCGTTGATCGAGCCGGTGCCGGTGTTGACAAGGGCGCCGCGGCTCTCGAACCGGCCGCCGACCGCGCGCAGCTCGCCCGCGTTCTCCACGAGCCCGTCCAGCGTCAGCCCTTCGCCGGCCCGCACGTCGACCAGCCCGCCGGAACGGTTGAGGATGCCGGCTGCGGCGCCGATGCGGTCGTCGCTGCCCGCCCGGCCGCGCAGCACGCCGCCGGCCTCGTTCACCAGGGCCGCGCCGATCACGACATTGTCGCCGACCACCTGCCCGAAGTTCGAGACGTCGCCGCCGTCGATCAGGCCCGTGCCCGTCAGCCGGCCGCTGGCTTCGATCGTGACGCCCTCCAGCGCCGTCAGAGGGCCGCCGTTCAGAGACAGCGTGCCGATGCCGGTGCCGCCGCCGATGGCGAGTGACCGCACCGTGACCGGGCCGGCGGGGCCTGCGACCGTCAGGCTGGTCTCAGGGTCGACGGCGACCTCATGCACGCGGCCCGGCGCCTGCCCCAGCGTCCAGTTCGACGCGCTGTCCCAGTTGCCGCCCACGTTCGGTCGCCAGCGCAGGTCGGGTGTGAAGAGCGCAATCGCTTCGGTGCCGTCGGTGAAGATCACCCGGTAGGCAAGCTGCCCAAAGCTGTTCGTCGAGTTGCGTTGGTTGTAGACGAAGCCGTTCACCGTGCGGCCATCGATGGTGTTACCTGTCCGGGTGACAAGCAGGCCGTCGCCGTCGGTTCCGTAAGCCCACAGTCCCAATCGGTTGCCAGGGGCTGCGCCGCCGCTGCCAACCTCCAGAAGCCCGCCAACATATATCTGTCCGCCCTCGCCAATCGCAGGATTGACCAGTTCCTCAAAGCGCGCGCCTTCCGGCGTGCCGGCCGGTTGGTCGCCCCGTCGGACGACAAGCTGGGTGTCGACAAAGATCCCGTGATTATTTAGGGGCCTGACGTCGGACCCGCGCAGGGAGGCGCGATAGGCGATCTGGCCCGAGTCGTTGATTGCCGGGTCCCCGAAGGACGAGAACAAGGTGCCCGCGCTCGTACCGCCGACTTGCTGCCCTTCGCGGGCGATCAGAGTGTTGCTCTGCCAGATCGTAGCGTCGTTGGCCGACGTCACGCCCCCGCTGCCTGGCCGCAGGAGGGAACGAAATGCCACCTGACCGCTTGAGTTCATTGACGCGTTGGCGAAGGATCCGAATACCGCGCCGGTCGCCAATCCGGGTGCCTGGTCGCCCTCGCGCGCCACTAGGCTGATAAGGTTGCTGCCGCGCCAGATACCCTGATCGTTCAACTGCGTTACGCTGCCGACGCCGGGGACCATCGTCGCGAAGAACGCCAGTTCGCCGGTGTCGGAAATTGCGGGCAGCCCCAGAGAGAGTAACTCTGCGCCCGAAACGTTAGGCGCGACCCCACCCGTACGCAAGACCAGATTGCCATCCCGAAAGATGCCAACGGCGTTTCCTTGGTTCGTCCCGCCGGGCCCAATCTGAAGGGTTCCTCGAAACGCCACAGAGCCGGCCGCGTTCATCGACGAAGCGTCGATGAAATCTGCGAAGACACCCCCTCCCGTTCCGGGCGCGAGAGCCCCGCTCCGGGCAAGAAGGCTGTCGTTGCGCCAGATGCCGGTATCGTTTGTGGAATTTACGCCCGCTTCGCCTTGGACCAATTGCCCTCTGAAAGCCAGATCGCCGGCATCGTTCAGTGAGGGCGCGAACAAATTCTGAAACCGCGCGCCCTCCGTCTCTGGTGCCACATCGCCGCTTCGCACCAGCAACTCGGTCCGGCCCTCGGCAAAGGCCGGCGAGGCGAGGGCGGTGGAGATGAAGAACACGGCGAGGCCGCGGGTAGCGTTGGCGCGCAGCATCATGCTGGGACCCTCCAAATGGTGCCGAGGCATCCCGAAAGGATAACCGGTCCGGCCGGTGCCAGCCCTGATCGGATTGTGATGGAAACATTATCGATTCATGATGCACCTTGTTGTCACGCGGTTCGCCACAGGATCCGGGGCCCGCAAATCTTGTTGGTGGGCCGTCGCGGCGCCTCCTGCCGGGCCCGAGCCCCTGAACGGTTCTGGAGGCCGGGCTCAAGAAAGTGGACATGGAGCAGGAAACGAAACAGGCTGGTCCGGTGAGCCGCCCGTAGTGGAAACGATCCGCATGGATCAGATCTGGGGTTCAGCGCTTGCGGACAGGATCAGAGAGAGGTTCGCACCCCATGCGGTACGAATTTCAGGCCCATTGCCTTGACGTGCAGCGACGCGAACTGCTGCGTGGCGGCGAACGGGTGCCGATTGCCCGGAAGCCTTTTGCGGTGCTGCAGCATCTTCTCGAAAACCGCGGCCGACTGGTATCGAAGGCAGAGCTTCTCGAAACCTTCTGGCCGAAAATGGTTTCCGAGAACGTGCTGCAGTCGACGATCCGCCAGATCCGGATGGCCGTGGGGGATGACGGACGCAGCCAAGGCGTGATCCGGACCCACCACGGCGAGGGGTTTCGTTTCGTGGCCGTGGTGTCGGTGGCCGCGCCTCCCCTCGCCGGGCCGGTCAACGGCCTGCCCCACCGGAGTCGATCTTTCGATCCCGGACCGGCACCGCCGGGCTTTTCGGATGTCTCCCTGCCGCCCCCGCGCCCCGCTCTGCACACCACGACCCTGGACGAACACCGTCTGTCGGCCGTCCTGGCGTGCCGACTGTCGTGCGACGGCTCCGCCGCCTGCGGGGCGGGCGATGCCGCGGTGAGCGACCTCCTCGGGCACGCAGAGCGGCTTGCCGCAAGGCGTCCCAACCGCGCACGGATTACCCGGAATGTCCGCTGGCGGCGCGTATGCGGGCTCAACGCTGCGAGTGCCGCAGCATCCACGCCCCCTCCGATCAGATCGTGCCAGAGGGCGTGCTCGACTGGGTCCTCGGTGTCTTCAGCGGTTTCAGTCGCGCCCAACCTTGCCTCGATCCTGCGCGCAAGGGATGCCATCATCGCCAGGGGCGTGTTGCGTTCCCTCGGATCCGAGAGCAGTTTCAGGAAGAAACAGCGCCGCCCGACGGCACGGGCACTGAATTCTGCAATGAGTCGTGACTTGCCGATGCCGGCTTCGCCGCAAAGGACGACCATCTGGCCGCGACCGCCAAATGCACGCTCAAGCGTGTCGGCGAGGAAGGCCATCTCTGCTTCCCGCCCGACGAAGCGGTCGAATCCGCGCTCGGCCGATGGGTCCGAGGTGCCGGACGCCGGCGGTAAATGTAGCAGTGGCAGCGCGCCGGCGGCCGTCTGCCGTCTTCGGACATCCGACGGCAAGTGAGATGCCGCCCTATCCGAAATCATGAGATGCTGCTGCATTGCCGTTTCGGCCAGGGCGAGGGCAGATTTCAAGACATTGGAACGAAGCTCCCTGACCCATGCCTCGCTTCGCTTTGCAGCCACTGGGAAATACCCCGCATCGATACCGAACCGCGGCCCGGCAACCGCTGTTTGCAGACCTTTCCCGGCCATCTTCAGAACGAGTTCGCGCGCGCAGTCATAGGCGAGACGCGTTCCCATTTCGGCGCCCACCGCTGCACCAAACACCGCAGTGAAGCCATCGGGCATGACATGCAGGATCATCCCGCCGTGGCGTTCGACAAAGGCCCCGTTGGTTCTGGCCATAGAGGACGCCCACTGGCTCGATACCACCTCGCGGGACTGCCTCGACTACGTCGGACGGACCATCGAGGATCTGGCCGTCATGGCGGTGATCACATCGCGGCGGGAGCCCGGTTTGACGCTTGTCGCGGCACCGACAGTCACGACCATACGATTGCCGCCACTGACGCCAAGCGACGGGCTGCAACTATTGAAACCTCGTGGTGGAGCTGCGCGTTCCGGGGTGATCCGGTCGGGGATTCCGATTTGATCCGGTCACCCATTCCAATCTGATCCGATCAGCGATTCCGGGGCATCCGGTCACCCCATCGGGGTGAGGGTCTGACGCTGCCGGGCAGTCCCGTGGCGGGCTACGCTTGCTCTTTTGAGGAGAGCGGGCAGCCCCATGAAGAGACTGGCGATGCGGAAGATCAGGGAGGCGCTGCGGCTGCATGCCGGCGGGCTGTCGACGCGGAAGATTGCTGCGAGCCTCGGCGTCGGGCAGAGCACGGCGAGCGACTATCTCAAGCGGGTGCAGCTTGCCGGGCTGACCTGGCCGCTTGCGGCGGAGCTTACGGACGCGGCGCTGGAGGCGTTGCTGTTCCATCCGATCGGCGGCCCCAGCCGTCTCGTCGAGGCGCAGCCGGACTGGCCGGCGATCCATCGCGAACTGAGGCGCCCGGGCGTCACGCTGTCGCTGCTCTGGGAGGAATACCGCGCGGTTCATCCCGAGGGCTATGGCTACAGCCGGTTCTGCGATCTCTACCGGCGCTGGAGCGCTCGACTGACGCCGGTGATGCGCCAGCACCATGTCGCCGGCGAGCGGATGTTCGTCGATTACGCCGGCACCACGCTGGAGGTCATCGACGGGGCGACCGGCGAGGTTCGCCAAGCGCAACTGTTCGTGGTGGCCCTCGGGGCCTCGAACCTGACCTATGCCGAGGCGACATGGACCCAGACCCTGTCGGACTGGATCGGGGCCCACTGCCGGGCGCTCGGCTATTTCGGCGGGGTTCCGGCCCAGGTGGTCTCGGACAACCTGAAGTCCGGCGTCACCAGGGCCTGCTTCTACGAGCCTGGGGTGAACCGGACCTACGCCGACATGGCCGCGCATTACGGCACCGCGGTGGTGCCGGCCCGGCCGCGCAAGCCGCGGGACAAGGCGAAGGTCGAGGTGGCGGTCCAGATCGCCCAACGCTGGATCGTGGCGCGGCTGCGCAACCAGCGGTTCTTCTCTTTGGCGGACCTGAACGCCGCCATCCGCGTCCTGCTCGATCGGCTGAACGACCGGGTGACCCGGCATCTCGGCGCCAGCCGGCGGGACCTGTTCGAGCAGGTCGAGCGGTCGGCGCTGCGGCCCTTGCCGGCCGAGCCCTATGTCTTCTCCGAATGGAAGCAGTGCACGGTCGGGCTCGACTACCATGTCGAGGTCGACAAGCATTACTACTCGGCGCCGCACAGCCTGTTGCGCGAGAAGGTCTGGGTCCGGCTCACCGCGCGGACGGTCGAGATCTTCCACCACGGCAAGCGCGTCGCTGCCCATGCCAGGACTTCGTCGAACCGCCAGCACACCACCGTCGCCGATCACATGCCGGCCAGCCATCGGCGCTATTCCGAATGGTCGCCGGAGCGGCTGAAGCAGTGGGCGGCGAAGATCGGGACCAACACCGCAACCCTGGGCCTTCACCGTGCCGCTGTCCACCGCCACGTGCTTGATGCCGAGGTTCTCGAACACCGCCTCGTAGCTGTCGGTCTTCTCGTTCAACGCGACACTGACCTGGTCGATGACCTTGTAGCGGCCCTTTTCCTTGATGGTGGACTGGATCAGCCCGGCCTCGCTGCGGTGGACATAGTGCTTGCGCAGGATCTCCCGCACGGTGGCGATGCCGGTCTCGATGGAGGCCTCGTCGTCGGTCGCGCAGTACTGGCCCAGCAGGTATTCCAGCACATAGGTGGGCACGATGGCGTTGCCCTTGACCGCCTTCACCAGGTCCTTGCGCACGACATAGCCGGCGAAATGCTCGTTGATGCGTGCGTCGAGGTCGCTCATGGGCCGGTCCTCAGAGGTCAAAATCGGTGGTGTAGCCACGGCGCAGCTGGAATCGTTGACTGGCATAGTCCTGGTAATGCGTCGTCTTGCCCACCCGCTCACGCAGCTTGAGGAACACTTCCTGCTCGTTGAAGGCATCGGCGGAACGGGTGAAGAGGAACTTGCAGGGCTGCTCCCGCTCGCGAGGGTTGTCGGACCGGAAGTCGAACAGCAGCTCGTGCTCGTCCGACAGCAGCGTGCCGTCGGCGGCATGGAACCCGGCCAGCAGCTGGCGTGGCTGCACCTTCGCCGAGACTGGCTCGGTCTGGTAGAGCATCACCGCGATCTGGCCCGAACTGATCAGGTTGCGCCCCGACACGACGATCTGGACGTCCACCTTGCGCACATCCGCCTCGCGCCGCTTGCCCACGCGCAGGACGGGCAGCACGACCTCCTGCAGCGAGGCGCCGCCGTGGACAAAGCGGCTGCCCGCGCCCTTGACCCGCAAGCGGTTGACCGAGTTCGGGATCAGCAGCTCGGTGTCGCCCGCCAGCCCCAGCTGGGAGGCCGAGAAGCGCTTCATGCCAGCGGTCTCACCGAAACCCTGGCCCAGCAGGAAGCGGCGGTTGCGGTGGGTCACCTCGCCAGCCGGGGGCTCGGCCACGGAGAAGTCGCTCTCGTCCAGCTGGCGGTGCTGATAGAGGAAGCCGTGGTCCGTGGTGATCAGGATGTTGGAGAAGTTCGAGGAGGTGAGCTTGCGCACCAGCGTCACCAGATCCTCGATCGCCGCCTCTGCGGCCTCGGGCA
>SLBI01000346.1 GCA_007126375.1 Paracoccaceae bacterium
CGGGGCGCCGGCCGCCCCGCTCGTGCCGGGCGGGGGAGGTTGCCGGCGGGCCGCCGGTGCCAACGCCTTCAGGCGGGTGGCGCGGTCTCCAGCGCGGCGATGATGGCGGAGAAATCGACGGCCTTGAGGCTGGCGCCGCCGACGAGGGCGCCGTCGACGTCGGGGACGGCGAAGATGGCGGCGGCGTTGGCGGGCTTGACCGAGCCGCCGTAGAGCAGCCGGATGCCGGCGGCCTCGGCGGGCAGGAGGCGGGCGAGGCCGGCGCGCAGGGCGGCGTGGACCTCGGCGATCTGCTCTTCGGTCGGGGTGCGGCCGGTGCCGATGGCCCAGACCGGTTCATAGGCGATCACGGTATTCGCGGCGGTGGCGCCGGCGGGCAGCGAGCCCTCCAGCTGGCGGCCGACCACGGCAAGGGTTTCGCCCGCGTCGCGCTGGGCCTCGGTCTCGCCGAGGCAGACGATCGCGGTCAGCCCCGCGCCCTGCGCTGCGGCGGCCTTGGCGGCGACCTGCGCATCGCTCTCGCCGTGATCGGCGCGGCGTTCGGAATGGCCGAGGATGACATGGGTGGCGCCGGCATCGGCCAGCATGGCGGCCGCGACATCGCCGGTATGCGCGCCCTTGTCCGTCGCATGGCAATCCTGCCCGCCCACCGCGACAGGGCTCTGCCCGAGCGTCGCGGCCATGCGGGAGATCAGCGTGGCCGGCGGGCACAGCAGGATGTCGCAGCCCGGTGCCGGATGCGCCAGCGACAACGCCGTCGCCTCGGCCAGATCGGCGCCGAGGCCGTGCATCTTCCAGTTGCCGGCGGCGAGTTTCCGTCGCATCGCGTTCTCCCTTTCTGATCGTGCGGCACATCCTAGGCGAGCCGACCGGGGAAGGGAACGGCCCGGCCCCGGGCAAGATTTGATCAAATCGGCTTGACGGCCTCGGGGTGCGAAGTATCCTGCCGCGACAGCCATCATCCGGGCCGTCGCGGTCCGCTCGCCCTTCCGGAGCCTTGTTCATGCAGCCGATCACCAACCACATGCCCACGGCCGAGCTGCAGGCGCTCGACGCCGCGCATCACATGCACCCTTTCACCGACGAGGCCGCCCTCGCGAGGAAAGGCGCGCGGATCATCACCCGTGGCCGGGGCGTGCGGCTGTGGGATAGCGAGGGCAACGAGATCCTCGACGGCATGGCCGGGCTCTGGTGCGTCAACATCGGCTATGGCCGCGACGAATTGGCCGAGGTGGCAGCGCGGCAGATGCGTGAACTGCCCTTCTACAACACCTTCTTCCAGACCACCCATGTGCCGGCTATCGCGCTGGCCGCGAAGATCGCCGAACTGGCGCCCGGCAATCTGAACCATGTGTTCTTCGCCGGCTCGGGATCGGAGGCGAACGACACCAACCTCCGGATGGTGCGGCATTACTGGGCGCTGAAGGGCAAGCCGGAAAAGACCGTCTTCATTGCCCGGAAGAACGCCTATCACGGCTCGTCGATGGGCAGCGCCAGTTTGGGCGGCATGCAGGCAATGCATGCCCAGGGCGGTCTGCCGCTGCCGGACATCCATCACATCGACCAGCCGCACTGGTATCTGGAGGGCGGCGACCACAGCCCCGAGGAGTTCGGCCGCGCCCGCGCGCGGCAACTTGAAGAGGCGATCCTGGCGATCGGCGAGGACCGCGTCGCCGCCTTCATTGCCGAGCCGGTACAGGGCGCGGGCGGCGTCATCATCCCGCCGGACAGCTACTGGCCCGAGATCCAGCGGATCTGCGACAAACACGAGATCCTGCTGATCGCCGACGAGGTGATCTGCGGCTTCGGGCGCACCGGCACCTGGTTCGGCAGCCAGACCTATGGCATCCGCCCGCACATCATGACCATCGCCAAGGGGCTGTCCTCGGGCTACCAGCCGATCGGCGGCTCGGTCGTCTGCGACGAGGTGGCCGAGGTGCTGAGCCATGGCGAGTTCTATCACGGCTATACCTATTCCGGGCACCCCGTGGCCGCCGCCGTCGCGCTGGAGAACCTGCGGATCCTCGAGGAGGAGGGCATTGTCGGCCATGTCCGCGATGTGGCCGCGCCGCATCTGGCCGACGCCTGGGGCAGCCTCGCCGACCATCCGCTGGTGGGCGAGGCGGTCAGCACCGGGCTGATGGCCAGCCTTGCCCTGACGCCGGACAAGGCCCGCCGCGCCCGCTTCGCCGCCGCACCCGGCACGGCGGGATACATCTGCCGCGAACGCTCCTTCGCCAACAACCTGATCATGCGCCATGTCGCCGACCGCATGGTGATCGCCCCCCCGCTTGTTATCACGCCCGAAGACATCGACCTGCTGGTGGCCCGCGCCCGCACCGCGCTGGACGAGGCCCATGTCATCCTGCGCGAAGAGGATCTGCTGAAGGCGGCGGCTTGACGCGGCGCGTTGCCGTGCCCGGAACGGGATCACGGCATACGGCCGGGATGATCATGCGGCCGTCTCTGCCGAAGGGCGCGAGCAGCGGCGCTGCGATCCGTGTCGCCGCGGCTGTGGCGAGGGCCGCCCCTGCGTTGACAGTTCCGGGTGTTGCTTCGACTATCCCGCCGCGGCGCCGCCCGGATGGCGCGCGGCGCAGATCCGAATGCGATCCGGAGGAGCCGCGTGCGCTGGCAGGATCTTCTCAGGCCGGGCGAGACTTGCTGGCAGCTGGCGCCGGCGCAGAAACTGGCCGTCCTGATCGACAGCGAGGCCTATTTCCGGGCCTTCAAGCAGGCGGCGCTGCGGGCGCGGCGCTCCATCCTGATCATCGGCTGGGATGTGAACAGCCGGCTCGGGCTCGAATTTCCCGAAACCGCAATGCAGGGCGTTCCAAACCGTCTCGGCCCGTTCCTGACCCATCTGCTGGTTCGGTCCGAGGCATTGCGCATCAATGTCCTGCACTGGAATTCGCCGCTCCTGTTCAAGCTCGACCGGGAGTGGCTGCCGCGGTTGCGCATCGACTGGCTGAGCCATCCGCGCGCGCGCTATGCGTTGGACAACCAGCATCCGCTGGGTGCGGCGCATCACCAGAAGATCGTGGTGATCGACGATGCGCTGGCCTTCGTGGGCGGGATCGATTTCGCCATCGAGCGGCTGGACGGGCGCGCGCATCTGCCCGGAGACCCGCGGCGCCGGCTGCCCGATGGAACAATCCCGCAGCCGGTGCACGACATCCAGTTCGCGGTCGGCGGACCGGCTGCGCGGGTGCTGGGCGACATCGCCCGCGAGCGGTGGCAGGTGGCGACCGGCCAGCGGCTCGCGCCGGCCGGGCCCGGGGCCGTCCCCTGGCCCGAGGGGCTGACCCCCGACCTGCGCGACGTGGAGGTGGCCATCGCGCGCACCCGTCCGGCGTGGAAATCGCTGGGCGAGGTCCGCGAGATCGAGGCATTGTTCACGGCCGCGATCCGCACCGCGCGGGACTGGATCTATATCGAGACCCAGTATCTGACCGCCTGGAGCGTGGCGCAGGCCCTGCGCGCGCGGCTGGAGCAGGCAGGTGGCCCCGAGATCGTGCTGCTGCTGCCGCGCGAACCCACGGGCTGGATCGAACAGACCGCCATGGGTATCGGCCAGCGGCGCATTCTGGCCATGTTGCGCGACGTCGACCATGAGCGCCGCTTGCGCGTTTACGTGCCGATGCTGGGCGCGGCGGGGGAGGTGCCGCTCAAGGTCCATTCCAAGACGATGATCATCGACGGGCGTTTCGTGACCGTGGGCTCGGCGAATCTCAACAATCGCTCCATGGGGCTGGATACCGAGTGCAATCTCGCCCTTGCCGTCGAAGCCGGTGCGAAGCCGGAGCGGGTGCTGGCGGGGCTGCGCGACGATCTGCTGGCCGAGCATCTCGGCTGCCGGCCGGCGGATGTGGCCCGGACCATCGCGCGCGAGGGCTCGATGATCGCGGCGGTCGAGGCGCTGCGCGGGCCCGGCCGCAGCCTGGTGCCGTTTCCCGAAACGCCGCCGGCCGAGCTGGACGCGCTGATCGCCGAAGCGGGCGTTCTGGACCCGTCCGAGACGGCAGCGCCGGAGCGTCTTGCCGATGGGTTCGTCGAGCATCCGGTTGGCCGCCGGCAGGTGCGCAATGCGCTCGTGGGGCTTCTCGCCACGGCGGCAGTGTTCGCCGCCCTCGTCACGCTGTGGCGGGCCGAGCCGGGGGCAGGGGGCGCACCACTCGAACGGATCGAGGCGCTGTCCGCTTTCGGCGCGGACTGGTGGCGCGCGGCCGCCGCGACGCTGGCTGCCATCGTCATCGGCGGGCTGCTGTTGCCGCTGATGCCGTTGGTGATCGTGACCGGCCTCGTCCATGGCCCATGGACCGGGTTTTGCCTTGCCTTTGCCGGTGCCTTGGGCTCGGCCGTGCTGGGCTACGGCCTCGGCGTGGCGCTTGGGCGCGACAGGCTGCGCAGGGTCATGCGCGGACGTCTGGAGTATCTGGCGCAGCGGATCGGCCGGCGCGGGATGCTGTCGATCGCGGTCGGGCGCCTGCTGCCTTTCGCCACGTTTCCGCTGATCAATGTCGCTGCCGGCACGGCCCGGGTCCGCCTGTCCGACTATCTGCTGGGGACCGCGCTAGGGGTCGCGCCGGGCATCCTTGTGTTCACGCTGTTCTCGGGGCTGTTGCGGTCGGTCCTGTTCACCCCGGGTCCGGGGAACCTGGCCGGCCTGCTGGCGGTCCTCGTGGCGGTGACGGCCTTCGCGCTTTGGCTCTGGCGCCGTTTCGTCAACCGGCTGACGGTGGATGATGGCTGAAGGACGGGCGTCGGGCAGGCTGCGGCTGCGGGTCGCCAGCTACAATACCCACCGCAGCGTCGGCACCGATCGCCGCTGCCGGCCGGAGCGTGTGGCGCGCGTGATCCGCGAACTCGATGCGGATATCGTCGGCCTTCAGGAAGTGGACTGGAAGGCGGCGACTGGCCCGGGGGCGGCCTCGCAGGCGGAGTTTCTGGCGCATCTGCAGGGTTATACGGCGATCGAGGGGCCGAATCTGCTCGATCACCGGGGGCACTACGGCAACATGTTGCTGACGCGCTTTCCCCTGCGCCGGCTGGAGCGCGCCCGGCTGCGCACCAGCCGGCGCGAGCCGCGTGGCCTCATCGACGCCGAACTCGACTGCCACGGCGTGGCGTTGCGGGTGCTCGTCACGCATCTGGGTCTGGGGCTGCGTGAGCGGTGCGTGCAGGCGGCACAACTGGCGCGGCGGGTGGCGCGCACGCCCGAGCTTCCGACGCTGCTGCTGGGCGATCTCAACGACTGGATGATCGGCCACCCCACCATCCGGCCGTTGATCGATGCCGCCGACGCGGCCAGCCCGCCGCCGCGCAGTTTCCCCGCACGCTGGCCGCTCTTTGCGCTCGACCGTGTAATGGGCTGGCGGCTTGCCGGCTCCCTTCGGGCGCAGGTCCACCGCTCGCCCGAGGCGCGCGCCGCTTCGGACCACCTGCCGGTCGTGTGCGAGGTCGCGCTGGCCGGGAATGGGGGCCATGCGATGCCGGGCACCTGACGGGTGCACGCGACCGGCCGGGTTCCGGTGGGGCCGCGGCAATGCTAGGCAGCCGGCGGACGGGGCGGCGATGAACGGAGACACGGGCAGCAGGGAGAGGCACGCGATGGAACGGGGGGCAGGCTGGTGGCAGGATGCGGTGATCTACCATGTCTATCCCCGCAGCTTTCGCGACAGTTCGGGCGACGGCATCGGCGATCTGTGCGGGATCGTCGAACGGCTCGATCACATCGCCGATCTCGGGGTGGATGCGGTCTGGATCTCGCCCTTCCTGAAATCGCCGATGCGCGATTTCGGCTACGACATCTCGGATTACCGCGCCGTCGATCCGATGTTCGGCACGCTGGAAGATTTCCGCGCGCTGCTGGAGGCCGCGCAGGCGCGCGGGCTGAAGGTGCTGATGGATCAGGTGCTGTCGCACACCTCGAACGAACATGCCTGGTTCCTGGAAAGCCGCGAGGGCCGCGACAACGCCCGCGCCGACTGGTATGTCTGGGCCGACCCGCGCGCGGATGGGGCGCCGCCCAACAACTGGCTGTCGGTGTTCGGCGGCCCGGCCTGGCAGTGGGAGCCGCGGCGGGGGCAGTATTACCTGCACAATTTCCTGCGCGAACAGCCCGACCTGAACTTCCACAACCCAGAAGTGCAGGAGGCGGTGCTGGATACCTGCCGCCACTGGCTGGAGCTGGGGGTGGACGGGTTCCGGCTGGATGTCTGCGCCTTCTATTTCCATGACGCAGCTCTGCGCGACAACCCGCCCAACCCCGACCGTCCCGGCGGGCGCAGCTTCATGTTCAACCCCTATTCGATGCAGCGGCACATCCACGACATCGGCCAGCCGGAAAACCTCGCCTTTCTGGAGCGGCTGCGCAGGCTGTGCGACGCGCATGACGCCGCGCTTCTGGGCGAGCTGCACGAATCCAACGGGGCGCAGCTGCACCGCGACTATACCGCGCCGGGGCGGCTGCATCTGGCCTATGGCTACTGGCTGCTGGGGGCCGAGCGCATCACCCCGGCCGATGTGATCCGCGTTGCCCGCGAACTGGGCCATGGCGAGGCCGACGGCTGGCCGGCCTGGGCGCTGGAGAACCACGATTTCATGCGTGCGCCCACGCGGCTGGGGCGCAGCGGCGCGCCGCTGGGGCTGATCGCGGCGCTGGTGGCGATCCGTGGGGCGTTCTGCCTCTATCAGGGCTCCGAACTGGGGCTGCCCGAGGCCGAGGTGCCCTTCGACCGGCTGGTCGATCCCTACGGCCGCGAGTTCCATCCCGCCTTCATGGGCCGCGACGGCGCCCGCACCCCGATGCCCTGGCAGGCCGAGGGGCCGCACTGCGGTTTCAGCACGGTCGAGCCCTGGCTGCCGATCCCGCCCGCGCATCGGGCGCTGAACGTCGCCGATCAGGCGCGGGTGGCGGGCTCCACCCTCAACCGCATGCGGCGTTTGCTGCACTGGCGGCGCGAGCAGCCGGCGCTGCAGGGCGGCACGCTGGCCTTCATCGACCACCCGGAACCGATCCTCGCGTTCGCGCGCATGGGCGGCGGGCAGCACCTGCTGGGCGTGTTCAACCTCGGCGATGCCGAAGCGGCGGTCGAGTTGCCGGCGTCAGGGCTGGGCACACCGGTGCAGGGTCATGGCCTCGACTGGGCCATGGACGAAGGCCGGCTTGTGCTGCCCCCGGACGGAGGGTATTTCGGCAATCTGACATGAGCCGTCATATCCTCGACCGCGAGGCGCTGGCCGCCAGGGCGATGCGCCGGCCCGACGCGCCCGTGATGGCGCGGCGCGACTGGTGGCGGGGCGCGGCGATCTACGAGGTCTATGTCCGCAGTTTTCTGGACACCAACGGTGATGGCGTCGGCGATCTTCCCGGGGTGTCGGCGCGGCTGGACTATCTTGCAGGGCTGGGCGTGGACGCGATCTGGCTCAGCCCGATCTACCCCTCGCCGCAGGTCGATTTCGGCTATGACATCACCGACATGCGGGGGATCGATCCGCGCTTCGGCACGATGGA
>SLBI01000385.1 GCA_007126375.1 Paracoccaceae bacterium
CGACACGCAGCCGCGCCGCGGATGGCCTGCTCGCGATGAGTGGCAACCCCCTGGCTGTCGGGCACAGCCCGCTTGAAGCAGGCCGGCATGCCGGACTGTGGACGGTCGCCCTGCGGAGCCGGGCCCGCGCGTGCCGGAGCCGTGGGCGTGACGAGGGACCATGCCCCGCGACATGCCTGAGCCGTGCATGGCAGCACCCGGAAGGGCTGCGCGCGCCGTTGCCACGATCGGCGGCGCCCACCGCCCTGCAGGGTCCGCAGCAGACCGTCGCGGCCCCGGTCGCGGCACCGGGAGGCCGCATTGCCCGCCGAAGCCGGGATTTCGGCCGCCGCCCGTTGTTTCGCGCGGCAATCGATCCCACCCTTCAACCAGCCATCCCGACGTGGCGCCGTCAGGCAAAGCCAGGAGGACGTCATCGCCCGTTTCCAGTACCTTGCCGTCGCCGGTTTCGCCGCCACCGCCATCAGCTACGGGCCTGCGCGCATGGGCTTCGGCCTTTTCGTGCCGGAGTTCAGGTCGGCTTTCGACATGTCGACCACCGCAGTCGGATTCGTTTCCAGCCTCGGCTTTGCAGGTTTCTTCCTCGGGCTTGTGATCGCGCAGGGCCTGCTCGTGCGGCGGGGGCCGGCGGTACCCGTGATGTCAGGCCTGATTGCCGCAACGGCCGGCATGGGCATTGTCGCCCTTGCGCCGAACCTCACCGTGCTCGCGGTCGGCGTGTTTTTCGCGGCATCGAGCGCCGGCTTCGCGTGGACGCCCTTCAACGACGCGGTGCATCGCAAGATTCAGGACGTTGACCGGCCGACGGCGCTCTCGCAGATCAGCACCGGCACCGGCGTCGGGATCGCCGCTGCCGGCCTGGCTGCGCTTGCGATGGTCCTGACCGGCCTGTCCTGGCGTGCCTGCTGGGCGTTCTTCGTGCTTGCCAGTGCCCTTGCGCTGATCGCCAACTGGGCCGCCTTGCATGGGGTCGAGAGGGATCCTGCGGGAGTGCCGGAGCGGGGGTGGCGCGACCTTCTGCGGTTTGCTGCGCTGCCCCTTTTCGCCATCGCCTTCGTCTACGGCACGACCTCGGCGATCTACATTTCCTTCGCGGCCGATCACATGCTGGAAAGCGGCGGAGTCGGTGGCGTGCCGACGGCGGCCACGCCCGCCCTCGTCTTCGTCGTCTATGGCCTCTTCGGCCTCACCGGGCTTCTCGCCGGTGGCCTGAAACGACTCGTCGGTCTGCCATGGCTCCTGCGGCTGCTTATGCTGGCCGGCGCGCTGTCGGCCGCCCTGGCCGCCTTCCCGCCGGGAAACGGGTCGGGATTGATCTCGTCGGCCGGGCTGCAGGGTGTGCATGTCATGATGACGAGCGCCGTCCTGGCCTTCTGGTCGGAGCGTCTGTTCCCGTCGCTGCCGTCGTTCAGTTTCACGGCCGCACTTCTCGCCATGGCAGCGGGCAGCATGCTGGGGCCGGCGGTCGCCGGGGTCGTGGCGGATGCCTTCGGCACCGGGGCAATGTTCCTCGGCGCCGCCGCACTTCCTGCCGCCACCGCGCTTCTGCTGCGCGATCGCCATGTTCGGGAGCGCCCCCTGCAAGGTGCGTTGCCGGAGGGAAGCTGAGCATCGGTGGCCGCAGCCGGCCGCGCCCTCCCCGCCGTGGAGCGACCCAAGCCGAGGAGGCAGGCGTCCGGCAATCCAGCAGGATCAAGACGTCGAGGTTGGGCAGCCTGTCGCGCTGGCCGGCCGGGTCTGCCGTTGCCGGATCGCCGGCCGGACGGTAAGCACCGGGAAAGCGGCTGAACGGGAACCGGACGGCGGCGGCGCGCCCGCCAAAACCTGCGCCGACAGCGGTGGGATCAACCGTCCTGCACCGCATTCTGCGGCCCTGGCTGAAGGTAATCGCCCAGCAGCACCGGTTTCAGCGGCGCGCGGATGCGCAGCGCGCGGCGCAACAAGAGCCCGCTCCCCCGCAGTACCAGCCGCGGATCGCCGGCCACCGCGGCGGGCAGATGCGGCAGCGCCCGGCGCGCGGCGCCCGGCGGTGCCATGTCGAACACCGCCGCGACCTTTCCCCCGAGCGCCATAAGCTGCCCCAGCACGAGCAGCAGCAGCGGACCCTGCCCGGCCAGGATCACGCCGGGAGATGTCGGCACCAGTCCGGACTGCTTCACCGCCGTCTGCAGCGCACCCGCGCCCATCACCCCGGGCAGTTGCGCACCGGGAAAGATCACCGGCCGTTCCTGCGCACCAGTGGCGAGCACAAGGCCGCGCGCCCGGCTCTGACGCAGCCGCGGCGGTGCCGCGCCGTCGCGGTCCAGCCTGCCAACCTCGACCCCGGCCGCGCCGCCGACGAGGTCGATCAGTGTCGCTCGGCTGCGGCAGGCCGCCCCGGAGGCAGCAAGCCGCCCGAGCGCCGCGGCAGCGCCCGGAATGAGGTCGATCCGCGGCCGACCTTCGCGCGGCCGGGACAGCAGCGCCGGCGCGTTCTTCCAGATCCGCCCTCCGGGTGCCGCGGCCTCGTCGAGGAGCAGCACGTCCAGCCCCGCTTCGGCTGCCGCCGCCGCTGCCGCGATGCCGGCCGGACCTGCGCCAATGACGAGCAGGTCGGCGAACTCGGGCGGATCGGGCGATCGGATCATGCCTGCCTTACCTCTTTTCAATGCGCCCATGTCGGTGGGAAGCTGCTTGGGCGCAGGCGATGCGGGTATGGCTGTCATGCTGGCTGTTCCCGATGGCTCGGAGGGCTGGGCCGCCAGCGTCGCCGCCCTTGATCGACCGCTGATTACGCGATGCCCCTGATGGCTTTGCAAGGCGATGCCGGCGAGACGGGGCATGCGGGTCCGGGGCAACGAGGGAGGATCGCCATGCGGATTTCTGTGGGAATGGATGTCGCCAAGACGATCCACTGCGCCTGCGCCGCCGCCATGACATCGGCCAGAAGCGGTGCATCCGGCGCCGGGTCGATGATCCGCACCGCCTCGAAGGGGCTGCGATCGGCCCCGTCCCAGCGCTGCCGGCCGAGCGGGCCGAAGCAGGACCGGCCAAGCCCCAGCCCGACGATCCGCCAGCGGCGGCGCAGCATCGGCAGGAACGCGGCGAAATGGCGGAATCCGGCCGGAACGAGGTCGAACCGCGCCGCGCCGGCGCGGGCAATGCTGCAGCCGCCGTCAAGCCGGCGGCGGATCGAGGCTGCGGCGGCGCCGATCGCGCCGGTGCCATTCGGGCCGGCGGCGATCTCGGGGCCGGGCGAGGTGCGCAGGACCGAGGCACGGATGGCCAGTTGCGGCAGCGCAAGCCCGAGGTTCTCGAAAAACGTGCGCGACCTGGCGCCACCGGCAGGGATCACCGCCTCGCAGGCGACCGGCCCGTGTTCGGTCACCACGCCCGTCACCCGTCCGGCGCTGCGGATCAGTGTGCGCACCGCCGTCGCCTCGCGGAGCTCGGCGCCCAGCCTCGCGGCGCGGTGCGCCAGGGCCGGCACCGCCAGCGCGGGTTCGGCTTGTGCATCGTCAGGCGTATGCAGCGCGCCGCGGAACCCGGCCGCACCCGCGCCGCTACGTGCCGCCAGTTCGCGCTGCGACAGCAGGCGCGACCCCAACCGATAGCTGCGCGCCGCCTCCAGCCAGCGCGTCCGCCGCTCCATCTCGGCGTCATCCGCGCAAAGATACGTGCAGCCGGCCTCGCGATAGCCGATGTCCTCCGTCAGCGCAGCGGCATGGCGTCGCCACAGCGCCTGCGCCTCGATCATCAGCGGCAATTCGCGGGGGGCGCGGCCCTGTTTGCGCACCCAGCCCCAGTTGCGCGAAGACTGTTCCGCCGCGATCCGGCCCTTCTCGCCAGAGCCGGCACGCCCGCTTCCGCGAGGGCGAGCGCCGCCGATACGCCGACCACGCCACCGCCGATCACCACAACGGAAGTCCGTGCGGGAAGGCCTCTCTCGACGGGATCGAACGCCGGTTCCGACTGCATGTCCATGCCGCAGCTTCGGCGAGCGCTGACGCGAATGCAAATGGCGGATGCAAGCCGTGTGCAAGAGCATGTCACGAAGGACAGGAGGCCCGGCCGGCCGGCGGCGAAAGCCTTACTTTCGGGGATGCATGACGCGGCGATGCCAGGCGCCGCCGTCACCCCTGGTCGGCGAGGCAATAGGGGTCTGTGCCTGTCCGTTCGAGATCCTGGTGCCCGTTCGCCGGATCCGGCAGGGGCAGGGCGACGGGCTGCGGATCCCGGCGCCACCGGCGCTTGCGGCCTAGTTTCGTCGGTTTTGTGGCCGTCCGCAACGTCTCAGGCAGGCTGGCGGGCATCGCGCCAGCACCCGGTGAACGGGCGCGTAGGGGGAGGTGGCGGTGCCGGTCGGGGTTCGTCCCGGCGTTCAGATGTCGGTCGTCAGCCGGTGGCCCGGCGCATAGCTCAGCCGGACCCAGGTGATCGGCCGTCTTTGCAACCACGTGATGCGTTCCACTGTGAAGAGCGCCGCCCCGGGCGCGCAGCCGAGATGCCGTGCCTCCTCGGGTGACGCCGCAGCGGCGGACAGCGAGAGTCTCCCGTCAGTATAGGGTACCTGCCCGACCAGCCATTCGTTGGCGCTGGTCACGGTCAGGTCAAGCCGGTCCAGACCGGGCACGGCCTCGGGGTTGAGCCAGCGGTCTTCATGGGCATAGGCGGCGCCGTCGGCCCGATGCAGCGTGCACAGATGCAGCAAGGGCCGGTCCGCTGGCAGCCCGAGAGCCGAGCGCACCGCCGTGGGCGGCACCGCCGTGGCCCGCGAGATGAGCACGTGCGCATAGGTGCCGCCAAGCCCTTCGACCTCCTTTCGGATTACCGGGATCGTCAGAGTGGCCTTGCGCACCGGATGCGGCACGACGCGGGTGCCGGACTTGCGCCGGCGGTCGAGGTATCCTGCCGCGGCGAGGTCACGCAGCGCGCGGTTGACGGTGGCCCGGGCACAGCCGAACTCGGCGGCAAGCTCCGCCTCGGTGGGGATCAGTGTGCCGGGCGCCCAGCGTCCGCTGCGCAGGCGGGCCAGTGCCGCATCCCGGATCGCCTGCCAGCCCGTCGCCGCGGTCATCGGGTCAGACCGCATCGCGCAGGCGGGCGCAACTGGTGCGGTATCGCGCGATGATCGCCTCGCGGGAAACATGGTGCCCGTCGCGCACCATCCGGCGACCGGCCGACCAGACCTCGCGCACCGCCGCGTCGCCGGCGGCGAAGATCCAGGCGTCGAGCAGCCGGTCGCCTGACAGCCCCGCGAGATCGGGGTCGTCGGCATCCAGTGTCAGCAGATCGGCCCACATCCCCGGCGCGATGGCCCCGCTCGCGCGCCCGGCGGCCTGTGTTCCGCCGGTCAGCGCGCCGGCAAGAAGCGCGCGGCCGGTGGAGGCATCGGGCCGCGCCAGGGCCGCGCGGGAACCGTCGCGCAGCCTCTGCGAGTATTCCAGCGTGCGCAGTTCCTCGGTCAGGCTGATGCGGATGTTGCTGTCCGATCCGACGCCGAAGCGCCCGCCCGCGCCCAGCCAGCGCACCCCGTCGAAGATGCCGTCGCCCAGCGAGGCTTCGGTGATCGGGCACAGCCCGGCCACCGCACCGGTGGCGGCCAGCGCCAGGGTCTCGTCGGGCGTCATCTGGGTGCAGTGGATCAGGCACCAGCCTGCATCCACCGCGGCGTTGTCGAGCAGCCAGCCCACCGGGCGGGCGCCGAATGCGGCCTCCACCTCGGCCACCTCGGCGGTCTGTTCGGCCAGATGCATGTGGATCGGGCCGTCGGAAAGGTCCGCCGCGGCCGCCAGCCCCTCGGGCGAGACCGCGCGCAGGCTGTGCGGTGCGACGCCGAGGCGGGCGTCGGCCGGAAGGGCGGCGAGCGCCCGGCCGGCCCCCGCCAGCAGCCGGGCGAAGCGGTCCGGGTCGTTGCCGAAACGGATCTGGCCGTGGCCGAGCGGGCGACGGTCGCAGCCACCGTACTGATAGAGCACCGGCAGCAGCGTCAGGCCGATGCCGCTGGTTTCGGCCGCGGCGGCGATCCGGGCCGACATCTCGGCCGGATCGGCGTGCGGCGTGCCGTCCGGCGTGTGGTGAAGATAGTGGAACTCGACGGAGGCGGCGAAGCCCGCTTCCAGCATCTCCATCTGCACGAAGGCGGCGATGGCCTCGACATCCTCCGGCGTGAGGCGGTCGAGAAAGCGGAACATCAGCCGCCGCCAGGTCCAGAAACTGTCGGTGGGGTCTGGGCCGCGCGCCTCGGTCAGCCCGGCCATGGCGCGCTGAAAGGCATGGGAATGCAGGTTGGCCGGCGCCGGCAGGAGGATCGCCTGGCGTGCGTCCGTCGGTGGAGCGTCGGGCGTGACCGTGGCGATGCGGCCGCTGTCGTCGATGTCCACCAGCACCCGCTCCGCCCATCCCCCCGGCAACAGCGCCCGGTTCGCCCAGATCCTCGGCATGGCTCGTCCCCGCGCGTTGACAGCGCAATTATGTGCAGACATAATCCTGCTGGCAAGCCCCCGGCCTCGGAGATGGCATGGACCGGCAACTCCTGACCAACGGCAGGCTGGCCACGCTGGATGCCCCCGAAGGCTTCGGGCTGATCGAAACCGGCGCCGTCGCGCTGGATAGCGGGCGCATTGCCTGGGTCGGGCCGGATGATGCCCTGCCGCAGGCCTTCGCGGCGTGGCCTCGGCGCGATCTGGGCGGGGCGCTGGTGACGCCGGCGCCGATCGACTGCCACACCCATCTCGTCTTTGGCGGCGACCGCGCGCGCGAGTTCGAGATGCGGCTGCAGGGCGCGAGCTACGCCGAGATCGCGCGTGCCGGCGGCGGCATCCTCTCGACCGTCGCGGCCACCCGGGCGGCTTCGGAGGATGCGTTGTTCGCGCAGGCCCTGCCGCGGCTGGCGGCGCTGATCGCCGAGGGGGTGACGACGGTCGAGATCAAGTCGGGCTACGGGCTGGATGTCGAGACCGAACTGCGCATGCTGCGCGTCGCCCGGCGGCTCGGGCGCGAGCGGCCGGTTCGGGTGCGCACCAGCTTTCTCGGTGCCCATGCCTGCCCGCCCGAATATCGTGCCCGGCCCGACGCGTATCTGGACGAGGTCTGCCGGCCGGTGCTGCGCGCGGCCCGGGCAGAGGGGCTGGTCGATGCGGTGGATGGCTTCTGCGAGGGGATCGCCTTCTCCCCGGCCCAGATCGCGCGGGTATTCGATACCGCTCAGGAATTGGGCCTGCCGGTGAAACTCCACGCCGAGCAACTGTCGCATCAGGGCGGCACCGCCCTTGCCGCGCGCTATGGCGCGCTCTCGGCCGATCATGTGGAATACGCGCATGAAGAGGATGCCCGCGCGCTGGCGGCCGCCGGCAGCGTGGCGGTGCTGCTTCCGGGCGCCTTCTACACGCTGCGCGAGACGCAGGTGCCGCCGGTGAGCGAATTCCGCGACGCGGGCGTGGCGATGGCGCTGGCGACGGATTGCAACCCGGGATCCTCGCCGATGACCTCGATCCTGCTGGCGATGAACATGGGCTGCACGCTGTTCGGCCTGACACCCGATGAGGCGCTGCGCGGCGTCACGGTGAACGCTGCCCGCGCGCTGGGGCTGGAGGATTGCGGCCGGATCGCGCCGGGGCTGCGCGCCGATCTTGCGGTGTGGGATGCGGGCCAGCCGGCAGAGCTGGCCTGGCGGATCGGCTTCAACCCTCTGCGCGAACGTCTTTTCGCGGGGACACCATGCTGACCCTGCGCCCCGGCGGGACGACCTTGGCGGATCTGGAGTCGTTCTGGCGTGCGGGTGGGCCGGCACGGCTGGACCCGGCGGCGCAGGCGGGGGTGGCCCGTGCGGCCGAAGCCGTCGCCGCGGCGGCCGGCGGGGAGGCGCCGGTCTACGGCGTCAACACCGGCTTCGGCAAGCTCGCCTCGGTCCGCATCGCCCAAGCCGACACCGAGACGCTGCAGCGCAACCTGATCCTCAGCCATTGCTGCGGCGTGGGCGCGGAACTGGACGTGCCGACCACCCGGCTGATGCTGGCGCTGAAGCTTCTCAGCCTCGGCCGCGGCGCCTCGGGCGTGCGGGCGGAGGTGACGGCGCTCATCGAGGGGATGCTGGCGGCCGGCATCACGCCGGCGGTGCCGGTGCAGGGCTCGGTCGGCGCCTCGGGCGATCTGGCGCCGCTGGCGCATATGGCCGCGGCGCTGATCGGGGTGGGCGAGGTCATCGTTGCGGGCGCGCGCCGCCCGGCGGCCGAGGCTCTGGCGGCGGCCGGCCTCGCGCCGGTGGTTCTGGGGCCGAAGGAAGGGCTGGCGCTGATCAACGGCACGCAGTTTTCCACGGCGCTGGCGCTGACCGGGCTGTGGCAGGCGCAGGCGCTGCTGGAGGCTTCGCTGGTCACCGCCTGCCTGTCGACCGACGCGATCATGGGATCGGACGCGCCGCTGGACGAAGGCATCCACGCGCTGCGCGGCCAGCCGGGACAGATCGCGGTCGCCGCCCGGATGCGCGCGCTGATGGCGGGGTCGGCGATCCGCGAGAGCCACCGCGAGGGCGATGCCCGCGTGCAGGATCCGTATTGCATACGCTGTGTGCCGCAGGTGGTGGGCGCGGCCGCCGACCTGATCGGCTTCGCCGCCCGCACGCTGGAGATCGAGGCGAATGCGGTCACCGACAATCCGCTGGTGCTGCCCCACGACACGCCGTCGGGACGCATCCTGTCGGGCGGGAACTTCCACGGCGAGCCGGTGGCCTTTGCAGCCGACATTCTGGCGCTGGCGCTGGCCGAGATCGGCGCCATCGCCCAGCGCCGCGTCGCGCTGATGGTTGACCCTGCGCTGAGCCACGACCTGCCGCCCTTCCTGACGCCCAGACCGGGGCTGAACTCCGGCTACATGATCGCCGAGGTGACGACGGCGGCGCTGATGAGCGAGAACAAGCATCTCGCCACGCCCTGCTCCACCGATTCCACCCCGACCTCGGCCAATCAGGAAGATCATGTCAGCATGGCTGCCCATGGCGCGCGCCGGCTGGGGCGGATGGCCGACAACCTCACCGTGATCCTCGGGGTGGAGGCCCTCTGTGCCGCGCAGGGGGTTGAATTCCGTGCCCCGCTGCGGACCTCGCCGCGTCTGGCCGCCGCGCTGGCAGCGCTGCGCGCCGAGGTGCCGCGGCTGGAGGCCGACCGGCTGCTCGCCCCCGAGATCGAACGGGCGGCGGCGTTGGTGCGCTCCGGTGCGCTGGTGCGCGCGGCGGAGGTTGCATGAGCCCGGTGGAGGTGATCCGCGGCGACGCGCCGGTGCTGCTGGGCATGCCGCACACCGGCACCGACGTGCCGGCCGGGATCATGGCCCGGCTCAACGCCCGCGGCCAGATGCTGACCGATACCGACTGGCACATCGACCGGCTCTACGACGGGCTCCTGCCCGGTGCCACGGTGGTGCGCGCGACCTTCCACCGCTACGTCATCGACGCCAACCGTCCACCCGACGGGGCCAGCCTCTATCCAGGCCAGAACACCACCGACCTCGTGCCGCTGACCGATTTCGACGGCCGGCCAATATGGACCAAGCCACCCGATGCGGCTGAGGTCGCCGCCCGCAGAAACGCCTTCCATGCCCCGTATCACGCGGCACTGTCGGCCGAGATCGCCCGCATCCGCGCCCGCCACGGGGTGGCGATCCTCCATGACTGCCACTCGATCCGCTCGCGCATTCCGTTCCTGTTCGATGGCATCCTGCCCGATTTCAACATCGGCACGGCAGACGGGACAAGCTGCGACGCCCGCATCGCCACCGCCGTCCACGACATCTGCGCAAAGGCCCAGGGCCATACCTTTGTTCTGAACGGCCGTTTCAAGGGCGGCTGGAGCACGCGCGCTTATGGCGCCCAGGCCGAGGGCGTGCACGCGATCCAGATGGAACTTGCACAAGACACGTATCTGGCCGGCGAATCCCCGCCCTTCGCCTATGACGCCGAACGCGCCGCACGGCTGCGCCCGATCCTCGCCCGCATCCTAGCCACACTTGCCGAAATCGCCCCCGCGCTCAGAGGCCCTGCATGACCGATCCCCGCCACAACCTGCGCGACGTCCATCCCCCCACCGGCCCCGCGATCAGCGCGAAGAGCTGGCAAACCGAGGCGCCGCTCAGGATGCTCATGAACAACCTGCACCCGGATGTGGCCGAGAATCCGCACGAGCTGGTGGTTTATGGCGGCATCGGCAGGGCCGCCCGCACCTGGGAGGATTTCGACCGGATCTGTGCCGCCCTGCGCGATCTCGAGGGCGAGGAGACGCTGCTGGTGCAGTCGGGCAAGCCGGTCGGCGTGTTTCGCACCCATGCCGACGCCCCGCGCGTCCTGATCGCCAACTCCAACCTCGTGCCGCATTGGGCAACATGGGCGCATTTCTCCGACCTCGACCGAAAGGGATTGATGATGTACGGCCAGATGACGGCCGGCAGCTGGATCTACATCGGTACGCAGGGCATCGTTCAGGGCACCTACGAGACCTTTGCCGAGGCCGGCCGGCAGCACTACGGGGGCGACCTGCGCGGCCGCTGGATCCTGACCGCGGGGCTGGGCGGCATGGGCGGCGCGCAGCCGCTGGCCGCGGTGATGGCCGGGGCCTGTTGCCTCGCCGTCGAATGCGACGAGACGCGGGCCGATTTCCGCCTCCGCACCGGCTATTGCGACGAAAAGGCCCACGACCTCGACACCGCGCTGGCGATGATCGACCGCTGGACACGGGCCGGCGCGGCGAAGTCCGTGGCGCTGATCGGCAATGCGGCCGAGGTGTTTCCCGAACTGGTCCGCCGGATGCAGGACGGCGGAATGCGGCCCGACATCGTCACCGACCAGACCTCGGCGCATGACCCGCTGCACGGCTACCTGCCGCTGGGCTGGAGCGTCGCAGACTGGCGCGCGCGGCAGGAGAGCGACCCCAATTCGGTGGAGGCCGCCGCACGGGCCTCGATGCGCACCCATGTCGCCGCGATGGTCGAGTTCTGGAATGCCGGCGTGCCCACGCTCGACTACGGCAACAACATCCGCCAGGTCGCAAGGGAGGAGGGGCTGGAGAACGCCTTCGCCTTTCCCGGGTTCGTTCTGGCCTATATCCGGCCGCTGTTCTGTCGCGGCGTCGGGCCGTTCCGCTGGTGCGCGCTCTCGGGCGATCCCGAGGACATCTGGCGCACCGACGCGAAGATGAAGGAGCTCTTCCCCGATGACGCGCATCTGCACGGGTGGCTGGACATGGCCCGCGCGCGCATCGCCTTTCAGGGGCTGCCGGCGCGGATCTGCTGGATCGGGCTGGGCCAACGCCACCGCGCCGGGCTGGCGTTCAACGCGATGGTTCGCAGCGGCGAGTTGAAGGCGCCGGTGGTGATCGGCCGCGATCATCTCGACTCGGGCTCGGTCGCCTCGCCCAACCGCGAGACCGAGGCGATGCTTGACGGCTCGGACGCGGTCAGCGACTGGCCGCTGCTCAATGCGCTGCTGAACTGCGCATCCGGTGCCACATGGGTGTCGCTGCACCATGGCGGCGGTGTCGGCATGGGTTTTTCCCAGCATTCCGGTATGGTGATCTGCTGCGACGGAACCGAGGAGGCCGACCGCAGGCTGGCGCGCGTGCTGTGGAACGATCCGGCCACCGGGGTCATGCGCCATGCCGATGCGGGCTACGAGATCGCCCGCGACTGCGCCCGGGAACACGGACTGAATCTGCCGGGCATCCTGCCGCGCTGACCCCGTGACATGACCGGCGACGGAGACCGCGCGGCACGAGGGTCCGCGATGCGTCGGGCATGGTGGCGCGGATGATGGCCGCGCTGAACGAGGTGCTTTCGCATCGGCAGAGCGCGGTCGCGGCGTTTCCGGCCGAGCAGATCGTGCCGGACAGCGACGCCTCGGACGCAGCCGCCGCGGGCGCGGCCGAGTTCTGCACCATCGCGGCCGGCTGTTCCATGACGAGATGGACGGCCGCTGCGGTGTCGCGTCCCCGCCCTGCGGCAGTTCGCAGCCACGAGCGGCCGGTCGGCGTGCCGCCGAGATCGCCCGCCCGGACGAAGGCCGGGAGTCGCCGTCGCATCACCGGGCTGAAGGGGCAGTCGATGGCGCGGCGGCTGCTACATGGCGGCGCGCCTCGGCTCGCCACCGCATGGAAGGTGCGGAGCCCGGCCGCACCCGCCGGATGTGGGGCGGCTACCGATCTCCTCGCGAATACGCTATCGAAGGGCTCTGGGGAGGCACGGCATGCTGATCTTCGTTCTCGGCATCGCGGGTGCGGCCGCGCTTCTGATCTATGCGGTGCGGATGGTGCGCACCGGCGTGGAGCGGGCCTTTTCGGTGCAGCTCCGGCGCTGGTTGCGCGCGTCTGCGGGCAACCGGGTGCTGGCGGCCCTGACCGGAGCCGGCGTCGGCTTCAGCCTGCAGAGCGCGACTGCAGTGGCGATCCTGTCGGCCGGTTTCGTCGCCGCGGGGTCGATCACCCCGAGCGTGGCGCTGGCCATCCTGCTGGGTGCCGATGTCGGCTCGGCGCTGGTGGTGCAGGTGCTGACGCTGCGGCCGGGCTGGCTGGCGCCGCTGCTGTTGATGGTCGGCGTGCTCGTCTTCATGCGTTCCGGGGCCAAGCCGGCGCGGCAGGTCGGGCGCATCGTGATCGGCCTTGCGCTGATCTTCGTCGCGCTAGACATGATCGCCGAGGCGACCGGCCCGCTGCGCGAGAGCGCCGGCCTCGCGGCGGCGATGCGCTATCTGGAGGCCGATCTCGTCACCGCCTTCGCGATCGGCGCGCTGTTTGCATGGGCGGTGCATTCCTCGGTCGCGGCGGTGCTTCTGTGCATGACGCTGGCGGGGCAGGGCTTGATGCCGGTCGGCACCGCCATGGCAATGATCCTCGGCGCCAACCTCGGCGGAAGCTTCATCGCCGTGGCGCTGACGCTGGGTGCCGAGATCGCAGCGCGGCGGGTGGTCTGGGCCAATCTGCTGATGCGGGGCGGCGGGGCGGTGGCGGCACTTGCGGCTGCGATCCTGCTCGCGCCGGACTGGGGCTGGCTTGGCACCACGGTGGAACGGCAGGCGATCAACCTGCATCTGGCCTTCAACCTGGCCGTTGCGGTGCTGGGCCTGCCGTTTGTGTCTCCGCTGTTGCGCGCCATGGAGGTTGCCTTGCCTGCGCTGACGGCCGAGGCCGGGCCGCTGGCGCGCAGCAGCGCGCTCGATCCTGCGGCGCAAGCCGTGCCGGGCCGTGCGCTGGTCTGTGCTGCGCGGGAGGTACTGCACATGGGAGAGGCGGTGGAGACGATGCTGCGCCCGGCGCTGCGGTTGTATTCCGACTGGGACGATGCCACCGCCCGTTCGATCCTGGATACCGAGGCCGGCCTCGATCGGATGCACTTCGAGACGAAGCGCTATCTCGCCGGTCTTGATGGCCGGGCGATGAGCGACGAAGAGGTCCGCCGCAGCGCCGAATTGGTCGATATCGCCGCCAATCTCGAGGCGGCGGGCGATGGCGTGGCAAAGGTCATTCTGGGGCTGGCGCGGCGGATGCAGGCCGAAAGCCTGACCTTCTCGCCGCAGGGGCTGAGGGATCTGGTGGATTTCCACGACCGTGTGCTTGTCAATGCGCAGGCGGCGCTGAACGTGCAGATGACCCAGGATCCCGATGCCGCGCGCGCGCTGGTGGCCGAGAAGGAGCGGGTGCGGGATGCCGAACAGGCCCTGCAGCGCGCTCATCTCGACCGTCTGCGGCAGGGCAATCCGGACAGTTTCGCCACCTCGAACATCCATCAGGAGACGCTGCGCGCGCTCAAGCAGATCAACACTGCCTTCACGATGGTCGCCTATCCGATCCTGACCGAGAGCGGCGACCTGCTGGCCAGCCGGCTGGCCGACAGCGGGGAAGCGGACGCGGCGCGCTGAGCATCCCGCCCAGGGCGTCGCGCCGGCCGATGACCACGGCGAGAGCCTGCGCCGTCCACCTGCGGAGGGCCGGCCGAGCGGTCACTTTCCGCCGCGGGTCCCGCTGTCCTGCCGTGCATAGTTGACGAAAACACTCGAGCGCTGCATATCTCCTGCACCGTTCCGTGCCAGCGTGCTGCCAGCGATCCCTGTCCCCCCAAACTCTGGAGGATCGCATGCGCTACAGCACCCGCTTCATCGCCACCGCCGGCATCGCCCTGATGGGTCTTTTCCCCCTCTCCGCCGAGACTCTGCAGGACTGGCAACTCTCGTACGGCGGCTTCGTCACCGCGGCGGATGTGCGCCCGCACAACCGGCTTCCGCAGGACCGCGCCGACATGCTGACGGCTCTTGCAGCCACCCCGCCCGACTGGGGCGGGGCGCTGACGCTTTACACCTGGGGCCGCAACTTTCCCTGGCGCGACATGACCCATTCGCTGGGCCGCTTCGCCGACGACTACAACGGCGCGATGCCCGCAGTGGTACCGCGCTCGGTGGCGCATTGGGGCGATCCCAGCTTTGCCGTCGGGCCGTTGTTCTCGGCGCTGGCGGGCACGGGGGAGTTCCATCAGCTTGCGCCGGAGGCCCGCATTGCCTTCATCGAGGGAGCGACGCTCGCGACCATCGTCAACTGGACGCGCTTCGAGCTGGCCATGTCCGAGCGAAAGGCGCTGGCGGCCGAGCCGAACTGGGCGCTGACCAACGGCAGCCCCAAGAACTGGAACGAGATCTTCGCCTTCCACCGGGGCCCCGAAGGGCGTCACTCGGTGCATGCGGCGCTGCAGGCCGTGCCCGCCGGGGCAGAGGTGAACGCCGCGCTCTACACCGCTCTGGCCGAAGGGCAGACGCATCTACTCGAGGAGCGCTGGGCCGAGGCCGAGGCGGCAGTGGTCGGGCGGCTGCTGCACGAGGGTTCGCTGCGGCTTTTCCACGCCGCCCTGCGCCACGCCGAGGTGGCGCTGGACGAGGCCCGCCGGGTCGATGCGGTAATGCGCGCCCGCGGCCTCTGGCTGGCGGCGGCCGAGGCGATGCTTGCCCTTGCCCCTGACGCCGTGCCGGAGGTCGAAGCCGCACTCGCCGGAACCGGCGATGCCGCGCTGGTGCCCTTTGCCGCCGAGGCGGTGGAGGCGGCACTTGCCCGGCTCGCCGGCTGAGGCCCCCGCCGGCGGCTCCGGCCGCCGGGGCGCATGACCGAGGCGCCAACCCGGCCGCGCCGGCGCAACGGTGCCCTTGGCTCGCCCTCTCCGGAGGGCGGGTGCGGTCATCCCTGCCGATGCTCTGCCGCCGGTCGCGCCGGGCTGGACGGTGACGGAAGCACCGGATTCCGCAATGTGGTTCCCATTGACCGTATACTTTGCTCGCAACTGGCGTTACGCAGCCGCTGTTGCGTTGCCCCGTGGACGATCCGCGGTGACGCCTGCTGCGGTTCCGGGATATCGACGTGATGATCACCCCCCTTTCCGAGGCTCTCGCCGAGCGTGGGTTCGACAGCCTGACGCCCGTGCAGAAGGCCGTCATCGCGGCCGATGTTGCAGATCTGGATCTGCTGGTTTCCGCCCAGACCGGATCCGGCAAGACGGTTGGATTCGGTCTCGCCATCGCCCCGACCCTGCTTGGGAGCGACGCGCGATTCGGCCCGCCGGCCGCCCCACTGGCGCTGATCGTCGCCCCGACGCGCGAGTTGGCCGCGCAGGTGATGCGGGAACTGACCTGGCTCTATGCCCGAACGGGGGCGGTCGTGACCTCCTGCGTGGGCGGCATGGACATGCGTCAGGAACGCCGGTCGCTTGACCGGGGGGCGCATATCGTGGTCGGCACGCCGGGGAGGCTGCGCGATCATATCGAGCGCGGCACGCTTGACCTCGGCAGTTTGTGCGCCGTTGTCCTCGACGAGGCCGACGAGATGCTGGACATGGGCTTCCGCGAGGACCTGGAGTTCATGCTGGGACAGGCGCCGGAGAAGCGGCGCACGCTGCTGTTCTCGGCGACCGTGCCGCCGACGATTGCCAAGCTGGCCCGGAAATACCAGCGCGATGCCCGGCGAATCAGCACCCTCGGTGCCACCGACCAGCATGCCGACATTGCCTACAGGGCCGTGCGTGTCGCGGCGCCCGACGTGGATACCGCGATCTTCAACCTGCTGCGGTTCCATGACGACCAGAGTGCGCTCGTCTTCGCCAATACACGGGCGACGGTGAAGCACCTGAGCGCGCGTCTGGCGAACCGTGGCCTCGCGACGGTCAGCCTGTCGGGAGAACTCAGCCAGAGCGAACGGACGCACGCGTTGCAGGCGATGCGCGACGGCCGCGCGCGGGTCTGTGTCGCGACCGATGTGGCGGCGCGCGGCATCGATCTGCCGAAACTCACCCTCGTGATCCATGCCGACCTGCCGACCAACACCGAAAGCTTGCTGCACCGATCGGGGCGCACCGGCCGGGCCGGGCGCAAGGGTATTTCGGCGCTGATCGTGCCGCCCAGGGCCGTCCGCAAGACAGAGCAGTTGCTGCAGTCGGCAAGGGTTTCGGCCGAATGGACCGTCGCGCCCTCGGTGGAGGATATACTACAGAGGGATGAGGCGCGGCTTCTGACCGATCCGGCCCTGGCCGCCGCCCTCTCCGAGGAAGAGGCTGCCTTTGCCGCAAAGCTGCTTGCGCGCCACCGGCCCGAGGCGATCGCCGCGGCCTATCTGCGGCTGCATCAGGCGCGCCAAGCCGTGCCGGAAGAGCTGTTGCCCGTCGACACCGCCCCCGGCCGGCACGAGCCGCAGACGTTCGGCCCTGGCCGCTGGGTCGCGCTGTCCGTCGGCCGCGACGCCCGCGCCGAGGCACGCTGGCTGCTGCCGCTGCTCTGCCGCGCGGGCCGGCTGGACAGATCCGCCATCGGCGCGATCCGGGTCCAGGCGGCAGAGACCTTCGTGGAGCTTTCCGAGGCCAGCGTGGGAGGGTTCCTTGCCGCGCTCGGTCCGGGGGGCGTTCTCGAGGAAGGCATCGTCGCGCGGGCGCTCGATGGCCCGCCGGATCTGTCGCCGACGGACCGCACGACGCGGCGGGAGGTCTCGAAGCCACGGCGCCGCAGGGCCGCTGATGCGACATCCACCTCGCCGGACAAGACCCGCCAACCCGCGAAGGCCGCCAAGCCCAACCGCAAAGAGCCTGCAAGGGCGGTTGACGTCGCGGTCGCATCGACGGGCGCCGCCGGGCAAGAGCTCCGCGGCGACGCCGGGG
This sequence comes from Paracoccaceae bacterium, assembly GCA_007126375.1. GTDB lineage: Bacteria > Pseudomonadota > Alphaproteobacteria > Rhodobacterales > Rhodobacteraceae > Rhodobaculum. The sequence continues at coordinate 17,140 of SLBI01000385.1, forward strand.
GCGGGTCGGGGCCGGTCCCGGTCGCCGGTCCGGTTCCGGGCGAAGGCGTGGCGCCCACCAAGGGGCAGGGCAGGACGGGAAAACGCAAGGCGACGACGCCGCAGGGCGACCGCCCTGGCCGGAAGTCGACAGTCAGCACCAAAGGAAGCGGGGGCCAGCCTGCGTCTTCTGTCGCGCGTGGCGGTGCCGGGCACGGGCATGCGCCGGACGCGCGCAAACCCCGCAATCCCGGGTTTTTGCGGCACCAACCGTCCGGGCGCGGGAAAGGCTAGGCTCCAGGATGCTGATTTCCGCCGAGAACTGCCCCGGGTTTTCCATCGAGAAGTGACCCGCCTGACGGTTATGATCGTGGTCTCAGGTCCGGGTCAATGCCGGTCGGCCCTCCGTCTTGCTGCCCGCCGCCTCGGGGCTGGCGCGGCAATGGAAGCTGTCGTCTCCGGGCGCGGGGGCGAGCCATTGAGGCGCCACCGGTCCGAGACCGCTGGCGAGGGCAGCGGTGCCGCTGGCGGACCAGGGCCGCGTTGACCTCGTCGTCCATCGGGCTCGGACCGATGGCGCCCTTCCGGACGACCGGCGAAGTCGAAGCCGGCGAGAGCCTTGCAGGAGGGAAAGCGCGGCGCCTTCATGTGATTGGGCGCGGCCGTCAAGCCGAACGTCCGGTGGACGGTGGGCCCGCCGAACGAGCGGACCTCGCGTTCCGCCCCCTCGGCCTTCAGGGGCTGCGACAGCATCGGCACGCAATCGTCGGGAGAACGGTCCCCCGGACCGTTTTCTGATCCTCCTCATACCTCGAAGGCAGGCACCCCGGCCGAAGCGTTCCTCGACCGGTCACGCCGGAGGCGTGCCTTTGGTACGACGCCATGCCGAACACCTTCAGGCTGCGCGCGCCATGATCACGCCAAGGACTTTTCTGGGCGGGGCGACCTCACGCGGGTCCGCGGGGCGTTCGAACCGATGGCGCAACGATGGCAACTCCGCCGCCCACGCCTCGGCGATCATGCCCGGCGGCGTGCCCAGCGGCGTGCCATGCGGCAGGCGCGCCCAGCCGATCCGGCACCGCCCAGCGTCGGATCACACTGAGGAGCGCCATGCCGATCACTCCGTTGCCCCCGCTTCCAAAACAAGGGGCGTTCGAACACGGGGTCACTTCTCAGCGGAAATCAGCACGGGGCTCGAACCTGCCTCCACCAGTGCCGCCTTGGCCGCGAAGACCGGCCGCGACCCTACCCCTGCGCCGGGCGGATCGCGGCGGTGACGTAATTCACGCTCAGGTCGCGCGGGCTGATCGACCACGACCAGGTGACAGGGTTGAAGACAAAGCCCTTGCGGTCCACCGGCTCCAGCCCGGCGGCGCGCTGCATCGCCTGCAGCTCGTCGGGGGTGATGAACTTCCTCCACTCATGCGTGCCCCTGGGCAGCCAGCGCATCACCCATTCGGCGCCGACGATGGCCATGGCGAAGCTTTTCGCGTTTCGGTTGAGCGTGGAGTTGATCAGCAGCCCGCCGGGCTTGAGCAGCGCGTGCGAGGTGGCGAGGAATGCGGCCGGGTCGGGGACATGCTCGATCACTTCCATGTTGAGGACCACGTCGAACTGCTCGCCCGCCTCGGCCAGCCGTTCGGCCGAGGTCACGCGATAGTCGATCTCCAGCCCCTCCTGCGCGGCGTGGATCTGCGCGACGGGGATGTTGCGGGCGGCCGGGTCGATGCCCACGACCGTGGCGCCCAGCCGCGCCATCGGTTCGGAGAGAAGCCCGCCGCCGCAGCCGATGTCGAGCAGGCGCAGCCCGTCGAAAGGGCGCGGCGCCGAAAGGTCGCGGCCGAATTCGGCGGCGATCTGGTCGGTGATGTAGCCCAGCCGGCAGGGGTTGAGCATGTGCAGCGGCTTGAACTTGCCGTTCGGGTCCCACCACTCGGCCGCCATCGCCTCGAACTTGGCGATCTCGGCGGGATCGACGCTGCCGTGCGAGATATCTATCGCGGGCTGCGGTTCGGCGCTGTATCTGGGCATATCGTCCTCTGTGCGTTTTCTCCTGCCGCTCCCCGTGGCGGGAACGCTCGCCGCGGTATATAGAACGATCATGGATCGCGTCGCAGACCAAAAGAGCGCAGGCAGCCATCTCTACCCGCCGGTCGACCCGTTCGACCAGCGGGTGCTGGAGGTGGGCGACGGCCATCGGCTGTATGTCGAGCAGTGCGGCAATCCGCAGGGCCTGCCGGTGGTGGTGCTGCACGGCGGGCCGGGCGGCGGCTGCTCGCCGGCGATGCGGCGCTATTTCGATCCCGAAAGCTGGCATGTGGTGCTGTTCGATCAGCGCGGCTGCGGCCGCTCGCGTCCGCATGCCAGCGTCGAGGCCAACACCACCTGGCATCTGGTCGCCGATATCGAGCGCATTCGCGCGGCGCTGGGCATCGACCGGTGGGTCGTTTTCGGTGGCAGCTGGGGCGCGACGCTGGCGTTGATCTATGCCCAGACCCATCCAGACCGCGCCGCCGCGCTGGTGCTGCGCGGCGTGTTCCTGATGATGCAGGAGGAACTGGACTGGTTCTACGGCGGCGGCGCGGGGCGTTTCTTTCCCGACCTGTGGCGCCGTTTCGTCGAGCCGATCCCCGAGGACGAGCGCGGCGATCTGATCGCCGCCTATCACCGCCGGCTGTTCTGTGGCGACACGGTGATCGAGACACGGTACGCCCGCGGCTGGGCCGCCTGGGAAAACGCGCTGGCCGCGATCGACCAGCGCGGCATGGGCGGCGAGGGGCCGGCCGACTACGCCCGCGCCTTCGCCCGGCTGGAGAATCACTATTTCACTCACGCCGGGTTTCTCGAGGCCGACGGCCAGATCCTGGCGCGGATGGACCGGATCGCGCATATTCCGGGCCATATCGTCCAGGGGCGCTACGACATGATCTGCCCGCCCACCTCGGCCTGGCGTCTGGCCGAGGCCTGGCCGCAGGCCGATCTGAACCTGGTGCCGATGGCCGGGCATGCGCTGTCCGAACCGGGCATCAGCGCGCATCTGGTGCGGGCGACCGATGCGCTGCGCCACCGGGCGGGGTCGCTGGGGCTCTGAAGCGGAGCCTTGCGCCGCAGGGCCGCGCACCCTAGGTCGCCAGAAGCCCGTCGCAGCCCGAGGACCACAGCATGCCCGACACCGCAGCCGAAATCGCCCGGAACACGCCCGAGACGCTGGCCGCGGCATTGCTCGATGCCGCACGCCACGCCGGGGCCGAGGCGGCGGATGCGCTGGTCGTCGCCGACAGCGCGCTGTCGATCGACGTGCGCGACGGCCGGTTGGAGCAGGCTGAGCGGTCCGAGGGGCTGGAACTGGGCCTGCGGGTGCTGATCGGCCGGCGGCAGGCCTGTGTCTCGGCCTCGGACGGCCGGTCGGCGACATTGCGGGAAATGGCCGAACGCGCCGTGGCGATGGCGCGTGAGGCGCCCGAAGACCCCCACGTTGGCCTTGCCGATCCGGCGCAGCTGGCCCCGGCCGGCACCGACGCCGTGGGGCTGGAGTTGTCGGATCCGGCGGCCGAGCCCGCGCCGGCCGCGCTGCAGGATGCGGCGCAGCAGGCCGAGGCCGCGGCACGGGCGCATCCCCGCATCAGCATGATCGAGAGCGCCTCGGCCGGCTGGGGGCGTCGCGACATGTTCCTCGCCGCGACCAACGGTTTTTCCGGCGGCTACGGGCGCACCGGCAGCCATCTGTCCTGCGTCGCCATCACCGGCAGCGGAACCGGGATGGAACGCGACTGGTGCGGCGAGGGACGCGTCTTCGCCGCCGACCTGCCCGCGCCCGAAGAGGTGGGTCGGATCGCCGCCGAGCGTACGCTGGCGCGCGCCGGCGCCCGCAAGCCGCCCACCGGTGCCTTTCCGGTTGTGTTCGACGAACGGGTGGCCGGGTCGCTGATCGGGCATCTGCTGGCAGCCGTGAATGGCACCGCGGTGGCCCGCGGCGCCTCGTGGCTGCGTGAGGCGATGGGCGAGGCGGTGCTGCCGTCGGGGTTGTCGCTGATCGAGGATCCGCTGCGGCCGCGGCTGTCGGGCTCGCGCCCCTTCGATGCCGAGGGGCTGGCGACGGCGCGCCGCGAGATCGTCGCGGCCGGGCGGCTGACCGGCTGGGTGCTGGACCTCGCCACCGCGCGCAAGCTGGGGATGCAAAGCACCGCGAATGCCAGCCGCGGCACCGCGGCGCCGCCCGCACCCTCGGTCGGCAACGTGATGCTGACGCAGGGCGAGGGCGACCGCGCCGCGCTGCTGCGCGAGATGGGTCGGGGGCTGCTGGTGACCTCGCTGATCGGCGCCTCGATCAACCCGACGACGGGGGATTATTCGCGCGGCGCCTCGGGCTTCTGGGTCGAGGGCGGCGAGATCGCCTATCCGGTCAACGAATGCACCATCGCCGGAAACCTGCACGACATGCTGGCCGGGATCGTGCCGGCGAACGACGCGCGGCCGCATGTCGCGGTGCAGGTGCCCAGCCTGCTGGTGCCGGGGCTGACGCTTGCCGGTGCCTGAGCCTGCGCCGGCCGCGGACCATTCCGCCGATCTGGCGCTGCTGACCGAGGCGGCTCTGGCGGCGGGCGAGATCGCCCGGCGCCATTTCGGCCGCGGCCCGACCGCCTGGGAAAAGGGCGCCGGGCAGGGCCCGGTGTCGGAGGCCGATCTGGAGATCGACCTGATGCTGCGCGACCGGCTGCTGGCGGCCCGGCCCGGCCTTGGCTGGCTGTCGGAGGAGACCGCGGACACGCCCGACCGGCTGGCCGCCGAGGCGCTGTTCATCGTCGATCCGATCGACGGCACGCGGGCCTTTCTGGAGGGGCAGAAGGGCTTCGCCCATGCCCTCGCCATAGCCCGCGGCGGCCGGGTGACCGTGGCAGTGGTGCATCTGCCGTTGCTGGACCGCACCTATACCGCACGCGCTGACGGCGGCGCCTTCCTCAACGACCGGCCATTGCTGACGCCGATGCGCAAGGGGCTGATGGGGGCGCGGGTGCTGGCCAGCCGCGGCCAACTCGATCCGGCGCTGTGGCCCGGCGGGCTGCCGGCGGTGGAGCGGCATTTCCGCCCCTCGCTGGCCTGGCGGCTGTGCCTGGTGGCCGAGGGGGCGTTCCACGGCACGGTGACGCTGGGCGACACCTGGGACTGGGACACCGCCGCCGCCACGCTGATCGCCGAGGAGGCGGGCGCCCGCGTCACCGACCGGCATGGCGCGCCGCTGGTCTTCAACACGCCGATCCCGCGCAGCGCCGGGCTGATCGCCGGACCGGCGGGGGTGCATGCCGGTTTCCTGACCGCGCTGGGCCTCCCGGCTGCGCCCGGCGACCCTGTGGGTTGACCACCACGGCGCATCGGATAGGCTGACGACGACCGCGAAACCCAAGCCCGCGGACCCTGCCGCAGCGGAGTTCACCATGCCCCAGCGCCTGCACCTCGTCTTTGGCGGCGAGTTGGTCGATCCCCAGCGCAACATCTTCACCGATGTCTCGAAGATCCACATAGTGGGCATGTTTCCCGACTATGCCAGCGCCCATGCCGCGTGGAAGAGCGAGGCGCAGCGCACCGTGGACGATGCCCAGACGCGCTATTTCATCGCCCATATCCACCGGCTGCGCGACGAGGAGGCAGAGGCCAGCGCCACCGAGGAACTCGGCGGCTGAGCCCGCCGCAGGGCTGGCGCCGATGGGGTCGTCGCTCGGCCTCGCGCTCTATCTCGCCGTAGCCGCGCAGCGTGCCGAAGGCGCCGCGGTGGCGCTGC
>SLBI01000050.1 GCA_007126375.1 Paracoccaceae bacterium
CGGCCCGGGCGGTGCGGGCAGAGCCTTGCCGGGAAGGACGGTTGCGCACGACCGCCGGCCATGGCCTTCTGCGGCGCGGCGGCGGCGGCACGGAGGAGAGCCGGCATGGATCACGAGGCGCTGCGCGACTGGTCGAAACGCGCCGCCGACTGGGCGCATGACTATCACGCCGGGCTGCGCGACCGGCCGGTCCGGCCGCGCACGACACCGGGTGCGCTGCGCGCGGTGCTGCCCGCCGCCGCCCCCGAGGCCCCCGAACCGATGGAGCGGATCTTCGCCGATTTCGAGGCGCTGATCCCCGCGGCGATGACGCATTGGCAGCACCCGCGGTTCTTCGCCTATTTCCCGGCCAATGCCGCGCCGGCCTCGATGCTGGCCGAACAGCTGGCCAATGCCATCGCCGCGCAATGCATGCTGTGGCAGACCTCGCCCGCCGCGACCGAGCTGGAACAGGCGATGGTCGGCTGGCTGCGCGGTGCCCTGGGTCTGCCGGCGGGCTGGTCGGGCACCCTCCACGACAGCGCCACCACCGCGACGCTGTCGGCCGTGCTGACCATGCGCGAGGCGGCGAGCGGCTGGCGCGGCAATGCCGAGGGGCTGGCCGCGCTGCCGCGCCTCAGGCTCTATGCCTCGGACCAGACGCATTCCTCGGTGGACAAGGCGGCGCGGATCGCCGGCTTCGGGCAGGCGAATCTGGTGAAGGTCGCGACCGATGCGGGGCTTTCGATCGACCCCGCCGCACTGGAAGCCGCCATCGCCGCCGACCGCGCGGCGGGATACCTGCCGGCCGGCGTGGTGTTGTGCACGGGCGGCACCTCGGTCGGGGCCTGCGACCGGCTGGGGCCGGCCATCGCCGTGGCGAAGGCGGCGGGCCTGCCGGTGCATGTCGATGCCGCCTGGGCCGGCAGCGCGATGATCTGCCCCGAGTTCCGCCCGCTCTGGAACGGCGTGGAGGGCGCCGATTCGGTGGTGATGAACCCGCACAAATGGCTGGGGCCGCAGTTCGATTGCGCGGTGCAGTTCCTCGCCGACCCCGCCCCCCAGATCCGGACGCTGGGGCTGAAGCCGGCCTATCTCGCCACCGCCGGCGCCGAGACCGTGACCGATTTCAATGACTGGACGGTGCCGCTGGGGCGCCGGTTCCGCGCGCTGAAGCTGTGGTTCGTGCTGCGTGCCCACGGTCTCGACGGGCTGCGCCATCGCATCCGCGAGCATGTCGCCTGGGCCGGAGAGCTGGCCGCCGAGATCGGCCGGCATCCGGCGCTGGAGATCGTGACGCCGCCGCTGCTGTCGCTGTTCACCTTCGCCCATCGCGACGGCGACGCCGCGACCGAGGCGTTGCTGGCCGCGATCAACGACGACGGCCGTATCTATCTGACGCCGACGCGCCATGTCGGGCGCAGCGTGATCCGGGTGCAGGTCGGGCAGTTCGACTGCACCCGGGCCGATGTGATGTGCGTGGCCGAGGTGCTGCGCGACCTTGCCTGAAGGACGCAAAGGGGGCCGGCCCTGTCGGACCCGCCCCCCGATACCTGCGACCTCCGCGATCAGAAGCGGAAGGACACCCGCGCCTGCAGCGTGTTGACGCTGACACCAAGGCCGGAGTTGGCGAAGTTGCTGAAGCGGTGGTGCAGCACCTCGCCGCCGACGCGCCAGTTGTCGTCCAGCGCATATTCGATGCCGAGACCGCCATACCAGCCGTTGTCGGTCCCGAGACCATCGACCCGGGCCCGCACGCCGCCGGCCACGCCATAGGCAAATATGTCGCCCGTGGTCACCCCGCCGCGAACACCCAGCCGGCCGACACGATCGGCCGTGAACGGCGTGCCGTCCACGTCGATATCGCCGAGGTCGAAGCCGGCCTCGACGCCCGCGGCGAAGCCGCCGAAATCCTGCAAATAGCCCAGATGCAGACCGCCGATGGCACCGCTGCCGCTGACGTCGCGGCCGAGATCGCCGAAACCGAGCCGGGCGCCCCCGTAGAAACCGGTCCAGTTGCGCGCAACGGGCGCGGCGGGCGGCGGCGCGATCACCGGTTCGGCCAGCGGCGCGGCGGGCGAGCCGGCAAAGGCCGCCCCGGTCATCGCGGTCGCAAGCCCCGCGGCGAGGGCGAATCCTGCTGTTCTGTTCTTCATGTCTGTCTCCTTCACGTCCAGCCGACCGATCCCGCACAATCGGGGCAGGTCGATCATGCCTCACCTAGCGATCGATACGCGGGATGAAACCCCTGCGCGGACACGAAGCCGATACCTGCGCGACCAGCCGCCGATGCGACGCCGCGCTGGACAGCCGTGGCGGGGTCGGGCAACCAGCGGCAAGGGGTCGCAGCCGCAGGGAGAGCGCCGATGCAGATCGACCGGACCGCCGCCATCGTCACCGGAGCGGCCTCGGGGCTGGGCGCCGCGACCGCCGCCGCACTGTGCGCCGCGGGTGCCCGGGTGACCATCCTCGACCGCGACGCCGGGCGCGGCGCGGCCTTCGCCCACGAGATCGGTGCCGGCTTCGCGGCCACGGATGTGACCGACCCGGACTCGGTGGCCGCGGCGATTGCCGCCGCGGTGGCGGAGATGGGCCGGATCACCGCCTGCATCAGCTGCGCCGGCATTGCCACGGCGGCGCGCACGCTGGGCCGCGACGGGCCGCACGACTGGGCCGCGTTCCGCCGCACCCTCGAGATCAACCTCGCCGGCAGCTTCAACGTCGCGCGCCTCGCCGCGGCCGAGATGGCAAGGAACGATCCCGACGCCGACGGCGCGCGCGGCGTGGTGATCCACACCGCCTCGATCGCCGCCTATGACGGGCAGAAGGGCCAGGCCGCCTATGCCGCCTCGAAGGCCGGGGTGACCGGGCTCGTCCTGCCGATGGCGCGCGATCTGGCCGGGCTGGGGATCCGGGTGATGGCGATCGCGCCGGGGGTTTTCCGCACACCGATGCTGGAGGGGCTGGGCGAGGAGATCATGCAGGGGCTGGCCCGCGATGTGCCCTGCCCGCCGCGGCTGGGCGATCCGGCGGAATTCGCCGCGCTGGTCCGCTTCATCATCGAATGCGGCTATCTCAACGGCACGACGATCCGCCTCGACGGCGGGCTGCGGATGCCCTGATCAATCCTCGGCCCGCTCGGCCAGCGCGAGCCATTCCTCCTCGGCCGCCGCCCGCGCGGCCTCGCGCGCGGCCAGCGCCTCGGTGGCCTTGTGGAATTTCCCGGGGGCGCGGCGGAAGAGGTCGGGATCGGCGAGCAGGTCCGAGAGCTTTGCGATCTCGGCCTCGATCCGGGCAATCTCGTCGGGCAGCGCCTCGAGCCGGTGGCGTTCGGTGAAGCTCAGGCCGTTGCGAGGGGCCGGCTTCGCGGCCTCGGCCGGCTTCGTGTCCTGCTTTCGTTTCGGCGCATAGCGCTCTGTTTTTGTGTCATTTTCTCCAAAGGGGGGCACGCCGCGCTGGACCAGCATGTCGGACCAGCCGCCGGCATAGACGGTGGCCCGGCCGTCGCCCTCCAGCAGCACGGTGGCGGTTGCGGTGCGATCGATGAAGTCGCGGTCATGGCTGACCAGAAGGACGGTGCCCGGATAATCCGACAGCAGGTCCTGCAACAGGTCCAGCGTCTCGACGTCGAGATCGTTGGTCGGTTCGTCGAGCACCAGCAGATTCGACTGCCGCGCCATGATGCGCGCCAGCAGCAGCCGCGCCTTCTCGCCGCCCGAAAGGCTGCGCACGGGCGCTCGGGCCTGGGCCTCGTCGAACAGGAAATCCTTCAGGTACCCGACCACATGGCGCGGCGTGCCGCGCACCAGCACCTGATCGGAACCGCCCGCCACCCGCATCAGCGGATCGCCGGTCAGGTTGTCCCACAGCGTGGCGTCGGTGTCGAGCGCGGCGCGCGACTGGTCGAACACCGCAACCTCCAGCCCGGTGCCGAGGGTGACGCGGCCGGTGTCGGGCGTCTCCTCGCCCAGCAACAGGCGCAGCAGCGTGGTCTTGCCGGCACCGTTGCGGCCCACAACGGCGATACGGTCGCCGCGCAGCACCCGCAGAGACAGCGGCCGAAGGATGAGCCTGTCGCCGTAGCTCTTTGAAATCCCTTCCGCCTCGATCACCTTCTTGCCCGAGGGGGCGGCCGCCTCCAGCGCCATGGCAGCGGTGCCCTGGCGGCGGATCAGCGCCGCCCGGTCGGCCCTGAGGCCGGCCAGCGCGCGCACCCGTCCCTGGTTGCGCTTGCGCCGGGCGCTGATGCCTTCCACCGCCCAGCGGGCCTCGGCCTTGATCTTGCGGTCGAGCTTGTGGCGGGCCTCGTCCTCTTCGGCCCAGACGGTGTCGCGCCAGGCCTCGAAACCGGCGAAACCCTGCTCCTGCCGGCGCACCTGCCCGCGATCCACCCAGAGCGTGGCACGCGTGAGCGCGGTCAGCAGCGCGCGGTCGTGGCTGATCAGCACAAAGGCGGCGCGGCTGGCGGCCAGCCGCGCCTCGAGCCAGCGGATCGCGGCGATGTCGAGGTGGTTCGTCGGTTCGTCCAGCAGCATCAGGTCGGGCTCGGCGGCGAGCAGGCGCGCGAGGGCGGCGCGGCGCCGTTCGCCACCCGAGGCGCCGGCGACAGGCAACGCCGGGTCGAAGCCCAGCCCTTCGGCCTCGCGCTCGATCCGCCAGTGATCCTCGGGGGCGAGGCCATCGGCGGCGAAATCGCCCAGCGTGGCGAAGGGGGTGAAATCCGGATCCTGCTCCATGTAGCCGACGGCGATTCCGGGGGCACGCGTGCAGCCGCCCGCGTCGGGCTCGATCTGCCCTGCCATCACCTTCATCAGCGTGGATTTTCCCGAACCGTTGCGGCCCACCAGCGCGACCCGGTCGCCCTGATGCACGACGAGGTCGAGCCCGGCGAAGAGCGGGGTGCCGCCGAAGCCGAGCGAGAGGCCGGAGACCTGCAGGAGGGGGGTACGCGCCATGCCCGGCGGGCTAGCCGCGCGCCAAGGGCACGTCAAGCGCGGCCGGCGTGAGGCGGAGCGTCAGGCGGCGGCGGCACGCAGACTGCGGGCGCGCGCCGGCGGAATCGCGGCGATCTCGAGCGCGGTAAAGACATGCAGCGTGTTCAGGTCGGTATCGACCACCGCATGATCCGACACCCAGCCGCCCAGCGCCAGATAGCCGCGCAACAGCGGTGGCAGGGTCAGGAAGGCGCGGCGCGGATCGGGCCGGGCGTCGCGCAGCCGGCGCGCGAAGGGAAACACCCGCGGCGCCTTCACCCGCGGCAGCCAGCGGCGCGGCGCAAGATGGTTCTTTTTCAGCAGCGCGAAGGCGTCGCGATAGCGCTCGGCCTCGGTGCCCTCGAAGGAGGAGCAGCCGAACAGCATCTGCACCCCCTCCTCATCGACCAGCCGGGCCATCGCACCCCAGGCGAGGCGCAGGATGTCGGGGTCGCCGGCATGATCGGGATCGATGCAGAAACGGCCCATCTCGACCATGCGACCACGATACCGGGCAAGCGCCGACAGCTCGTAGAACTGCGCCGCGTAGCTGCGCCCGATCTCGGCGCCATGGGCCAGCGGCAGCAGGCGGAAACAGCAGACCAGCCGGCCGCCGGCGGCCTCCTCGATCAGCACATGCCGGCAATCGCCGTCGAAACCGTCGGCGTCGCGGCCCTCGGGCCGCGGCGCAGCGCCGGTGCGGGCCTCGATGAACACGCGATGACGCAGTTCCTGCGCACGGCGCAGATCCACCGCAGATTCGGCGAAACGGGCGGTAAAGCGACCCTTGGACAGCGCACGCATCTCTGCCTCCTCTGCCCGGGCGGCGAACCGCAACGGCACGGGGGGGTGCCTTGGAACCGCAGCGACCGGGCCTATCTCACTCGTAACCGCGCTATCATAGCACCAATGACGGCAAGATGACACGCAAGGGAGACCAGGCCATGACCCAGCAGGCGCCAGCCCGGGACCGGGTGGAGAAGACCGACGCGGAATGGCGCGCGCAGCTTTCCGATCTCGCCTACAAGGTGACGCGAAAGCATGGCACCGAACGCGCCTTCACCCATGACGATTTTCCCGCGGGGCCGGGGCGTTTCCACTGTATCTGCTGCGATGCGGTGCTGTTCGACAAGGGTCAGAAGTTCGACTCGGGCACCGGCTGGCCGTCGTTCTGGGCACCGGTGGAGGGTGCTCCGGTGGGCGAGACGGTGGACCGCAGCTTCTTCATGCGGCGCACCGAGGTGCATTGCACGCGCTGCGATGCGCATCTGGGCCATGTGTTTCCCGATGGCCCGCCGCCGACCGGGCTGCGCTACTGCATGAACGGCGTGGCGCTGCGGTTCGAACCGGCCGCGTGAGGTGCATCACTGCGGGCGGGCGCGATCGCCGGCGATGTCGGCCGCGGTGACCCGCCCGACATTGCGCAGGAGCTGGGAGAGAAGGCCCTGGCCCCGGATCTGGCTGTCGGTGACGCGGCGCGACAGCGGCACGACCTCGCCCTCGGCCAGACCGAAGCGTTCGATGTTGGCCACCCGGCCGCGGGAATCGAAGTTGATCGCCACCACCTCGCGCTCGACCTCGACCGGCGGGCGTGGGCCGAAGCGTTCCCAGCGCGAGCCCACATAATACCAGCCGCCGTCATTGAGCACCCCTGCGGTGCTGGGCCGGCCGATCGCGGCGGCCACCGTCTCGCGGGTGTCGCGGCCAACCTGGATCTGCGCGAGCGCCGCATCGTCGGGCGCATAGCCGTGATGGCGCACCTGGGTCGCACAGCCCGACAGCAGCGCCACCACGGCCGCCGCCGCCATGAGCCGACGCCCGCCCCGTGCCCGAACCGTCCGCTGCGCCCGCCCTGCCATGCCTGCCCCTTGTCCTGCGGCCGCGTCCCGCATATCCGCTTACAGCAAGGCGCGGGACCGGTTCAAGAGCGGCGCCGGCTGCGCGACGAAGGAGGGCGGCAGATGCGACGCAATCACGACATGCAGGTGCCGGTGACGACGCCGTTGCGCGTGGCGCGTCTGTCGCGGAGCGCGCCCACCGCCTTCGATATCAGGCCGGATGCCGAGGCGCGGGCCGCGCTCGCGGCGCTGCTGGGCCTGACACGGCTGCCCAAGCTGCGCTTTGGCGGACGGGTGGCGCCGCTCGACGGCGGCGGCTGGGCGCTTGCGGGCGATCTGGGCGCCACCGTCGTGCAGCCCTGCGGCATCACGCTGGAGCCGGTGACGACGCGGATCGACGAGGCGGTGCTGCGTCGTTTCCTGCCGGACCTGCCCGAGCCCGAGGGCAGCGAGGAGGAAGTGCCAGAGGATGTGGATACCGAACCGCTGGGCGCGACGATCGATCCCGCCGCGGTGATGGCCGAGGCGCTGGCGCTGGCGCTGCCCGCCTTCCCGCGCGCGCCCGAGGCGACGCTGGGCGAAGCCGTGTTCGCCGCGCCCGGCGTCGCGCCGCTGCGCGA
>SLBI01000239.1 GCA_007126375.1 Paracoccaceae bacterium
CCGACGCGGTGCTGGCCGACCGCGACTTCCTGATGACCTATTTCACCGACGCTGCGGGCGAGTTCGAGTTCCTTGCCACCATCATGCCGCCGGGTCAGGGCGTCAGCATGGGGACGCGGCAGTCCGATGACGAATTGCGCGCCACCTTCAACGCGGTGATCGACGAGATGAAGGCGGATGGTTCGCTGAACGCACTGCTGGTGCAGTGGTTCGGCGAAGAAACGCCGCTGTTCGAGTAAGTCGGCAGGGCCCGCCGGAGACAAACCCGGCGGGCCGGTCGCGACCCCGCGTGCCAGATGTTCACCTTCTGCACCGATCCCTCGGTCCTGCCGCAATGGCAGTGGTTCGCCTGTTACCTGACCACGAACACGCATTTCGCGCTGTATCGGTCGGTACTTGTGGTGCTGCTGCTGCTCGCGCTGGTGGCCCCGCTGGCGCTGGGGCTGGGAATGCTGGGGGCGCTGGCGATGCGGTCCGGCTCTTTCCTGCTGCGCGGGATCGGGACCGTCTATGTCTCGATGGTCCGCGGCGTGCCCGACATCATCTTCTTTCTCTTCGTGCCCTTCGCCATCGACCAGCTGGTCGAGTACATCCTTCATCGCCTCCGCTGCCCGGACTGGGAAGGCTCGGTCTGGCGCGGCAACGACTTCGTCGTCTGCGCCGAAGCGAAGGTGCCGCTGTCGACATCGCCGGCCTGGGTGCACGACCTCTGGGGCTTCACCCTCGCGGTTGTCGCCTTTGCCATCGTCTTCGGCGCCTTTGCAGCCAACACCCTCCACGGTGCCATGACAGCTGTACCGAAGGCGCAGATCGAGACGGCCGAAGCCTATGGCATGACCCGCCCTCAGGCCTTTCGCCGGGTGCTGATGCCGCAGATGTGGGTCTATGCACTGCCGGGCCTGTCGAATCTCTGGATGATCCTGACCAAGGCGACGCCACTGCTGTTCCTGCTGGGTATCCAGGACATTGTGTTCTGGGCGCGTGAACTGGGCGGGGCCAAGACCTCGCTGTTCGCCTACCCGCATGCGGACTGGCGGGTGTGGTATTTCCTCGGCGTTCTGGTCTTCTACCTCGCGCTCACCTGGATCAGTCAGAAGGTGCTGGATCGGGTGATGATCCGGCTCAGCCGCGGCCAGGCCACCGCGGCGGGTGAAGCGCAACGCAGGGCCGCCAGGGCATGAGGAGCTGTGGCGAGAGCTTCGAGGGCCTGATCCTGCGCGCGCTGGGGCGCGAATACGGCGACCGTTTGCTGCCGCGCGGCCTCGACATCACGCTTTGCGACCAGGTCTTCCTGATTGCCTCGGGGCTTCTCTGGAATCTCTACTATGCGCTCCTGGCCCTTTCCGTCGGCTTCCTGCTCGCGACTGCGCTGGCGTTTGCCAAGGCGAGCCCGCTCGGCTGGCTGCGCCGGCCGGCGGCCGGTTTCATCTTCCTGTTCCGGGGCTCGCCGCTGTTCATCCAGTTCTTCTTCGCCTACGAGGCGCTGTCGCTGTTGCCGCGCACCGGGATCGAGGTGAACCTTCTCCTCGTCAGCATCACCGTAGAGACGCAATGGATGACCCGCGCCTGGGCCGGTGCGCTGTTGGTGCTGTTGTTGAACACCGCCGCCTATTCGGCCGAGATCTTTCACGGCGCGCTGCAATCGATCCCCAAGGGCGATCTCGAGGCCGCCGATGCCTACGGCCTTTCGGGTTTCGCGCGGTTCCGCCGGGTGATCTGGCCGACCATGCTGCGGCTCGCCTGGCCGAGCTACACCAACGAGGCGATCTTCTTGCTGCATGCCACTGCACTGGTGTATTTTTCCGCCTTCCCGGCCTGGCAGCAGATGGGCGATGCGCTTTACTACGCGCGCTATTTCGCCGACCAGACCTTCAACCCCTTCGTCGCCTATCCGATCGCCGGGGCATATTTCGTGCTCTTGACACTTTTGATCATATTCTGCTTCGGTCTCGTCAACCGTCGCCTCAATCGTCATCTGCCGCGCGAGGCGCGGGCCCGGCTGCGCTTTCGGCCGCAATACATCCGCTAGGTGCGGACCGAGAAACAGGTGACCCATGCGCGACTGGCTGCGGGAGCATCCCGAGGTCAAGACGATCCGCGTTGCCGCTGCGGACCTCAATGGCCAGGCGCGGGGCAAGCGTATCCCGGCCCGTTTCGCCACCAAGGTGGTGACCGAGGGCACACGCTTTCCCTATTCCGTCCTGAACCTCGACATCTGGGGCGAGGATATCGAGGGCAGCCCGCTGGTCTTCGAAAGCGGTGACGCCGACGGCGTGCTCAAACCCACCGAACGCGGCTTTCTGCCGATGCCTTGGCTCGAGGCCCCGACCGCCCTGCTGCCGATCTGGATGTTCCACGAGGACGGTCGCCCGTTCGAGGGCGACCCGCGCCAGGCTCTGGCACGGGTGCTCGCCGCCTATGCCGGGCGTGGCCTGACGCCGGTGGTGGCGACCGAGCTGGAATTCTATCTGATCGACGATTCGGGAGGTGAACTGCGCGTGCCACCCAGCCCCCGCTCGGGCAAGCGGCGGCCGGGGGCAGATACGCTTGCACTGCGCGCGCTGGACGCCTTCGACCGGTTCTTCACCGATCTCTATGACGGCTGCGAGGCGATGGACATTCCCGCCGACACCGCCATCTCCGAGGCCGGGCTGGGGCAGTTCGAGATCAACCTCCTGCATGGCCCCGACGCACTGAAGGCTGCCGATGACGCATGGCTGTTCAAGATGCTGGTCAAGGGGCTGGCGCGGCGGCACGGCTTTGCCGCGAGTTTCATGGCCAAGCCCTATCCGGATCAGTCGGGCAACGGCATGCATATCCATTTCTCGGTTCTGGACCGGAAGGGCCGCAACGTGTTCGACAATGGCGGGCCGGAGGGGTCGGAAGCGCTGCACCAGGCGCTTGCCGGGTGCCTTGCAGCGATGCCGGATGCGATGCTGCTGTTCGCGCCGCACGCCAACAGCTACGAACGGCTCGTCCCCGGGGCGCACGCCCCCACCGGAATCGCCTGGGCGCACGAGAACCGCACCACGGCGCTGCGGGTTCCGTCGGGCGCGACCGCCGCCCGCCGGATCGAGCATCGCGTCTCCGGCGGTGACATCAACCCCTATCTGACCATCGCCGGGGTCCTCGGCGCGGCGCTGCTGGGCATGGAGGACGGTCTCGCCCCGCCGCCGCCGATCACCGGCAACGCCTATGCGCAGGACCTCCCCCAGTTGCCGGCAAGCTGGATCGAGGCGGTGGAACGCTTTGCGGCATCGCCGCTCATGGCGCGGATCTTCGCGCCGGAGCTGATCCGCAACCTCGCCCTGACAAAGCGGCAGGAAATCCACTACATGGCCGAACTCTCCCCCGAAGAAGCGGTGGAGCTCTACCTCGACACGGTTTGACCGCCCACAGCGCCTTCGGTGCGCCCCCTTGCAGGCCCCCCTGCGGCGCGACTATCTTCAGCGACGGACTCAAGAGACAGATCATGCTCATCGGCATCCTCGAAACCGGTCTCGCGCCCGATGCATTGCGCGGGCGCGCCGGCTCCTATCCCGACATGTTTGCCCGGCTGCTCGGACCGCACGGGTTCGCGTTCCGCACCTGGTCGGTGGTCAGCATGGAGTTTCCCGACAGCGTGCATGACGCCGAGGGCTGGCTGATAACCGGCTCGCGCCATGGCGCCTATGACGACCTGCCCTTCATTCCGCCGCTGGAGGCGCTGATCCGTCAGGCCGTGAGCGAGAGCGTGCCTGTGGTGGGCATCTGTTTCGGCCATCAGATCGTTGCCCAGGCCCTGGGCGGGCGGGTCGAGAAGTTTCAAGGCGGCTGGGCGGTCGGCCCGCAGTCCTACGATTTCGAGGGCCGGACCGTGCGCCTGCTCGCCTGGCATCAGGATCAGGTGATCGAACCGCCTGCCGAGGCCGAGGTGATCGCCACGCATCCTTTCTGCGCCTATGCCGGGCTGCGCTATGGTGACCGGGCGCTGACCGTTCAGGCTCATCCCGAATACGACGACGAATTCCTGGAGGGTCTGATCGAGACCCGCGGCCGCGGTCTGGTGCCCGACGACAGGCTTGACGCCGCGCTGGCCGGATTGGGACAGGGCAGCGATTCCGCCGCCATCGCCGCTCGCATCGCCGCCTTCCTTCGTCAGCCCCGCAGCGCCGTCGCCTGAAGCGGCCATCATCCGAGGCTCTCATGCCCGACTGGACCGACCAGCTGCCCGAGCCCGCGCGCGACTACATTGCAGGGCGACGGCTCGACGAAGTCGAATGCATCGTACCCGACCTTGCCGGCATCGCCCGGGGCAAGGCCATGCCGGCGACGAAGTTTGCCCGGCAGTCACGGTTCTTCCTTCCGAACACGATCTTTCTGCAGACCATCACCGGGGATTGGGCCCAGGTGCCGGGCGACGCCTATACCGAGCCCGACATGATCCTGAAGCCGGATTACGCCACCGCCACCGCCGCACCGTGGACATCGGATGTCACGCTGCAGGTGATCCATGACGTTTTCGACCAGGCCGGACAGCCGGTGCCGATCGCCCCGCGCAACGTGCTCAAACGGGTCGTGGGTCTCTACGCCGAACGCGGCTGGCAGCCGGTGATCGCCCCCGAAATGGAGTTCTTTCTCGTCGCCCGCAACCTCGACCCGGCGCAGCCGATCGTGCCGCCGATGGGCCGCACCGGCCGGCGTGCCGCCGGCAAGCAGGCCTATTCGATGAGCGCGGTGGACGAATATGGCCCCGTGATCGACGACATCTACGACTACGCCGAAGCGCAGGGCTTCGAGATCGACGGTATCACCCAGGAAGGCGGCGCCGGCCAGGTCGAGATCAACATGCGGCATGGCGACCCGGTGAAGCTGGCCGACGAGATCTTCTATTTCAAGCGCCTGATCCGCGAGGCGGCGCTGCGCCACGACTGCTTTGCCACCTTCATGGCAAAGCCCATCGAAGGCGAGCCGGGCAGCGCCATGCACATCCACCATTCGGTGCTGAACCTCGCCACAGGGCGCAACATCTTCTCCGACGAGAAGGGCAACGAGACCCCGCCGTTTCGCCATTTCATCGCCGGCCTGCAGAACCATCTGCCGGCCGCGGTGGCGGTGCTGGCTCCCTACGTCAACAGCTATCGCCGCTATGTGCGCGACTTCGCGGCGCCGATCAATCTGGAATGGGGCCGCGACAACCGCACCACGGGGCTGCGGGTTCCGATCTCGGAGGCCCACGCGCGGCGGATCGAAAACCGGCTGGCGGGGATGGATTGCAACCCCTATCTCGGCATCGCGGCATCGCTCGCCTGCGGCTATCTCGGGCTGGTCGAGGGGCGCGACCCGAGGCCGGAATGCGTTGGCTCGGCGTATGGCGGCGAGGACGATCTGCCCGATTCGCTGGGCGGCGCCCTTGACGTCTTCGAGGAGTCGCCGCAGATGCGCGAGGTTCTGGGCGAACCGTTCTGCAGCGTCTACGAAGCCGTGAAGCGGTTGGAATACACCGAATTCCTGCGGGTCATCAGCCCCTGGGAACGCGAGCATCTGCTGCTGAACGTATGAGCCTTCTCTACGCCAACGACCGTGCCGGCAACTGGCCTGACAGCTGGTATGCCAGCACGGCCGTACCCATCGCGCCCTTTGCGCCACTGGAGGGGGACACCCGCGCGGATGTGTGCATCGTCGGTGCGGGGTTCACCGGGCTCTCGGCGGCGCTTCATCTTGCGCTGCGTGGCCGTTCGGTCGTGCTGCTCGAGGCGCACCGGGTGGGCTTCGGCGCTTCCGGTCGCAACGGCGGCCAGGTCGGCTCCGGTCAACGGCTGGAACAGACCAAGCTGGAACGGATGCTCACACCCGAGGATGCGCGCCGCCTGTGGCAGATGGGCGAGGATGCCAAGGCGCTGGTGCGCGATCTGATCGAGGCCCATGCAATGGCGGGCTGCGCGTTTCATGCCGGCATCGTGCATGCCGAATGGAAGGCGCGCGACCTTCCCGCCGTGCATGCCTATGCCGAGCATCTGGCGCGCGACTATGGCTATGATCTGATCGAGAAACTCGACCGGGCGACGCTGGCTGCCATTGTCCGTTCGCCGGTCTATGCCGGCGGGGTTCTCGACCACGGCGCCGGGCATATCCATCCGCTCAATTTCGCCATCGGACTGGCCCGGGCCGCCACGGCGGCCGGCGCACGCATCTTCGAGCAGAGCCACGTTACCGGGGTCGAGGCCGGGCCGCCGGCCGTGGTGAGTACCGATGACGGAAGCGTGACGGCCGATCACGTCATCCTCGCCTGCAACGGTTATCTTGAAGGGCTGGAGCCCCGGGTGGCGGCGCGCGTCATGCCCATAAACAATTTCATCATCGCCACCGAGCCGCTCGGCAGCCGCGCCGCCGAGGTGCTGACCCGCCCCGTCGCCGTGGCCGATTCGAAATTCGTGGTCAATTATTTCCGGCTTTCCGACGACGGCCGGATGCTGTTCGGCGGCGGAGAAAGCTACGGCTACCGGTTTCCGGCCGACATCGCCGGGCTGGTGCGGCCGCGCATGGTCGAGGTCTTCCCGCAACTGGCAGGCGCCCGGATCGACCACGCCTGGGGCGGCACGCTCGCGATCACCATGAACCGCCTGCCCTGCTTCTACAGGCCGGCGGACAACATGCTGTCGGCCTCGGGATACTCGGGACATGGCGTTGCCCTGGCAACACTGGCCGGGCAGATCATGGCCGAGACCGTGGCCGGACAGACCGAACGGTTCGACCTGATGGCACGGCTGCCCCTGCCGCGCTTTCCCGGCGGACCGGCGTTGCGCACGCCGCTCCTGATCCTCGCCATGACATGGTTTTCGCTGCGCGATCGTCTGGGCCTGTGAAGACGGAGGAGCGGACCGCCGCCCCGCCGCCCCTTTCACTTCGACAGTTTCGCCAGCTTCTCCTCGAGTGCCGCGAGCTGCGCCTTGATCTGGTCGAGGTCCTCGCGTTTGGCAGCTGGTTGGTCGGGTTCGCCGTCGTCACCCTCCTCACCCGCAGCGGGCCAGCCGGCCATCATCGTCTTCAGAAAGGCGCGCTGCTGGCGCTGCATCGCCTCGAACCCGGGTACGGCCTGCATCGGGTGCGGGATGGCGGTGAGATTGTGCATCATCTTCGACTGCCCCTCGCGCAGCATGTCGAAGGACATGGCGAGAAACTGGGGAACGATACTCTGCGCCTGGGAGGTATAGCTGCGCACGAGATCGGTCAGCACATCGACCGGAAGCACGCTCTCGCCGCGGCTTTCATGTTCGGCGATGATCTGCAGCAGATACTGCCGCGTCAGATCGTCGCCCGACTTGAGATCGACGATCTGCACGTCGCGGCCCGTTCGGATGAAGCCCGCTATGTCTTCGAGCGTGACATAGTCCGATGTCTCGGTGTTGTAGAGGCGCCGGCTGGCGTAGCGCTTGATCAGTAGCGGCTTTTCTTCGTTCGCCACGGCCCCCTCCTCGCTCGCGACCACGCCTCACGCAGCCGCGACAAGCCTAGGCGAGCAGCGGGTAAAAGGAAAGCGGCGAAAAGGAAAACGGGCAGACCCGAGGGTCTGCCCGCGAATGCCCGCCGATCAGGGAGGAAGTCGGCGCGCAGCCTCTTCGGCTTATTTCGCCGGCGCGGTCGCCACGGATGCCTTCTTGGCGGCGGCGGTCACATCGGCGGTGGCCTTCTTCATCGCCGAGGTGGCGTCTTCCGACATGTCCTTGCCAGCCGCCAGCATCAGTTCGACCGTCTCCATCTGCACGCGCTTCGCCACCTCGGCGAAGGCGGCCATGTTCTCGGCGGCGGTTTCGGCCGAGGACGAGGCGAAGTCGGTCATCGCCTTGGTGTAGTCCGTCGGCTCTTCGCGCATCTTCGACATCTCGCCGAGGCCGGCAAGCGTCTGCCGGGTCCAGCGGGTCGAGATCTCGGTCGATTTCTCTGCGGCTTCCAGAGCCACCTTGCTCATCTTCTCGCCGAGCGCGGCCGAGGTCTTGAAGGCATCCTGAAAGGACTTCGTGTCCACCGGGAAGGCGGCCATCATGTCCTGCATCACCTTGGTGTAGTCGTTCGTCTTGGCCATGGGTCTCACTCCTTTCGGGGGACCGGCCCCCTCTGCAACCATGGCCAGAATATAGATGCTGCATCGCAGCATTGCAAGGGGGGTTGCTGCGATGCAGCAAGAAACTCCGATCCGGCCTCAACGGTCCGGATCGGTGAGAACGTAGGTTCCGGGCGCCGGGCACAGCGGCGGGTGAACGGCTGAACCCGGAGCGCGCGCCGGAACCATCCGGCCCGATCGACGACGCAGCCATTCCTCCCACCGCGGCCACCAGGACCCCTCCTGCCGGGCGGCCCCGGCACGCCAGGTATCGGGGTCGTCCAGCGCCGCGTCACTGATGTAATAGCCGTATTTGCGCCGTGCCGGCGGGTTCACGATCCCGGCGATGTGGCCGGATTCCGCGAGAATGAAGGTCTTGTCGCGGCTGCCCATCTTGGCAATTCCGCGAAACGACGACCGCCATGCGGCGATGTGGTCCGTCTCGCAGGCGATCGCGCAGACCGGAACCTTAACGCCCCGCAGTGACAGGCTTTCCCCGGCCAGATCGAAGCTGCCGCTGGCGAATTCATCCCGCTGGCAGAGCCGGCGCAGATATTCCACCGTCATCCGCGCCGGCAGGTTGGTGGAATCCCCGTTCCAGTAGAGCAGGTCGAAGGCCGGCGGCGCCTCGCCCATCATGTAGCTGCGGATCGCCGGCCCATAGACCAGATCGTTCGACCGCAGGAACGAGAAGGTCCGCGACATGAAGAAGGAATGCAGATAGCCGCGTTCGCCGACCTCGCGCTCGATCCCGTCGACGAAATCGTCGTCCAGGAAGACCCCAACCTCGCCCTGGTCCGAGAAATCCGTCAGTGTGGTGAAGAAGGTGGCCGAGCGGATCGATCTGTCCTTGCGCTTTTCCATCAACGCCAGTGTCAGGGCAAGGGTCGTCCCTGCGATGCAGTATCCGACGACGTTGACCTTGTCCTCTCCGGTAATCTCCCGGGCCACCCGCAGCGCCTCAAGATACCCTTCCTCGACGTAGGTATCCATGCCAACGTCGGTGTAGGATTCATCCGGGTTGACCCAAGAGACGACAAAGAGCGTATAGCCCTGATCAACGATCCACTTGATCAGGCTGTTCTGCGGTTTCAGGTCGAGAATGTAGAACTTGTTGATCCAGGGCGGAAAGATGATCAGCGGTGTCGCGTGCACCTTTTCTGTCGTCGGTGCATACTGGATCAGCTCGAACATCCGGTTGCGATACACCACCTGCCCCGGCGACGTGCCAAGGTTCTCACCGACCTTGAACGCCTCACGATCGGCGAGCGTCACAAGCAGCTCGCCGTCATTGGCCTCGATGTCGTGCACCAGGTTTTCCAGCCCCTTGACGAGACTGTCGCCGTCGGTCTCGACGGCGCGCGTCAGGGCCTCCGGATTGGTGCCGAGGAAATTGGTCGGCGCGAACATGTCGATGATCTGCCGGCTGAAATACTCCACCCGCCGCTTGTCCTTGGCATCGAGATGGTCGAGCCCGTCGATTGCCCGCTGCATCGCCTCGGAGGACAGCAGATACTGCTGCTTGATGAAGTTGAAATACGGGTGTGTCTGCCACAACGGATTCGAAAACCGCCGATCTTTCGGGGTGTTGTCTGCCGGGGCCACGAACTTGCCCGAGCGCAGCGCCTCCTGCGCCTCGATGTAGTGCTTGAGCGCCTTGCCCCAGTAGCTCACCTGTTGTTCGAGGATCTTGGAGGGGTTCTGGACCATCTCGGCCATGTAGGCGGCCGCGGCCTTCATGAAGAGATCCTGATCGGGCGCCTGCAGAGCCTGACGCACCGGCTGCTTGCGCCCCAGCGCAGCAACCAGGCGCTGCGAGAGGGCTTCGATCCTCTCGATGTTCTCGTTGAGCCGTTCGAGTTTCTCGCCCATGTCTTGTTGCTCGGTTGTCATGCAGCGAATTCCCCCCTATCGTGCCGCTCTGCAGCATAGCGCCGCCGATCCGGGGGAGTAGCGGCGTCACACCGTCAGCGGGGCAGCCCCCCGGAGAGGACTACATGCGTTACATGTTCACCTACGACATGATGGAGACAATCCGCAACACCAACGAATGGATGGGCGCCTCGGCCCGCGCCTTTGCCTCCTATCCGGTCTGGGGTCTTGCCCCGCATCCGATGTTCAAGGTGATGTCGGCCTGGGGGCGGGTGACCGAGCGCAGCTTCGCCCGGATGGTGATCAAACCGGACTGGGGCATCCGCACCGTCGTCGCCGAGGACGGACGCGACCATCTCGTCGAACGACACACCGAGGTTGCCCGCCCCTTTGGCGATCTCGTGCGCTTCAAGGTGCTGGGCCGGCCCGAGAAACAGCGCCGCATCCTTCTCTGTGCGCCAATGTCGGGCCATCACGCGACGCTTCTGCGCTCCACAGTCGCCAGCCTGCTGCCCGATGCCGAGGTCTGGATCACCGACTGGCACAATGCCCGCGACATCCCCGTATCGGCCGGCAAGTTCGACATCGAGGATTATACCCTTTACCTGATGGATTTCATTCGCCATCTCGGCCCCGATACCCATGTGATCGCGGTCTGTCAGCCGGTACCGCTGGCGCTTGCCGCGACGGCCTATCTGGCCGAGCTCGAGCCTGACGCGCAGCCGCGCACGCTGACGCTGATCGGCGGTCCGGTCGATCCCGACGCCGCGCCGACGGAGGTGACAGACTTCGGTCGGCGCGTCACGATGGGCCAGCTCGAACACCTTGCGCTTCAACGGGTGGGATTCAAATACGCCGGCGCGGGGCGCATGGTCTATCCCGGCCTCGCCCAGCTTTCCTCGTTCATCTCGATGAACGCCGAACGCCACACACAGGCCTTCGCCGACAAGATCATTGCCGAGTCGAAGGGCGAAGGGCGCGAGCGCGACCAGCACAACCGCTTCTACGACGAGTATCTCTCGGTGATGGACATGCCGGCCGAATTCTACATGTCGACGGTCTACCGCATCTTCAAGAACCGCGAGATCGCCCGCAACGACTTCAAGGTCGCCGGCCACAAGGTCGATTTCGGCGCGGTGACCGATGTCGCGGTCAAAATCGTCGAGGGCGCCAACGACGACATCTCGGCGCCCGGACAGTGTCTGGCAGCACTGGACCTTCTGACCGGCCTTCCGGACAGCAAGAAGGCCCAGCATGTCGAACCCGGCGCCGGGCACTACGGCATCTTCGCCGGCAAGTCCTGGCGCAACAACATCCGCCCGCTCGTGCTCGACTTCATCGACGAGAACGGCGACACCCCCCGCCCGCGGAAGGACTCCGGCGGCCTCCGCCTCGCCTCCTCCAACTGACCCAGGGCGGCAGGCGCGGCACTCTCGCTGGCCGGCAGGTAACGCGGGCGGAGCGCCCGAATGATCGACCCGGCGGTGCGCCCGAGTGCCTCTGGTCCGCCCCGCGCCGAAGGAGGTCGGCTGCCCGAGTGCCGACCGGCCGCGTCGGCAGCGCGGGCGCCCTGCCTGATCGATGCCGCATCGCTCTCGAGGGCACGCGCCACACGTCTGGGGCGAGTGGCAGGCGGGAAGTTCTTCTTGCTTCGCACGCGTACTTTCTGTCACCGTCGTTCTTCTGAACGAGGAGAATGGAAATGCGCCTTTTTGCCATGACATTCGCGGCCATCGGCCTGTCGGTGGCGTCCGCCAGCGCCGCGACGATCACCAACGGCTCGCTGACCGGCCCGGTCGGCAACTCGGTCGTGCCGCCGGGCTGGAGCATCGCTCGGCAGTCGCCCGACACCAACGACGTCAACAACAATGTGGGCGGCGGCATCCCCTTCGCGGCAACGCCGTCGGTTTCGCCGGACGGTGGGACGTGGGTGGGTATCGGGGGCGACCCGATCGCCGTCGTCGATGGTGCGACCTTCAACGAGAGCATTGCCACCACCATTTTCGATCTTGTGCCCAACACCAACTATGTACTGTCGTGGTATGCGGCCAATTTCGGCGCCGAAACCGGACCCGGCTACACTGGTGCAGGCGCCATTCAGGCGCTGATCGACGGAACGCCGATCGGAACGGGAGGGCTGCTGAACCTCGGCGACGGGTGGGATCTGCAGAATGTCGGCTTCCTTGCCACATCCGCGACCGCCGTCCTCAGTTTCCAGCTCGACCCGGCCACGCTCACCCGGTCCTATCTCTCCATCGATGGTGTCTCGATCAGGACCAGCGTGCAGCCCATCCCCCTGCCGGCATCGGTGTTCCTGCTGCTTGGTGGTCTCGCGACCCTCGGCGCCGTCGGTCGGCGCCGCGCCAGGCGCGACGCCGCCTGAGGTCGTTCGCGGCGCCGATGTCCGAATCGCCCGCTCCGTCGGCAAGCCTGTCGTGTTCCGGCAGGTCATGAGATCGCTGGGGCGGGCTCCGCCAGTGGCCGCGCCGGAGGCGTTCAGAGCATCGCCATGCCGCCGTTGACATGCAGCGTGGCACCGGTGACGTAGCCTGCGGCCGGGCTGGCGAGGTAGAGCACCGCGGCGGCCACATCCTCCGGCACCCCCATACGGCCGGCCGGAATCTGGCCCAGCAACCGCTCGCGCTGCGCCTCGCCCAGCGTCTCGGTCATCGCCGTCTCGATGAAGCCCGGCGCGACGCAGTTCACGGTGATGCCGCGGCTCGCCACCTCCGCGGCAAGGCTTTTCGACATTCCGACCAGCCCGGCCTTGGCGGCGGCATAGTTCGCCTGCCCGGCGTTGCCGGTCGCCCCCACCACCGAAGTGATGGTGACGATCCGGCCCCAACGCGCCTTCATCATGCCTCGCAGCACCCCGCGCGAGAGCCGGAAAGCGGCGGTCAGGTTGATCTCCAGCACGGCCTGCCAGTCGTCATCCGACATGCGCATGGCCAGCCCGTCGCGAGTGATGCCGGCATTGTTGACGAGAATGTCGAGCCCCCCTGCCGCGGCCGATGCAGCCGCAGGGAGCGCCTCCACGGCCGACACATCGCCCAGATCGCAGGGCAGGACGTGCGACCGCTCGCCCAGTGCCCCGGCCAGCGCCGCGAGCGGGGCTTCGCGGGTTCCCGACAACACGACCGTTGCGCCAGCACCGTGCAGCGCGCGGGCCACGGCCGCGCCGATCCCGCCCGAGGCGCCCGTGACCAGCGCCGCCTTGCCCGTAAGATCGAACATGTCGCCCCCTCTCCAGCCTCCGTCGGCGCGCACATAGCAGCCCACGCCGAAGGGTGAAACGCCTCTTTGCCTGAAGGCCAGCGATGCCGCCGCACCGGTTCAATCGCGTTTGGGCATGTAACGCTGCGTTTCCGACTCGATCAGCCCGGCCAGGCACTGGTCGCGATCCTCTGCGCGGGCGATCTGCAGCCGGCGGCCGCGCGCATCGACCGCCAGCATGATGCGCCGCAGGATCGTGGCCTGTCCGCGACGGCTGGAAAGAAAGACTTCCGCAGGGATCAAGCGCTCGGACGGGCTGCCGAGGATCAGCAACGCGCGGTGGCTCGCCAGCGCATCCCAGGCCGCGAGGGCGCAGTCACTCCGGGTTTCCGGACAGCGATCGGAACAAAGCGCGGCGATCGGCGCCGCCTCCGGCGTGGACAGCAGCCAATGCGCAAGGGCGGCGCCGTCCGGGGGCGGCTCCGATGCTCTGCCCCCGAAAAGACTGCGTTGCGGATCGCCGGGGTCAAGGGTGGCAAGGTCGGACGCGGTCTCCGCCGCTCTTTGGGGAGGACGCTCGCGCCACGCGAGATAGCGCAGTGACGGGGGATAGCCGGGCGCATCGGCGATCCGGTCGAACCCCCGTACCTCGCGCGCCGCCAGGATCAGCGCCGCTTCGCGTGCAGCCCGCGGTTCGCCCGCAGCCGCAAACTCGAGCGGCAGATCGACCGACGCCGTCACCTCCCACATCCGCTGCCACAGTTCGGCAAGCGGCAGCGTGGTGGCGGCCTCGTGCATCCAGCTGCGCCCGGAAATGCCCCCCGGCATGCGCATCAGCGCCAGCCGTTCCTCGCGCGGCAGCCGCGCCAGCCACGGCCCCTGCAGCGCCGGCGTCTTGTCGATCAGCGCCAGCAGCATCTGTGCCGAAGGATTTCCCGCCTGCGCCAGGGTCGCCAGCTCCGGCAGTGCCGCCGCCTCGTCATCCTCGAGCCACAAGGCCACCGCATCGGCAAAGGCCGAAGACCGCTGGCCGGGCAATTCGGGCAGTGACCCGGTTTCCTCACCACCGACCGCAGAGGCGTTGCCGTCCTGTGCGGCCAGCGGCGCAGCGGTGACCAAAACCACCGAGATTCCTGCGATGAAAAGCGAGACCAGCGCGTGCATCCAGCCCTCCTCGGCGCCGCGCCGCCTGCTTCGATGCGCTGCGCCGACAGCACTATGGCGCAGCCGCAACCCGGCAACAAGGCAGCCGCGGCCGGCTTGAGGCAGTTGCCGGAAAGAGCGCGGTCCTCGGTGAAACAGAGACACCGCAACTCCGGAGAGTGCGGTGTCAGGTTCCCATGCGCAGCGCGCCGGGGACAGGGAGGTCGGGCCGGGCGACGCGAAGGACGCCGAAGCTGTATTCAAGATACCCGATTCTTCCTGCCCGCTGCATTGACGCAGATCAACCTCGCGGCTTGCGCATTGCCCCCACTGCCGGGTTGCGCTACATGCCAGACAACTTCATCGATGGGGGTAGCCCGCATGAACGATGCGACACCGATCAGGGCGAAGGATGCGCCCGAACTGGGCCGGTTCGATTGGGAAGACCCGTTCCGCCTCGACGATCAGCTTACCGAAGAAGAACGGATGCTGCGCGATGCCGCCCGGGCCTATGCCCAGGAAAAGCTGCAGCCCCGCGTGATCGAAGCCTTCGACGAGGAAGATACCGATCCCGCGATCTTTGCCGAGATGGGCGATATGGGCCTGCTCGGGGTCACCATCCCCGAGGCTCATGGCGGTCTGGGCGCCGGCTACGTCGCTTACGGGCTGATCGCGCGCGAGGTCGAGCGGGTGGACTCGGGCTATCGTTCGATGATGAGCGTGCAGTCGAGCCTGGTGATGTATCCGATCCATGCCTACGGGACCGAAGAGCAAAGGCAGAAATACCTCCCCGGCCTCGCCGCCGGCAGGTTGATCGGCTGTTTCGGCCTGACCGAGCCCGACGCGGGGTCCGACCCCGGCGGCATGAAGACGCGTGCCGAGAAGACGGCAGACGGCTTTCGCATCAGCGGCTCCAAGACCTGGATATCGAACAGCCCGATTGCGGATGTGTTTGTTGTCTGGGCAAAATCCGACGCGCATGGCGGCAAGATCCGAGGCTTCGTGCTGGATAAGGGGATGAAGGGGCTGTCGGCGCCCAAGATCCCCGGCAAACTGAGCCTTCGGGCCTCGATCACGGGCCAGATCGTGATGGAGGGCGTCGAGGTCGGCGAAGACGCACTACTGCCCGGTGTGGAGGGGCTGAAGGGTCCCTTCGGCTGCCTCAACCGAGCCCGCTACGGCATAAGCTGGGGCGCGATGGGGGCGGCGGAGTTCTGCTGGCACGCCGCGCGGCAATACGGGCTCGACCGGGTACAGTTCGGCAGGCCGATCGCGCAGACGCAGCTGTTCCAGAAGAAGCTCGCCGACATGCAGACCGAAATCGCGCTGGGCCTGCAGGGCAGCCTGCGCGTCGGCCGGCTGCTGGACGAGGCGCGCGCCGCGCCCGAGATGATCAGCCTGGTGAAGCGCAACAACTGCGGCAAGGCGCTGGACATCGCGCGGCTGGCCCGCGACATGCATGGCGGGAACGGGATCGCGGGCGAGTATCAGGTGATGCGCCACATGATCAACCTCGAGACGGTCAACACCTATGAGGGCACGCATGACGTGCATGCGCTGATCCTCGGCCGGGCACAGACCGGGTTGCAGGCGTTCTTCTGATCTGCAGCCGGTTGCCGGTTCGGCAGCCGGCATTGACGGCACGTTCGCCATTGTCCCAACTGCGCCGCAAAACCTGCCAACTCTGGCCACCCGCTGGTGCGATGAATTGGGTGGCGCGGGCACGAACAGGGGACAGGCATGGAAGGCGGTAGCATCAGGGAAAGGTCCGGCACACCGGACGCGGCCGGCGCCGATACCCGCGACGCCTGGTTTGCCCGGATCGAGGAGATTGGCGAGGAACTCGGGTACTATCAGCCGCTCGGGTCACAGCACGCGGCCTTTTTCGTCGATGACGGCCCGATCCTGCTGGTCACCTTCGACAGCGTCGATACGATCCGCACGGCCGGCGGCGGACAGATGCCGCCCGGGTTTGCGCTCGCGCGCAGCGAAGGATGGTCATATCTGGCGCTCATCGCCGACGGCGAGACATGGTATCGCGACCCCGCCGTATGGGCCTGGTTCGATCGGCAATTGGATGACAGCTTCTTCGAGGATTTCGATCGGGTCGTTTTCTACGGTGCCGACATGGGCGGCTATGCCGCGGCGGCCTTCTCCGTGGCCGCGCCCGGCGCGACGGTGATCGCGGTGCGCCCGCAAGCCACCCTCGATCCCGATCGGGCGGAATGGGATGGGCGATTTCCCCGCGCTCGGCGCCTTGATTTCACCTCACGCTACGGCTACGGGCCGGACATGACCGATGGCGCCGCGGCGGTCTTTCTGCTCTATGACCCCGACCGGACGCAGGACGCGATGCATGCGGCGCTTTTTGCGCGCCCCCATGTTTCGCGGCTGCGATGTCGGCACATGGGCGGCCGGCTGGAGACGGCACTGGCGCGCACCGGGCTGCTCGACACGCTGTTGCGGCATGCGGCCGATGGCAAACTCGATGCGGCAGGCTTCCACCGGCTCTACCGTGCGGGACGGCGCGAGCATCTGCCGTATGTGCTGCGACTGCTGTCGCGACTGGCCACGCGCCAGCGGCACGGCCTGGCGGCGCGGCTGGCCGGCTGGGCGCTGGACCGGCAGGATCATCCGCGCCTGCGCGAAGCCCAGGCCATGGCCGAACGGCAGCGGCAGAGCGTCGATTGAGCAGCCTCAGGCCGCGTCGGTTCCCTGCCGGCGGACGACCGACAGACGGATACCGTCGCGTGCGCGCACGGTAAGGTGTGCCTGCGGGACCGGCAGCGGGCCCGCCACCGGCGCGAATTGGAAGGCACGGACGAGCAGACCCAGCAGCAACACCCCCTCGGCCATGGCAAAACCGGCGCCCGGGCACACACGTGGCCCGGCAGAAAACGGAATATAGGCCGCGCGCGCCGGTTCGGCCGCGCGGCCATCCATCCAGCGCTCGGGATCGAAGGCATCAGGATCGGGCCAGAGCCTCTCGTGCCGGTGCAGATGCCATGGGCTGAGTACGATCTGCGCCCCACGTGGGACGGTGCGGTCGCGAAACTGTTCGGGGCCCGCTGCCTCACGCACCATCATCGGCACCGGCGGGTAGAGCCGCAGTGTCTCGCGCAAGACAGAACGTGTCAACTTAAGCCCGGAAACACTTGAGAAATCATCCGAAAGCGCCACAGCCTCCGCCGCGACCCGGGCCTGCACATCGGGATGCAGCGCGAGCATCAGCAATGCCCAGGCCAGCGCGGCGGCACTGGTTTCATGCCCGGCCAGAAAGAAGATTGCCACCTGGTCGGCCATTTCGCCGGTATCGAAACAACGTCCCGTCAACGGATCCGGCGTGGTCATGATCTTCGTCGCCAGATCCGCCGGCGCCGTCCCTGCCCGGATCTGGGCCATCCGATTCGCGGTGAGTTGGGCGATCAGGCTGCGGATTTCCCGCGCCGTGCCCCGGGTGGCGCGCCGGTAGGGCCGCGGCAGCCATCCCGGCAGCGGCAGAAGTGCGGCAAGGTTCAGGATCGGCTGGCTGAGTTGATGCGCGCGGAAGGCGGCAAAGACGCCGGCTGCGGTTTCGTCCTCTATGGGGATCGAGAACAGGGTGCGAAAAATAACATCGGCGGCGACATGGCTTGCCTGCGCCTCGATCTCGACCTCGCCCTCGGGCATGCGCGCCACCGCCGCCTGCCCCGCCGCCCACATGGCGGCATGGCTCTCGCGCAGCCGGCCGCCCTCGAAGGCCGGGTCGATGATGCGCCGTTGCCGCGCCCATGTTTCGCCGTTGGTCACGAAAACCGAGCGGCCGAGCAGCGGCGCAAGCCCCTCGCCGATGCGCGCCGATTTCGGAAAATCTTCGGGTCGTTTCTGCAGCACCAGTCGCACCAGCGCCGGGTCGTTGCACAGGAAGGAACGGAAGAAGGGCGTGCGGAACTCGGCCATCCAGGCGCGATACAGCCTTGCCGGCTGTGCCGAGAGGATATCTTGGCGGAAGAGCCGCATATAGCGCCACAGTCCCACGCGCCCGGCGCGCGCCGCGGGCTTCGGTGGCCGGTTGGGTGCGCCATCCGGCCTCATGCCGCCGTCCGGTCGGTATGGGGACTCAATACCGTTTCCTTGCGGCTTGCCGAAGGGGTGCGGCCGGCATAACGGTCCGCCAAGGTCTCGGGGCCGGCGGTGATACGGAAATAGTCGTAATGCGATGGGCCGTCGAAGGCGCATAGATACTGGAAATGCAGCCGGAAGAATCGCCGCCGCAGCCGTTTCCAGGTGTCGGGCAGCAGCGTCTGGCTGAAAGCGGCCGAGACGACAAGTGGCCAGCGCTTGTTGCCCGGCGCCGCCCCGGACACTGCAACCGGGTCGCAGAGTGCATAGCAGCAGCCATCTCCCGGGGCCGAGACATCAACCCAGGTCAGGCTGTTCGACCCCGCCAGCAAGTGCAGATCGGCACGCAGCCGCCGGGCCTCGGGCAGGAAGCTCTGCATCGGGATCGCCTGCCCCAGCGTCAGGAAGGCGAGGGCAGGTCCCTCTGGCCGCACGGCACCGCCGCGCAGCAGTTGCGCCAGCGTCTCCACGCCCAGATGCGCCCCGGAGGAGTGGCCGACGATCAGTACCTCGTCGACCTCGGAGGCCAGCGCCCGGCCGATCTCGGCGGCGAAGTCGTCGAGCCGTGTCCGAAGCTCGGGCGGGGTGCGGCCGCGGTGCTGCGCGGTGAAACCGTAGTCGTGCAGCAGATATCGGGCATAGAGCCGCCGGTCGAGACGGCGGAACCCGACGAGGATCGCCCAGCCCGCTGCCATGCCGGCCGGCACGCCGATAACCGCCCCTGCGCCGGGCACCACTGCTGCCGTCATGCGCCAGATCGCCCAGCCCAGCCCCAATGCCAGCAGCAACTGGCCCAGCAACACCACGACCGGATACATGGCCGTTATCACCGGGCCGCGGCGCAGCCGGAACAGACGGCCCATCGCGCCGGTGGAAAGATAGATCCAGAATGTCCGCGCAAGAAGTCCATATGTGCCGGCCACGCCCCGCACCATCGAGCCGCGCACGAGGTCGGCCCAGACCAGCACCTGAAATTCCGTCTCGGTCCGCCGGCCGTCGATCTGCGCCATCACATGCCAGCCGTATCCCGGCCCGGTCCGAGGCAGCACCTGCAACCGATAACGCGAGATGCGCGCCTGCGCCTCACCCTCGCGGCGATAGAGCTCGCGGTAGCGGCGTGCTGGAAAGGGATCGTAGCCGGGAATGTAGAATACCCTTCGGCGACGCACCGGTCCGCTCGTCGACTCATTCATGCAAAGACCTGAAGGACAGCTCCGGTTTCAAGTTTCCGACGCGCCGTACCCGGCGCTCCGGCACCCTATCACATGCGCCGCGTTTGCGGTCGGTTTGCGGCCGCAGTTCGGAGCGGTAACGGTGGTCCGATGGCGCCCCCGGCCGTCAGCGCAGCGCGGCGGCCGCATTGGCGAGGCGCCGGATGCCTGCCCAGTCTTCTGCCGCCATCATGGCACGCGGCGCCACCCAGCTGCCACCGACGCAAGCGACATTCGCAAGATCCAGGTATTCCCCTGCATTTTCCGGTCCGATGCCGCCCGTGGGGCAGAAACCCAGCATCGGCAGAGGGCCGGCGAGTGCAGACAACATGGCAGTTCCACCCGCCGGACCGGCCGGAAAGAACTTCAGCAGGCGATAGCCGCGCTCCATAAGGCGCATCGCTTCCGAGGCGGTCGCGACGCCGGGCAGCAGAGGCAGCCCCTCGGTTTCCGCCGCATCCAGCAGACGGTCGGTCGCCCCGGGCGCCACACCGAAGGCGGCACCGGCAGCCTTGGCCGCGCCCACGTCGTCAGGGGCAAGCAACGTGCCGGCGCCGACCGTTACCCCCGGCAACGCGGCAATGGCCGCGATCGCGTCGAGGGCTGCCGCGGTGCGCAAGGTCACCTCGAGCACCGGCAATCCGCCAGACACCAGCGCCTCTCCCAGCGGGCGGGCTCCGGCAACATCCTCGATCTCCAATACCGGGATCACCGGCGCCCGGGCGCAAAGCCCGGTCAGAACCTCACCCATTGCCCCCGGAGTCATCGCCGCCAATGTCGCCTCCCCGATCGATCCCGTCGGAACCAGATTGCGACGGCAGGGCCATCGGGTAAAGGTCAGCCATCAGGCAATGCGATGCAGGTAGGTCCAGGTCGGCACGCGGCTGCCGCGCGCCACCGAAAACGCCTCCGCATCGCCGAGGTACTCGAATCCGCAGTTCGTGAGCACGCGTGCTGAAACGGGGTTGTCCTGAAACACCTCGGCGAACAGCGTGCGCGCGCCGTGCGGATTCGCCTCGATCAGCCGGCGGACCGCCTGCGTGGCCACGCCGGTGTTCCAGAACGCCGGCGCCACCCAATAACCGATCTGGCTCTGGTCGCGATCCAGCCGGGTGAGGCTGATCACCCCGAGCACCTCGGCCGAACCCTGCACCGAGCCGTCCATCACCCACACATCCTCGGGTGCCTGCCCCGACATGGCACGGGCAACGAAGGCTTCGGTGGCACCCGGAGGCAAGGGGTGCGGGATGGAACGCGTGCCCCGCGCGACGCGCCGGTCACCGGCATGAAGCGCGAGCAGACCCGCATCCGAGAGCCTGACCGGACGCAGAAGGAAGCGGTCGGCCGCGATCTCCGGCAGTTTCGGGACGGTATTCAGTGTCATCTCGCGTCCTCCCGGCCGGCATGCGCCGTTGCATGACGCCGCTCAGCCCCCCTGCGTGACGTCGGACCCACGCCGCACGCCGCGCCCCATTATGCCAACCAACCCACGAACAAGGGGGCCGGTTCCTCCACCGACCCCCCTATTCCTGTCGGGCGTGAAGGATCGGTTACTCTGCGGCCTCCGCGGCGGGGAGCACCGATACGAAGGTGCGTCCCTTGAGCCCTCGGTGGAAGGCGACCTGCCCCTCGGTCACGGCGAAAATGGTGTGGTCTCGGCCCATGCCGACCCCCGCGCCCGGCCACCATTTCGTGCCACGCTGGCGCAGGATGATGTTTCCGGGGGCGACGGTCTGGCCGCCGAAGAGCTTCACGCCCAGACGACGACCCGCGGAGTCGCGGCCGTTGCGGGAGGAGCCACCTGCCTTCTTGTGCGCCATCTCTTGTCCTCCTTCACTCGGTCGGGGTGGTGATGCCGGTAATGCGCACCACGGTCAGTTGCTGGCGGTGCCCGCGTGTCCGCTGCGAGCCGTGCTTCCGGCGGCGCTTGACGAAGCTGATCACCTTGTCGCCCTTGACCTGCTCCAGCACCTCGGCTTCGACTGCAGCCCCGTCAACGCGCGGGGCGCCGACCACGGGCGCAGCGCCGCCGAGCATCAGCACTTCGTCGAAACGCACCGTCTGGCCGGCCTCGGCCGGCAGCTTCTCCACCCGCAGCACGTCGCCGGGCTTGACCCGATACTGCTTTCCGCCGGTCTTCAGAACCGCGAACATCATCCTCGTCCTTCTCTCGTCGCGCCCTGCGGCCCCCGGGGCCCCTGCCGCGGGTGTTCGTGCCAGTGCGCCTTCGGGCAGCGCGCCCCGTCAGGGGCCATGTCGGGACGACGCAGCGCAATGTTACGCCAGCCGTCGCCCACCGATACGAAAACGGGGCACTCCCCGTTCGAAGCCTGCCATATCGGCGACGAAACACGCGGTGTCAAGCCTTTCGCCGGGGCTGGCCGCTGCATCGCTTCACAGATCCTCGCCGGCCAGCATCCGACCCGCAGCAAGGCCGAGATCATGCGAGAGTGTCTCGAACATTGCATTGAAGGCGGCGAAGAGCGCAGCGTTGAGCTGTTGCCCGGCTTCGCTCTCGAACAGGGCGACATAATCGTCGAGGTCATCCGTGCCGAGCGGACCGTAGGCGAGCGCCAGATAGCCGAACAGCCAGGCTTCGATCTCGGCGCGTATCTCGGGTTCCTGCGACCAGACATCGGCCAGCATGTCCTGCTGGCCCATTCCGAACCCGGAGGCACCGCTGTCCATCAGCCCGCGATAGAAGGCGAAAGTGGAATTGAGACCACCGACGACGTTCTCCTCGATCAGGTCACCCGCCTCGGCCAGCCGGAGCAGCTGTGCGGCGCGCGCGGCTTCGGTCTGCTGCAACCTCGCCCAGCCCTCGCGCGCGGCTTCGTCGACCTCGGTATCCAGCATCGCCTCACGGGCCGAGATCTCCAGGCGCAGGATGCGCCGGCCAAGCTCGCCCTCGAAGAAATCGAGCGCAGGCGCGATCGCTGCCATCTGGTCGGGCAGTGCCGAATCGATCCCTTTGCGCAGCATGCCCAGCATGCGGTCCCGATCGTGAATGCCTTCCACGATGGCTTGCCAACCCGGCCCGGACCCGCGCGGCCCCAGCATCG
>SLBI01000149.1 GCA_007126375.1 Paracoccaceae bacterium
CCGCCCGGCTGGGTGGTGGCGGCGCTGAGCTTGTAGACGATGCCGGCGTCGGCGTCGCCGTGCAGGTTGCCGGGGTGCTGGTGGGTATCCACCAGGGAATAATACGCGGGCACCGGCATCTGCCCCAGTTCGAGGTTCGCCGCATCGGGTGGCGCGATCCAGCCGCGGAACGGCGCATCGGGGCGCGCCACCTCGGCGACGAGGCCGTGGCGGGAGCGATACTTGAAGAACTGGATGTAGCGTTCCAGCCAGCTGTAGTAGCCGAACGTGCCGTCGCCGCCCATGCGGTCGCGCAGGCTGGCGTCGGCCTCCATCGGATCGTTGGGCAAACCGCCCGCGGCGGCTGCGGCGCGGGCGCGGCGCAGCATCTCGGGGTGCAGGCGGGCCATCAGCGTCGTCTTGGCGTGGCGCAGAAAGGACTGATAGGCCGCGCCGCTGTAGGAACAGGTCATGCTCGGTCTCCCCCGGTCCGTCCGGCGAGCAGGGACTCGCCGCGGAAATCCTCGTGCAGCAGGGGCCGCAGGATCTCGTCCACGAAACCTGCCAGATCGCGGTCCACCGCGTCGAGGTCCTGCGTGCCGGTCTTCAGCGCCAGCACCTCGGCGCGCAGCACCGCCACCTCGCCCGCCAGCGCGAAGACCACGCCCATCATCTGGTCGAGCCGGGGATCGCCGAGGAAGGGGCGGCCGAAGATCTCGGCCGCCCGCTGCGTGATCGCCGCACTCTCGCTTTCGCTCATCGGCATGGTTGCACCGTCACTCGGCCTGCCGCCGCTGGAACTCGGCCACCACCTCGGCGGCCTCGGCATCGGCATTGGCCTGCCATTCGGCCAGCATCGTCTCGCCGATGGCGGCGAATTCCTCGGCCAGCTGCCCGCTTGGCACCACGATGGTCATGCCGTTTTCCTCGAGCGTGGCGACCGCGCTGCTGACCAGTTCCTCGCTGCGGTCCCAGGTCCGTTCCTCGGCGATGGCGGCTTCCTCGAGCAGCAGGTCCTGCAGCTCGGCCGGCAGGCTCTGGAAGGCCTCTTCGCGGATGAATATCATCTGCTTCGGCAGCCAGGCGTTCGCGTTGTAGAAATGCGAAGTGTATTCCCAGGCGGTGTAGAGAACGCCGGTGGTGGGCGAGGTGTTCAGCCCGCGGATCAGGCCCGTGGCGAAGGCCTGCGGCATCTCGGTGATCTGAACGGTGGTCGGGGTGGTGCCCATCAGCTCGGCCAGGCGCGTTGTGCTGGGGTTGTAGGCGCGCTTGGGCAGACCCTCGATGTCGGCCAGTGTGTTGACCTCGCGGTCGAAGAAGAACCCCTGCGAGGGCCAGGGTGCGGCATAGAGAAGCCGCAGCCCATCCGCGGCGAGGAGTTCCTCCAGCCTCGGCCGCGACACCTCCCACAAGAGCTTGGCCTCGTCGTAGCTGTTGACGAGGAAGGGGATCCCGTCGACCTCCCACAGCGCGTTCTCGCGGCCGAGGTTGGTCATCAGCTGCGTGCCGAGTTCGACGAAGCCGCTGCGTGTGGCCTGCAGGATCTCGGTGTTGGGAAACAGCGATCCGGCGTGATGCACCTCGATATCGATTGTGCCATCGGAGCGTTCGCGCAGCCGGTCGGCGAAGCCCTGCATCTCCTCGCTGAGGAACTCGCCCGGCGAATACGCGTTGGCAAAGTTCCAGGTGAAGGTCTGCGCCCCGGCCGGAATGGCGGCGCCCAGACCGAGGCCGGCCACGGCGGCCACGGCGGCCACGGCAATGAGTCGGGGGAAGCGTGCGAGCGTGCCCATGTTCTTTTCTCCCTGAAAGCTCTTGGGTCGGTTCCGGTTCATTTTGGGTCCGGGCGCAAGGGCACCCGGCGGATCGGCCATGGTCGTGAGCCGGCAACGAGTTTTGTCGACAGTCAACATCTGCAACCCACAATTGGCCTCCCCGGCGGCGCGACGTCAGCCTGGAAGCGTTCTTCGCTGATAGCGGCCATGTCCCGCGGCGTCCGCTGCAAGTTGCCCGTCGCGCAGCACGAAGCGCCCGCGCGAGAGCGTGTGCACCAGCCTGCCCCGCATCGCCTGCCCTTCGTAGATCGAATAGCCGGCCGAGGTGGCGAGGTCATCGGGCGTCACCTGCCACTGCGCATCAAGATCGACGATGGCGAGGTCGGCGTCCATACCGGCGGCGATCCGGCCCTTGCGTTCGCCCATGCCCATGACGCGGGCGGGCGTCTCGGCCGTGACCTCGGCGATGCGCTGGAGCGGGATGCCGCGACGATGATGCCCTTCGGACACCAGGACAGGAAGATAGGTGTCAAGCCCCGGACAGCCGGGAGAGGCCTTCCAGAGACCGCCGTCCTTGGCCGCCAGAGACCGGTGAACATGATCGGTGCCAACGGTGTCGATGCCACCATCGGACAGCGCCGCCCAGAGCGCCTCGCGGTCCGCGGCCCGGCGCAGCGGCGGGTTGATCTTGCCCCGGGCGCCGATGTTCGAGGTCTCGTCATGGGTGAGGTAGTGGTTGCAGGTCTCGATGTAGACTTGGCCGCCGGCGGCGCGTTCGGCCATCGCCTCGCGCAACGCCTCGGCCGAGGAGGTGTGCACGCAATAGACCGGCACGGCCATGCCGCGGGCGAAATAGGCGGCCCGGCGGATCGCCTCGGCCTCGATTACCGGCGGGCGCATGGCGTTCCAGGTGGCCAGTCCGCCGCGCCCGTCGGGATCGGCGGCCATGAGCCGGTCGCGCAACGCCCAGGCGACCTCTATGTTCTCGGGGTGTGGGCAAAGCATCCCGCCGCAATCGCGCAACCCCTCCAGCAGGCGCCAGAGAAAGCCGTCGTCGGTCGGCGGCAGACCGAGGCGGTCGCCCTCGTTGCCGCGAAGGTTCATGAAATACTTGATCGAGGGCGCGCCGAACTCCTGCACGTAGCGGGGCAGTTCGGCCAGTTGCCCCTCGGTCGCGACGATGAAGTGAAAGCCGAAGTCGATGCGCGCGCCGGCTTCGGTCACCGCCACCAGCGCCTCGAAATCCGGCCCATAGGGCTTCGCGCCCATGATATAGGGGATGAAGGTGGTGACACCCCCCAAAGCGGCAGCGGCGGTTTCCCGGGCCGCATCCTCGGGGGTGCGAGGGCGAGAAATATCGTTACCATGGCCGAGGTGCAGATGCACGTCCACAGCGCCGGGCATCACAGTAAGCCCCGAAAGATCCACGGTCTCGTGCGCGGCAACGCCCTCGCCGACGGGGCCTACATGCAGGATTCGCCCGCCGCCGATCAGCAGATCGGCACGGGCGGGGGCGCTGCCCGGGAGCACGACCGTCGCGTTCGCAAGGTGCAGTTCCGGCTGCGCCATTCCGCGCCTCTCGCCATTACGCTACAGATACAGCTTGAGTGATGTACACCAGTCGTGTCAACTGTTGACAGTAATTTTGATGGTCGCGTAGGCTTTGGCATGCAGATGGAACCTCTGGCGAAGAGCAGGACGCTGGCCGACCAGGCGATGGACATGCTGGTCGAAGCGATCCTGCGTGGCGATCTCGAACCCGGCGAGCGCATCGCCGAGGCGACACTTGCACGCAACCTGGGCATCAGTCGCGGCCCTCTGCGCGAGGCGATCAGCCGGCTGGAGGGCAAGTCTCTGCTGGTGCGCAAGCCGCATGTCGGCGTCAGCGTCGCGAGCCCCTCGGCCGGGGAGATCATCGAGGTCTTCCAGATGCGCGAGGTGCTGGAGGGCCTCGCCTGCCGTATGGCTGCGAAGCAGATGACCGGGATCGAGTTGGACAGGCTGGAACGCATCCTCGGCGATCATTCCACCCACAGCGATCTGCAGGACGGGCGGGCCTACTATCAGTCCTCTGGCGACTACGACTTCCATTACCAGATCATCGTCGCGAGCCGCAGCAAGCGGCTGATCGACACGCTGCTTGGCGATCTCTACCAGTTCATCCGTATCTTCCGGTATCGCGCCTCGGCCAAGCCCGGCCGCGCGCAGCAGGCGTTTCGCGAACACATGCTGATCCTCGACGCGCTGAAGGCCCGTGATCCGGCGGCGGCGGAGGCGGCCATGCGTGCTCATGTCGCCCGCGCGACCGAGACCCTTCGCATCGCATTACAGGAGCATCGAGACCCCCGTGACGAACACCGCGCTTCCGCCTGACGCGAAACAGGCCGTGCCTTTCGCCTCCGAAGGGCCGAACCGCCGCCTGCGGCGCATCGTGGCCGAGCGTCGCGGGCTGGTCGTGCCCGGCGCCTTCAACGGGCTTTCTGCGCGAGTGGTGGCCGATTCCGGATACGAGGCGCTCTATGTGACCGGAGCCGGCGTCACCAACGGCCATCTCGGCCTGCCGGACGTCGGTCTCATCAGCCTCACCGAACTTGCCGCACATGTCGCCGCGATCCGGAATGTCGTCTCCCTGCCGCTGATCGTCGACGCCGACACCGGCTTCGGCAATCCGGTCAATGTCTGGCACACGGTGCGGGTGCTGGAGCGTGCCGGCGCCAGCGCGATCCAGCTTGAGGATCAGGTCTTTCCAAAGCGCTGCGGCCATTTCGAGGGCAAGGCGGTGATCCCGGCGGGCGAGATGGTGCAGAAGCTCCACGCCGCTTGCGAGGCGCGCAGCGATCCCGACCTCATGGTAATCGCCCGCACCGACGCTTATGCGATGGAGGGACTGGGGGCGGCGCTGGACCGTGCGCGCGCTTATGTGGAGGCCGGCGCCGACATGACCTTCGTCGAGGCGCCGCGGACCGAGGCCGACCTGCGCCGGGTGATTGCGGCGCTGCCGGTGCCCCAATTGATCAACATGGTGATCGGCGGGCGCACGCCGCCGGTCTCGGCGGCGATGCTGGCCGAGATGGGCGCCGGCATCGTGCTCTATGCCAACGCGGCGCTGCAGGGCGCCATCCTGGGCATGCAGCGCGCCCTGCAGGAACTGCACCGCGCCGGCATGATCACCGACGACAGCGGCGTCGTGGCCCGGTTCGAGGAACGCCAGCGGCTGGTCGGCAAGGCCGAGGTGGACGCTCTTGAGGCGCGCTTCGCCACGCCGGACGAGACATGAGGAAGGAATGGCGATGCACCCCTGGACCGGCGTGATCCCGCAGGCGGAACTCGACGCCTATGCCGCGGCCGGCTTCGGCGGGCCGTCCGGGCTGGGCCGCAGGCCGGCGCTGCTGATCATCGACGTGCAGTACCGCACCACCGGCAGCCGGCCGATGCCGTTCCACGAAGCGATCCGCGAGTACCCCACCAGTTGCGGCGATGTCGCCTGGCAGGCGGTGGAGGCGATCGTGCCGCTGCTGCGGCAGGTCCGCGCCCGCGGCTGGCCGGTGCTCTATCCCTATGTCGCGCCGAAGGAGGCGCATGACCACGCCCGGCTGGCCGAGAAGATCCCCGCGCTTATGGGCGTGGCCGCGAAGGGCTACGACTTCGTCGCCGAGACCGCCCCCGCGCCCGAGGATCTGCGGCTGCCCAAGCGCCACCCCAGCGCGTTTTTCGGCACGCCGCTGGCGAGCTATCTGATCAACATGGGTGTCGATACGCTGATCGTCACCGGCTGCACCACCAGCGGC
The DNA here is from genome assembly GCA_007126375.1 of Paracoccaceae bacterium. Classification (GTDB taxonomy): domain Bacteria; phylum Pseudomonadota; class Alphaproteobacteria; order Rhodobacterales; family Rhodobacteraceae; genus Rhodobaculum. Next base: position 5,543 of record SLBI01000149.1, read on the forward strand.
TGCGTGCGCGGGACGGTGGTGGATGCCTTCTCCTACAACTTCCGCGTCGCGGTGCCGCAGGAATGCGTCTACGATCGCAGCGCCACCTCGCACGCCGTCAACCTGTTCGACATGGCCTCGAAATACGCCGACGTGATGCCGGTGGCCGAGCTGATGGCGAAGCTGGAAACGGTGCCGGACGCGGCCTGAGCGGTCAGTCGAACCACGCCGGGTTGGCCAGCGCCCAGTCCACGAAATCCGCCTGCGCGCGCCCGAGGTCGTGCGCGGGGCCGCCGTCGGTGACGAGGCGGGCAGTGGCGATCGGCTGTCGCGCCGCGTCGAGCCGGTCGTTGAAGGCGACGGGAACCCCGGCGGCATCGGCCGCGGGAACAATGCCGCGGGCGGCGAAGCGGGCCAGCAGGTCACGCGGGTGCCAGACCGCGCCGGCGCCGACATTGTAGATCGGACCGGGCAGGTCGTCGCGGTCGGCCAGCGCCACGAGGGTTCGGGCGACATGCCCCGCGCCGACCCAGTCGCGGGCGCCACCCGCGGGCAGCTCCGGGCGGTCGCCCCGCAGCAGGGCGCGGGCGATCTGATGCGGCGGCGACAACAGGTCGCGCTGGCCGGTGGCGCGCTCCCACGGGCCGAAGACGGCGCTGATGCGGGCGATCCGCACCGGCAGGCCGCGCAGCGCGGCGAGGCGCAGCGCCACCCCCTCCATCGCCGCCTTGGAGACGCCGTAGAGCGTGCCGGGCGTCGGCGGGTCGGCCTCGACCGGCGGGCGGGGGCCGAAGGCGGCGTCGCCATAGACCGCGCCGGAACTGGCCAGCACCAGCCGGTCCACCGCCGCGGCGCAGGCGCATTCCATCAGCCGGGCGCTGCCCATGACGTTGACGTCCAGCACGGCGGCGGGGGATTCCGCCTCGCGGTCCGGCCCCGAGGTGATGGTGGCGCCGTGGATGATGCGGCGGATGGCGTGGTCGCGCAGCACGCCGGCCAGCAGATCGCCGTCGCGGATGTCGCCCCGGACCTCGGCGACATGGCCGGGCAGGCCGTCGAGCACGGGGCGGAAGGCCGCCGGCAGCCCGTCGAGGCTGAGGGCCACCACATCCCGCCCCTGCCCCGCCAGATGCTGCAGCAGGTTCAGCCCCAGAAACCCGCTCGCCCCGGTGACGAGCAGGGTCACGGACGCCGCCCCGGCGCGATCGCGCGCGCCGCCGCGTGCCCCTCGAAGATCGCGTCCAGCGCGGTGCGGGGGGCGAGGCAGTCGCCGGCCATCCGCACCGGGATGCCGCGTGCGGTCAGCGCGGCCTCCAGCGGGTTGTGGGCGACGGGGTGGCGGCAGATCACCAGCGTGTCGATGCCGCCGACCTCCTCATGCTCGCCGGTGGAGAGATCCTCCAGCCGCAGCCGCCCGTCCTGCAGCGCGCGCGGCAGTCGCAGGGTCAGGATGCGCACCCGCGCGGCGCGCCAGCGGTGCCGCGTCTCGGTGGTGGAATAGATCGTGGTGCGCCAGCCAACCGCGGCGATGGGCGTGGTCAGCAGCACCCGCCGCCCCGTGCGCACGAGGTGTTCGACAAGGCCCAGCGCGCCCCAGTCGCCGGTTTCGTCATGCACGGCCACGCTCTGCCCCAGCGCCCCGGGGTCGGCGGCGGCGGCGTCGAGGGTCAGGGCCGCGCCGCCTTCGGACAGGCCTTCCGGTCCGGGGCGGGCGCCGGTGGCGAGCACCACCACTTCGGCGCCATGTGCGGCCACCGCATCGGCCTCCGCCGCATGGCCGAGCCGCACCGCGACGCCGGCGCGGGCGAGGCGGGCTTCGGCATAGGCGAAGTAGCGGCCGAAATCC
>SLBI01000359.1 GCA_007126375.1 Paracoccaceae bacterium
ATCGTCAACGACCCCTATCTGGGCGGCACGCATCTGATGGACGTGCGCTTCGCCATGCCGGTCTGGCGCAAGGGGCGCATCTTCTGCTGGCTCTCCAACACCGGCCACTGGCCCGACACCGGCGGCATGGTGCCCGGCGGCTTCTCCGCCTCGGCCATCGCCGCCGAGCAGGAGGGGCTGCGCCTGCCGCCGGTGAAGCTCTTCCGCCGCGGCGAGATGGTGCGCGAGATCTGGCAGATCATCTGCTCGAACATCCGCGTCGCGGACCAGCGCATCGGCGACGTGACCGCGCAGGCCGGCGCCCTGATGGTGGGCGAGGACCGGCTGGGCGCGCTCATCGACCGCTATGGCGACGCCACCGTGACCGCGGCCATCGCCGAGATGCGCCGGATCGCCGCGCGGCAGATGCGGGCGATGATCGCGCTGTTGCCCGAGGGAAGCTGGCAGGCGCGCGCCTTCATCGACAGCGACGGGGTGGTGAACGAACCGCTCACCATCGCGCTGACCGTCACCCGGACAGGCGCGCGGCTGGTGTTCGACTTCACCGGAACCTCGCCGCCCTGCCTCGGCCCGATGAACTCGGTGCGCGCCACCACGCTGTCCTCGGTCTATCTTGGCGTGCGGCACATCTTTCCCGACGTGCCGCTTTCGGCCGGCGCCTTCGAACCGCTGGAGGTCACCGGGATCGCGGGCACCTTCCTCGACGCGGCCTATCCCCGCCCGGTCTCCGGCTGCGCCGCCGAGGTCAGCCAGCGCATCGCCGAGGCCGTCTTCGCCGCGCTGGTGCAGGCCATCCCCGACCGGGTGCCGGCCGCCCCTGCCGGCACCTCGGGCAATTTCGCGCTGGGCGGCCACGACCCCGAGCGTGGGCGTGATTATGTCATGTATCAGATCTCGGGCGGCGGCTATGGTGGCAACGCCGATCACGACGGGTTGTCGAACGGCTGCTCCACCATCGGCATCTCCAAGGCGCCGCCGATCGAGATCATGGAACAGCAGTTCCCCGTCCTCTATCGCCGCTACGCGCTGCACGAGGGTTCGGGCGGGGCCGGCACGCATCGCGGCGGCTTCGGCGTGGATTACGAGATCGAACTGCTGCGCGGTGGCGCCCGCGCTTCCTTCGTGATGGATCATGGCCGCACCGGGCCGCAGGGCGTGCTCGGCGGCGGCGACGGCGGCCTGAACCGGGTGGAGGTCATCCGCGACGGGCAGGTGAGCGTGCCCGAACACCTCTCCAAGGCACAGGACATACCCCTCGGCCCCGGCGACCGGGTGCGCGTGCGCACGCCCGGCGGCGGCGGCTACGGCCCGCCCGCAGACCGCGACCCAGCCCTCGTGGAGGAGGATGTGCGCCTCGGCCGGTACAGCGCGCAGGCGGCCGCCCGGCTCTTTCCGCGCCGCTGAAGCGCCCCGCGCGAAGGCAAACCGGGCGGCCCCCGCGAGGCCGCCCGCTCACCTGCCGGTCCGTGCCGCGATCAGAAGCGCATGCGCCATTCCGCCGAGGCGCCCAGGCTGCGCTGCCGCTCGCGCGACACCATGCCGTCGACCTGGAACTTGGCCGCCCAGTTGCCGCTGTCGATCGCCGTGAACGAGGCGCCGACGCGCAGGGCCGGGCCGCTGCGCTCGTCTGCCGAGCGGCGCGCCACCGAGCCGCCCACGGTGGACTGCAGCGCGTCATAGCTGCCGCCACGGGCATAGAGCGCGGCGACGTCAAGCCCCGCCACCACCGTCTGATCGCCCTGATCGAGGATCGTGTCGAAGCGCACGCCCACGCCGGCCGCCTGCCGGCTGTCGCTGTAGCCATCGATCGCCAGCCCGCCGTTATCCTCGGTATAGGACCGGACGCGGGTCTGGTCGGCCGAGAGTTCGACATAGCCGCCCAGCGCCGAGGCACTCCCCTCGGTCGGCCCCATTGCGACGCTGCGACCGAAGCGGATCATCGCGCCCATGTCGCGGGCCTTGGGGCTGGAGTTGAACACGGCAGTCATCCCGACCCGGCGCTGGCGGTAGCTGAGGTCGCCGACATGCAGCGTGCCCTCGATGAAATACCCCGCGCTGCCCGCCGCCTGACCGTAAAGCATCAGCTCCGTCGCATCTGCGCGAACATCGCCCGCGCCATCATCCAGCTTCGCCCGCGCCTGCGACCGGCCAAGCTGCGCGCCCAGCACCGCGGTGTCGAACATGCCCGCATCCAGCGGCACGGTGCGATCCAGCGCCACGGCGACACCGCTGGTCTTGTAGCCATGGCCCACATTGTTTGCCGTGCCGCGGAACCGACCGGTCCCGGTCAGCCCGTGCAGGTGGAAGGTCCAGTCGCCCAGCGCCTCGCCCGGATCCATGTGATCAAGCCGCACGCCGAGGAACCGCGCGGCCGCGAGCGGCGCGAGCCGGCTGGACACGAGCGACCGGTTGGCCGCCAGAAGAGCGCCGCCCAGTTCCGGCAGGACGTTGATCGGCACCGTGGAGGCCGCACCGCCGACCGGCGTCCCCCCCACCCCGGCGAAGCCGAAGATGAAGGTGTGCGGCGTGCCCGCGTCGCGACCCTCGTCGTCGCCGACCTTGCCGAGGCTGTAGACCTCGGCCGACACGGCTGCCAGCGCGTTCAGCGCATCCGCCTCGCTCGGCGCCGCACCGTAGAAGATCTGGAACTCCTGCGTACCGCCCACCGCCAGCGTGCCGAAGGAGAAATCGAAGGCCGCGCCGTGATCGGCCGGCCCCGAATTCGAGAAGTTGCCGTTCAGCACTGCATCCGAGGCAAGCGTCGAAAGCGGTATGTTCGGGTTGCCCCGCACGAAACCATCATCGCTCGATCCGATCAGATTGGCCGCCGGCCAGCCCTGGATGGTGACGAGTTCGCTGAATTCCAGCGGCGGGATATCCCAGTCCATCGTGCGACGATAGACGAGGTCGCCCACCGGATCGTCGGCAATGTTCTGGATGCCGACATCGACGCGGTAGAGATAGGGCGTCGCCGTCGATGGCGTGTGATCGTGCTCAACCAGAAGGTTCAGCGTGCCGTCGGTCACGCGGGCGGTCGAAAGTGCCGCCGAGCCGTCCGAGTTCGCCCGCGTCCCGGTACCGCTGACCAGCACCTGCGCATCGAAGACATTGCTGATCCCGAAGGCCTGCCCCGCTTCACCGAAGGCGCCGGTCGTCATATCGGCAATACCCCAGCCCTCGCAGTCACAGCCGGGCGCCAGCGACTCCGCACGCAGGCCGGCGTCGAGGCTGGGCAGGAAGGTCAGGCCGATCTGCAGGGGCGAGTGGATGAGTTGTCCCGCGGGATTCACCCCCAATTGCACCGTGCCGTTGTCGATGATCACCGGCGAGGTCTGTGCCTGCACCCCCGCCGCCAGAGCGCAGAGCGACAGGACCGATGCGCCCAGTCCGAGCGACCTTTTCCGTGTCAGTTTCATGATGCCCCTCTTTCCCAACTCGGATGGCCGGCCGCAAGGCCGGACCGGTCATCCGTGATGGCGACGGAACCCGTTCAAGCCCCCCGAAGCAAGAAGGAATTGCGACAGTTGCAGAGGTTTTCGGCGTCCGTTGCCGGCTCACCGCAGCCCGCGAGGCACCGCGCCCTGCTCGCTGGCTCCGGCCCCGACGCAGTGCTAGGGCACCCACATGCTGCGTTTCCTCGTCGAGAACCGGCGCTGGCTCGGCTTCGGCTTTCTGCTCACGTTTGCCTCCGCCTTCGGCCAGACCTGGTTCATCTCGCTCTTTGCCGGCGACATCAAGCACCGTTTCGGGCTGACCGACGGCAGCTGGGGGCTGATCTATACCGCGGCGACGCTGGCCTCGGCGGCACTGCTGTTCTCGCGCGGCGGCGTGGCCGACCGGGTTGCGCCGGCACGGCTGGCCCCGGTTCTGGCGCTGGCCTTCGCCGGATTGGCGCTGGCCTTCGCCCTCGCGCCCACGCTGTGGCTGATGGGGATCGCCCTGATCGGGCTGCGTTTCTGCGGGCAGGGAATGTTCGGCCATCTCGCCATGACGGCGCTGGGCCGCTGGTTCCGGGCCCGCCGGGGCCGGGCGGTGTCGCTGGCCAATCTGGGTCATCCGGCGGGCGAGGCGCTGCTGCCGCCGATGGCGGTGCTGCTGGTGCTGCTGATCGGCTGGCAGGGCGTCTGGATCGTCGTGGCGGCGGTGCTGGCGCTGGCGGTCGCGCCGGCGCTGGCATTCATGGGCCGCGACCGGGTGGCGCAGTCGGCCGAACCGGCGAGCGACAGCCCCGGCATGGGCGGGCGGCACTGGAACCGGACCGATGCGCTGCGTCACTGGTTGTTTCCCGCGCTGCTGCCGATCCTGCTGACGCCGGGCTTCATCGGCACGGTGGTGTTCTTTCATCAGGTCCATGTCGCCGAGGTGAAGGGCTGGACGCTGGCGCAGATGGCACCCGGCTATACGGTGTTCGCCGGGCTCTCGGTGGCCTCGGCGCTGGCTGCCGGCTGGGCGGCGGACCGCTTCGGCCCGCACCGGCTGCTGCCGGCACTGCTGCTGCCCACGGGCCTTGGCGTGGCGCTGATCGGCCCGGCCGAGGGCGTCGGCGGCTGGTTCCTCGCGCTTGCCCTGATCGGCATCACGCAGGGCATCTCCTCGTCGCTCTGGGGGGCCTTCCTGCCGGCGGTCTACGGCACGCGGCATCTCGGGTCGGTAAGGGCGATGGTGACCACGGTGATGGTCGTCTCCACCGCGATCGGCCCGGGAGTGACCGGGCTGCTCATCGACGCCGGCATCGACTTTCCGGCGCAGGGGCTGGCGATGGGCCTGTGGTGCCTCGTGCTCGCGGCGACGGCGGTGGTGATCCAGTCGCGGCCCGACCTCGCCGCCAGCCATCGCACCGACGGGGCCGGCTGAGGCATGGGGGCCGCCATCGGGCCAGGGCCGCGCCCGCGCACCGCGCCGCTAGCGGCGGGAACCGGCCGGGGCGCGTGTGGGCGTGGTTGGGGGCCGGTCGTCCGGGTCGGCTGCGCGCAACCGATCCTCGAGGGCGGCGATGTCGCCGGCGGGCAGGCCGATGTGGCGCAGATACCCACGGACGCCGCCATAGCGCCGGCCGAGGTGATCGAGCGTCGCCTCCATCGTCGTGGCAGGCGCGCGCAGCAGGCGCGCATAGGCGTCGGTGTCGCCCCCCCTGGCCCGCGCCGCCGCAAGGAACTCGGCCACCAGCGGGGCGATCAGTGCTTCGGTCATGGCGTAATCGGCAAGGATGTCCTCGGGCGCGACATCGGCAAGGCCCAGCAGCAGGGCGGCGATCAGACCGGTGCGGTCCTTGCCGGCGGTGCAGTGGAACAGCACCGCACCGGGCCGGGCGCCGGCGATCACGATCAGGATTTCGCGCAAAGCCTCGTGCCGGTGGTCGAGCATGTCGCGGTAGAAGGCGGCAAGCGGCTCCTGGCCGCCGCGCGCGGCCAGTGTGGCGGGCGCGAGCGCATCGAACACCGGCAGATGCGCATAAGTCACCGTCGGACGTGCGGCGAAGGGGTTGGGGGCCTCGGACAGTTCCGCCGCCGTGCGCAGATCGACCACCGTGCCCAGCCCCTCGGCCTCCAGCCCCGCCGCGCCGGCCCTGTCCAGCCGGTGCGGGCTGTCGGCACGCAGCAACCGCCGCCAGGGTATGGCACCGCCCGCAGCCGTGGCGTAGCCGCCCAGATCGCGCAGATTGTGCAGCCCCGGCAGGGCGATCACCCTTTCGGGCGCCGGCGCCGCGACGTTTCCCGCAGCCGCAGGACGAGATGCCGCGGCGCTCATGCGAAGCTCCGCAGACGGGTCTCGTCGATCAGGCCGATCTCGCGCCCCTGCGGCGTCAGCGGGGCGAACGAGACCGACAGCCCGCCCCCGGTCCAGCGGCCGACGGCGAAGCCGGTGCCCTCGACGATGCGCAAACCGCCGGCATGCAACAGGTCGATGGTGGAATGCAGCCCGGTCGAGGTCACCACCGGCACCCCCTGCCACAGCGCCACCCGGTTCATGTGGATATGTCCCGAGAGGATGCCGGCCACGCACCGCCCGGCGATGAGCGCGCCCAGCCGCTCGGTCGAGTCGGCGTCGAGGCTGGTCCAGGGCAGCGCCGCGGGGTCGAGCCGGGGCGGGTGATGCGAGACGATCAGCTTTGGCAGGTCGGGCCGGTCCTCCAGCTGTTCGGCCAGCCAGCCGAGTTGGCCCTCGCACAACGCCCCGCCGACGCGGCCGGGCACCGAACTGTCCAGCGTCAGCACATGCAGCCCGGCCAGGACGGCGGCGTGATGGTGGGGCCCGTCGCCGCCGGTATCGAAGGCCGCATGAAAGGCGGCCCGGTGATCGTGATTGCCCAGCGCGAGGAGGACCGGCAGCGGGAACGCCTCGATCATCGGCCGCAGCGCCCGGTAGCTGCCGGCATCGCCGGCATCGGCCAGATCGCCGCTCAGCACCGCGAAACAGGGGCCCACGCGCATCCCGGCCGCGGCCTCGGCCAGCCGCGCAAGCAACGCCTGCTTGCCGGCCGCGCCCGGCGCGGCGGCCGAATAATGCAGGTCGGTCAGATGCAGAAAGCTCGTCATGTCACATCCCGGCCGCCGACAGCAACGTGCGCGTATACTCCTGCTGCGGCGCCGTCAGAACCCGCGCGGTCGGCCCGGCCTCGATGGCCCGCCCCCCCTGCAGCACGAGGATGTCGTCGCGGATGCAGGCAACGACCGCAAGGTCATGGCTGATGAAGATCATCGCCAGCCCCATATCCTCCTGCAGATCCATCAGCAGGTTGAGGATCTGCGCCTGCACCGAGACATCCAGCGCCGAGACCGCCTCGTCGGCCACCAGCAGTGCCGGCCGGGTGACGATGGCACGGGCGATGGCGATGCGCTGGCGTTGCCCGCCAGAGAATTCGTGGGGGTATTTCGTCCCGTCGGCGGGCCGCAGCCCGACCTGCTCCAGCGCCTGCGCGACCCGCGCCGCCACCCCTTCGGCACCGATCACGCGCAAGGGCTCGGCGATCGACCAGGCGACCGTGCGGCGCGGATCGAGCGAGCCGAATGGGTCCTGGAACACCATCTGGAAGCGCTGCCGCGCCCGTCGCAGCGCCGCCGCCGACAGGCGGCCGAGGTCCTGCCCCTCGAACAGCACGGCGCCCTCGTCGGGCGGCTCGAACGCCATGATCATGCGCGCCAGCGTCGATTTGCCCGAACCGCTCTCGCCGACGATGCCCAGCGCCGCGCCGCGCCGCAGGGTCAGCGAGACGCCATCCACCGCGGTCAGCACCGCAGGCGCGCGCAGGAGCGCGGCGCGCGGCATGCGGTAGCGGCGCACCGCCGCGCGGACCTCGAGCAGCGGCGCGGTCATGGCCCCGCCGCCAGCAGGTGACA
>SLBI01000102.1 GCA_007126375.1 Paracoccaceae bacterium
AGCGCACAGATCAGGACAAGCCGCAGCGCCACCCCGGCCGAACCGGCCAGCAACGCCGCACCCAGTGCGATCAGCGCCAGCCCCAGGCCGTCGGCCTTGGTCAGGGCATGCAGCCGGCTGACGGCATCGGGAAAGCGCAGCATCCCCACCGTGCCGGCAACAAAGAACCCCGCGCCGGGCACCATCAGCGCGAGAGCGATGATTTCCAGAGCACTCATGGCGTTCCGCGTCCGCTGGTGACCACGAAGGCGACCACGATGACCGCCGCGAGAACGGCAAATGCCAGGGCGACGTCGAGCAACGCCCGGTCGTCCGTGGCCAGTGCCATCAGGATCAGAAGCGCCGTGGTGGTGGTGCCGAGCAGTTGCGCCGCCAGCATCCGGTCGGCGCGCGTCGGCCCGCGCAGGACGCGAACAAGACCGCCCAGCATGCACAGCAGCAGCAGGAGTTTCAGCATCGGCAGGGCAACAAGGAGTGTCGTGCTCATGCCGCAGGCTCCGCCGGCAGGGCGAAGAGGGCGCGCACCCGCCTTTCCAGCGCGCCGAGTTCGGCAACAAGATCCGCGCGGGTGTCCAGCATGTGGACGACCAGGTGATCGTCGCGCATCTCGGCGGTCAGCGTGCCGGGCAGAAGCGTGATGGCATTGGCCATCACCAGCCGCGGCGCGCCGTCCGGCAGGGTCAGCGGGTAGTGACGGTATCCCGGCGCCACCGAAAGGCAGGGGCGAAACGCGCGCATCGCGACGTCGCCCCCTCCGGCCACTGCCCGCAGCGCGAACCAGCCGACAAAGGCGGCCGTGCCTGCAGGCGACAGCCGCCAGCTCACCGCCGGTGCGGTGCGCCACGCCATCGCCGCGCCGCAAAGTACAGCAGGACCGCCGAACAGCCAGCTTTCCGCCGCGCCACCGGTGAGCCCGCCCCAGATCAGCGCCAGGGCTGCCGCCGTTCCCAACGCCGCAGCGGCGCGCGGCCTTCGCGGATAGCGGGGTGCCGCAGCCGGGTCGGGCCGGGGCGCGGCAACCGGCACGGCCGGGCGCATCGCGCACATCGGTAGGGGCGACCGGGCCGCCCGTCGGGTATCGTCAAGCATGGCCGATCCGGCGGCAATGCGCCTTCGGGCCATCGCCGTCATCCCCGACCGGGCCTGCAGGCGACGGCTGCGTTGCCGGGGAGGAATGGAGGCGGACGGGAAGGGCGGCGGCGCGCAGGCGCATCGACGATCTCCTCGGGCAGCGGTTGCGACGTGTCCGGTTCGGTGCGTGGGCTGCCTGCCCGCACGCCATCCGGTTCGGGGATCGCCGGTGCGCCGGACAGGCGCACAGACAGTCCCGTCTGGTTTCGAGAGGATTACGCTTGGCGCCGCAGCTTCATCCCGCTGGCATGACATATTTCCGCCGCAGCGCGGCGTCGCACGGGCCAGAAGCTGCGGTCGGGCTGATGCGGCCGCCCGTCAGGGCGCGGCAGGATACGCCGACGCTCCATCCCCTGAGGCGTCGGACAATTGCGACAGATCTGCCGGATGCGGGCCCGACGCGACGGAACCACCATCATCGGCTGCGGTGGCGCCCGGTGCTGACGCTACGTCCAGCACGAGGCGCAGCGGACCGCGGCGGTATTCCACCCGCGCCACAGCCCCATGACGGCAGGACAGGTGAAGCGCATCCGGCGGGCGGTCGACATCCACCGGGAGTTCGAGCAGAGTTCCCGTCAGCACAGGCTGGAGTGTCTCAGTGGCTTCCAGCGCCCGGAACCGCAGGGACAGGGGTGCGTCGAGGCCCGGATGCAGGATCGGCCCAAGCGTCATCCCGGGCGCGGTGGCGTTCACCTTCAGAGCCGACAGCGACAGGTGCAGAGGTGGCGGGGCGGGCACGAGACCGCAGGTGGCAAGCGTCAGCCGCGTGCCGGGCGCTTCAGCCATGCGTGCCCCGGCCATGTAGCCGGCCGTCCCGGCACCGCCCAGCGCCGCCAACCCGGCGAGACCGATGAGCAGGTTCCACGCTCGTACCACCATGATACCGCCTCCGTGCGGCTCGGGGCCGAGGGGGGATCTTCCACTACAGCGCACCCGCCATCAGCTTCGCGACCTCCTCGGCAACCGCCTCGATCTGCAGGTCGCTGGTCTCGGCCACCACGGCATAGTCGAGCCGGGCGTCGCGCCAGTAGCCTATGCTCGTATCATTGGCCCGGGCATAGCGCAGCGACGCCTCGGGCACGCCCTCGGGATGCGGCGCCACGATCAGCGACAGCCGGTGCCCGTCACGGTCCTCGTAGATGAACTGCGCCAGCGGGCCTTCTCGGGTGCCGAGCAGCCGTGTGCCGATCAACTCCAAGCCGAGAGGGTCCAGCGACGGATGGGCGAGCTTGCGGTCCAGCTTGGCCGAGACCCATTCCAGAGCGCTCTCCGTCGCATCAGCGGAGAACTCGACCGGCCGGATCCTGTCAGCGGCGAAGACCTGATGGGCGCCCAGCCCCTCGGCGACATAACCGGGATAAGGCTCGGTGGCCGCCTCCCACGCCATATGCCCGCCCCAGCCGGCGGCAAACAGCACCACCCCGGCGGCCATGCGACGCAGGCCCGGCCCCAGCAGCCGCGCCCGCCATCCCTGGCGGCGCAATGCCCTGGCCAGATCCCGCTCCAGCGCCGCGGTCTTCAGGCTGGCCGGGCCGGTGTCGAGGGCTTCGGCCGCGGCACGGATCTGCGTGCCTTGCAGCGTCCAGGCGGACACCGCCGCGCGGGCGTCCGGATCGGCAGCCAGCCTCGCCTCTACGGCAGCAGCCGCCTCGGGACCGAGCTGTCCGTCGACATACGCCAGAAGTTCGGGATCGAAATCGGTTTCGGAACGAGGAGGTAGTGTCATGCCGGGCCTCTCAGGCGATCAGGTTCAACTTGCCGCGACGCAATTCGCCCATCAGCTTGCGCAGCGCCGCACGGCCGCGCCCGAGCCGCGACATGAAGGTGCCCAGCGGCACATCGAGACTGCGTGCGGCTTCGGCGTAGCTCATGTCCTCCAGTGCCACGAGGACGATGGGCCGGCGCTGTGCCTCGGGAAGTTCCTGCAGCGCCTCCAGAACCTGCCGCAGTTCGATGGACGCAAGCTGGTGCTCGGGCGCAACCGGTTCGGGGAAGTCGGCTGCGGCCTCGGCGCGGACCTTTGCCTTGCGCAGGCCGCTGACATGCGTGTTGTGAAGGATCCGGAACAGCCATGGCCGCAGTTCGGACCCGGGCTGCCAAGTGTGTGCGGCGGCAATCGCCTTGGCGAGGGTTTCCTGAACCAGATCCTCTGCCTCATCCGGATTGCGCGTGAGCACCAGCGCATACCGGCGCAGGCTTTGCACCTGCTCATGCAGTCGATCGGCCATTCCCATCCTACGCCTCCGCAGCAAAATCACGATACATACGCGCGGTGGGCGCACAGCATCCGTTCGCTCACGGCCTCGTGATCGTCAGCGGGACTTCTGCAGAGATCGTCCCTAATGCCGGATGAAACCGGCACGCCGCGCGTAGTTCAGGGCAAACCGAGGATGCGAGTGCCGGCCGAAGCGCCGGCCGCGAAAGGAGACCCGGAATGGCGAACGATCTGATCGTGCGGCCCCAACTGCCAGTGCCCCGACCCAGACGGTCGGTGCCCGCGCTGGTGTTCGGCACCCGCCCCACCACCATCGCCAAGCGCGGCACCTTCGGCGTCGTCACGCTGATCGTGCTCTACTTCGGCGTGATCGGCAATCTGATGCACCGGATCGATGCCGACACCGCCTTCGCACCGGCCAACGCGGTGGAGGGCGGCAGCCATGCCGTCAACATGGCCGCGGCGCTGATCGAGCGCGAGACGGTGACCCACCGCTGGACCGCCAACGACCCGATATTCTACCCAACCGCGTTTCTGGACAACATGCCCAACTTCCAGCGCGGCCTGATGCGTGCGGTCAGCCGGTTCACAATCGAACTGGAGGACCAGGTCGGCCGGCTGCGCGGGTCCTCCGCGATCGATCCGGATCTGGAAAGGGCGGCAGGCTTCCTGCAATTCCCTACCGACCAGTGGCTGTTCAATTTCGAGGAATCCTTTCTACCGGTGCAGCCCGCCGACACGCAGTATCGCGCCGCCCTGCGTGCATTGAACGCCTACAACACGCGCGTGGCGAACGGACAGGCGGTGTTCGAAACCCGCGCCGACGCATTGGCACTGACGGTGCAGCGCATTGCCGGCGAGCTGGGCTCGCGCGCGGCGATCGTCGATGCGCATGTGCGCGAGGACCGTTTCCTGTTCGATACCGTGTCCGACGACATCTTCTACTTCAACAAGGGCATGGCCTACGCCAACTACCTGCTCCTGCGCGAACTGGGCCGCGATTTTCAGGCGTTGATCGAGGCGCAAGGTCTCACCGGCGTCTGGGCCCAGGCATTGAACAGCCTGCGTGCGGCATCGCAACTGCGCCCGCTGTTCGTGATGAACGGGGGGGGCGACGACAGTTTCTTCGCCAACCACCTTCACCTGCAGGGCTTCTACATGAAGCGCGCGATCCTTCAGCTGGACGAGGTCGCCCGCGTGATGATGCTGCGCCGATAAGCGACAGGGAGGCGGCGCCCACGACCCTTCCGTCGCGAGGGGCGGGCGCCGGGGCGCAGGCATGGACGCGCCACACCCCGGCGGTGTGGCGCGTTCCCTTCATTGCTCTGCAGGCAGACCGCCGCGGGTGCGGCAACGGCGGGGACGCGGTCGCGGCACCCGAGCCAGGCGGCGCGCCAGCCGACCGCTCACGAAAAAGCCGGGCGCATCAGCGCCCGGCAAGGTCGAATACGAATGGGATGCTGGCTATTCGGCCGCCATCATCCGCCGCGGGGCCGGGTCTTCGCCGCCATCCACGAGTTCGAGCACGTCCCGGGTGATCTCGCGCTCGCGGGTGGCGCGCGCCACCAGATCCTCGACATCGAGTGCGAGGGTGCGGTGGCTCATGCCGATCCGCGAAAGCTGCCGCTCCGACAGGCGGCGCAGGGCGGCGATGAGCATGATGACATCGCGTTCCTCCAGCCACTCCTCGTAGTCTGCGTGCTCGCGCAGCCGCATCCGGGCGACGAGGGCGGTGGGGCCCTCGGCGCGAAGGGTTCGTGCGACGATGCGCAGCGTTTCGGTGGGTTTTGCGATCATGAGGATCCTCCATCACATGACACACCAAGAACGCGTCGGCGCACGGCTTCATCCCGCCGAAGCGGATCAAGCGCCGGAAAAATTCCCGTGCGGCGCCATCCGACCGGCAGGCCGCGGCCTCCGGCGGCGAATGTCGAGCGCGGCATTCATGCACCCGCAGTGCATCGCCGCGGCCCTGCGCGGAAGGACAATGGCACACCCACCGGCATTGGGATAGCTTCGCGCCAATGGAGAAAACGCGCACGATTCGTCGGCTGGCCGCGATCCTGTTCGCCGATGTGATCGGGTATTCGCGCATGATGGCAGAAGATGAAGTCGGCGCGCTTGCCGCCCTGAACCGGCACCGCGAGACCGCGTTCGACCCAGTCGTCGCGCAACACAATGGCCGCATCGTCAAGCTGATGGGGGATGGAACGCTGGTCGAGTTCGCCAGCGTGGTGGAGGCCGTGGAGTGCGCGCTCGCCCTCCAGCGGGCGGCCGCGGAAACCGACGGGCCTTCGGGCATCCGGTTGCGGATCGGCGTGAACCTTGGCGACATCATAATCCAGGGCGACGATATCTATGGCGACGGTGTGAACATCGCGGCACGTCTGGAACCGCTCGCGGACCCCGGCGGCCTCTGTGTGTCCTCGGTCGTGCTCGAGAGCATTCGTGACCGCGTTGACGCGGTCTTCCGCGACGGCGGCGAGGTGGAGGTCAAGAACATCGCGCGCCCGGTCAAGGTCTGGCACTGGTGTCCCGGCGACTGCGGCGGCGCGGACCGTGGGGCACGGCCGGTTTCCGCCGCCCCGGCCCGCAGGCACGACGGGCCGTCCATCGCGGTGCTGGCCTTCACCAACATGTCGGGCGACGCAGAGCAGGAATACTTCTCCGACGGCATCGCCGAGGACATCATCACCGATCTGTCCAAGGTGTCCGGGCTGACGGTCATCGCCCGCAACTCCAGCTTCACCTACAAGGGCCGGCCGGTCGATCTGCGCGCGGTCGGGCGCGAGCTCGGGGTCGCCTATGTGCTGGAGGGCAGCGTCCGGCGGGCTGCCCAGCGGGTGCGCGTCACCGCCCAGCTGATCGACACCGCCACCGGGGGCCATGTCTGGGCCGAGCGCTACGATGGCGATCTGGCGGATGTGTTCGCCGTGCAGGATGCGGTGACGATGAAGATCGTCGAGGCGCTGAAGGTGCGGCTGACGCCGGCCGAGCGGTCGGGCATCACTACCGCAGGGACCGCGAACGCACAGGCGCATGACGCCTTCCTGCGGATGCGCAGCCTGCTGATGTCGCCGATGCTGTCGGCGCCGGGATACCGGCTGGCGGTGGCGCATGGCCAGCGCGCGATCGAGCTCGACCCGGACTACGCACAGGCGCTCGCCCTGCTGTCCACCTACCAGTGGCTGGACTGGCACAACGGCTGGACCGGCGACGCGCCCGATGTCGTGGCGGAGCGCGCGAAGGCGCTGGCCGATCGGGCCCTGTCGGTCGATCCGGAGGAGTCGCTGGCCCATGTCGCCGTCGCCGTCGCCGCGCGGTTTCACGGCGATTACGAAAGGGCCCTGCCCGCCGGCCGAAAGGCCGTGTCGCTGAGCCCCGATTCAGGGCTGGCCCTGTTCTCGCTGGCCGAGATCCTCTGCACTTCCGGCCACCCCGAAGAGGCGGTGCCGATGCTGGAGCGCGCCATTCGGCTGGAGCCGGCCATGTCCCAGATGCATCTGCAATTCCTCGGGCAGGCGCATTTCCTGATGGGCAATTTCGAGACCGCAGCATTGGTGTTCCGAGAGAGGCTCCAGCTTGCCCGCGACACCGACATCGGACGGGCGTGGCTCGCCGCGACGCTCGGCCATCTCGGCGAGGTCGAGGAGGCGCGCGCTGTCTGGGCGGAACTCATGGCCATGAAACCGGATTTCGATCTCGCCCCGCGTCTGGCGCGGTTCCGATACACGCGACCCGAGGATCCGGCACGGGTTCTGGCCGGGCTGGGCAAGGCGGGCCTGCCGGCGGCGACATGACCTTGAGCGGCCATCGCACGCACGCGACACCGGCAGTGGCTCTGGTGATGCAGTCTCCGTCTGATTGACAGGCGGTGGCCGGGATTCGCGCGGAGAATCGGGATGTTCACTGTTCTGCGCGACGACACCGAAGGGGGCGGGCATGGTGCGGGTTGCGGATCACCCCGGCGTCG
>SLBI01000357.1 GCA_007126375.1 Paracoccaceae bacterium
CCGAACTGATGCCACAGGCCCGGTTCTGCGCCATCTGCGGCCGCGCAGTGCGGACCGCAGCCGCAGCACGGGCGCATTACATGTCGGTGCTGTTTTGCGATCTCAAGGGCTTCACGCCGCTGACCGAACGGCTGGGCGACGAGGCGATGTTCGAACTGATCCGCCGCTTTCACGCGCTGTGCCGCAGGACCGTGGCCGATCACGGCGGCATGGTGGCCAAGTTCATGGGCGACGGCATGCTGGCCTATTTCGGCTATCCCACGCCCGACCGCAACAGCCCGGCCACCGCCGTGCGGGCAGCCGCCGACATCCTCGCCGGCGCCACCCTGCGGGCCGACGGCGTATCGGCCAGCGCCGGCGTGGCCACCGGGTGGATGGTGATCGCCGAGGACGACCCCGCCGGCGCGGCCTCCGAGGCGCTGGCGGTGGGCAGCACCGTAAACCTCGCCGCGCGGCTGCAATCCGAGGCCGGCATCGGCCAGATCGTCGTTGCCGAGGAAACCCGCCGCCGCCTCGATGCGGCGCAGTTCCGGCTGCTGCCGCAGGGCCGGCGCCGGCTGCGCGGCCTCGACGCGCCGGTCGAGATCTGGACCGCCAGCCCCACCCAGGCGCGCAGCACCGCCAAGACCTTCATCGGCCGCGAGGACGCGCTGGCACGGCTGGATGCGGTCTGGGCCGAGGTCGGCACCTCCGGGCTCAGGGTCTGCGAGGTCCGCGCTCCCGGCGGCTACGGCAAGTCGGCGCTGGCGGCGCATTTCGTCGCCAACCGGGTCAGCGAATCGCAACGGCTGGAAATCGCCGCCGAACGCCACCTCCAGCACCAGGGTTTCGCCTGTTTCCGGGTGCTGGTGCGCGCCGTCTTCGGCCTGCACGCCGGGCTCTCGGCCGCCGAGGCCCGGGCCATCCTGCAGCAACGCACTCCGGCCGAGGCGGCCGACGGGCTGATCGACCTGATGGGCCTGTCGGCCGCCCCGGTGCCGGCGCCGGTGCGCCAGCCGCGCATCGCCGCGGCGCTGACGGTGTTCCTGGCCGGGCTGGTGGGTCACACCCCAACGATCCTGCTGTTCGAGGATGCCCACTGGATGGACCCGGACACCGCCGCCCTGCTGCCCGACCTCGCCGCGGCGCTGGCAGACCGGCCGCTGCTCGTCCTCGTCACCCGCCGGCCGGTCACCGGCGCGCCGCTGCCCGACGCAACGGTGGTCGAACTCGCCGAACTGGACAGCCGCGACGCCGCGAGGCTGCTCGACCGGATCGACCCCGAGGGCCGCATCGGCGTGCCGGAACGCCGTGCCCTGACCCGCCGCGCCAGCGGCGTCCCGCTCTATCTCGAACACATGGCCTGCGCCGTTCTCGAACGCACGTCAGGGCACGCCGAGGCGGTGCCCACCACCATCCTCGAGGCGCTGCTCGAACGGCTCGAAAGCATGGGCGACGCCCGCTCGCTGGTCGAGGCGATCGCGGTGCTCGGCACCGACGTGCGCCTTGACCTGCTGGCGCGGATGCTCGACGAACCGCCCGGGGCGCTGCGGTCGCGCATCTCCACCATGATCGGGCGCGGCCTGCTGCAGATCGTGGCGGACGGCACCGTCTCGTTCGACCATGTGCTGGTCGGCGAGGCGATCCTGGGCACCATCCTGTCGGCCCGCCGGCGCGAGCTGCATGCCCGCGCGCTGGCCGCCTATGCCGCGGTGGATCCCGACCGGCTGGAGCGCGATCCCACCATCGCGGCGCAGCATCTCGCCGGCGCCGGACGCATGCCCGAGGCGATCCCGGCGATGCTGGAGGCCGCCAAGGCGCAGATGGCTGCGGGCGAGCTGCGCGATGCCGCCGATCTGGTGCGCCGCGCCCGCGACGCGCTGCCCGAGGTGCCCGACCCGGCCCTGCGCGAGCGGCTGGAAATGGGCGTGCAGTTCCTGCTGGGCGTCGCGCTGATCCAGATCAGCGGCTTCGACGACCCCGCCGTGGGCGAGGCCTATGGCCGCGCCATGCAGCTCTGCCTCGACATCGGCGGCAGCGGCGAGGCCGAGTTCCAGATCGCCTGGGGCATCTGGGCGCACAGCACCCTGGTCGGCGAGATGCCCGTCGCCGCCAGGATGCGGCAGAGGATGGACGAGATCGCCGCGGAATGCCCCGAACTGGCCGTCCTCGCCGCCAGCGCGCACGCCCTCGACCATGCCCGCGAGGGCGATTTCGCCCGCCAGCAGGCAGCGATGGCACACACCCGCGCGCTCTATGCGCCCGAGCGCGACGGCCTGCGTGCGGTGACCTATTCGATGGACCCGCTGGAAATGGCGCTGCTGTTCGAGATCCACTGCCGCTACGTCGCCGGCGACACCCCCGCCTGGGAGGCGGCGCAGGCCGAGGCATGGGCGCACGCCGAACGCCTCGGGCTCGATTTTCTCGGCCCCTACATCGCCGTGTTCGGCAACGCGCCGCACACCTACGCCCCGGGCGACGAGGCCGCCATCGCCCGGCTCCGCGCCGGCGTCGCGCATGCCGCCGAGATCGGCCAGCCCTTCTGGGTCATCGCCGGGCAGCAATGGCTGGCGATGGATGCCGCATGGCGCGACAGTCCGGGCCGGTCGATCGAGACCCTGCGCACCGAGGTCGACCGCGCGGCGCAGATGCGCCAGACCATCACGCTGGGCTATTTCCAGGCCCGTCTGGCCGAAGCCTGCGCCCGCCTCGGGCTGGCAGAGGAGGCCCGGATGCGGATCGCCGCCGCCGAGTCCGAGGTCGCGCGGGGGCGCTGCGGCATCCACGAGCCCGAGATTCTGCGGCTCAAGTCCGAGGCGCTCTGGCACTGCGGCGCAGCCGACGCCGCTGCGGTGCGGGCGCTGCTCGACGAGGCCGACGCGCTGGCGGCCCGCCGCGGCATGCAGGCCTGGCGCTGGCTGGTCGCCGCCAGCCGGGCCGGGGTGACGGCCCACGACAACAGCGCCGCCCGCGCCGCAACCATCCTCGCGGCCGATCTCGACGCCCTCGCAATGCCGGAATGCGAGCGTCATCCGGCATACCGCCATGCCCGCGCCACACTCGACCGGCTGCGCGGCGTCCCCGCCCGGGCGGTCGCAACGCACGAGAGCGACGGTGATCTGGCCTCCACCACCCCCGGATCAAACCTGCCACACTGACGGACGTCCGTGCGGACCTTGATCCGGCGACGCCGGCGACGGATAAACGGGGCACACCGCGAAGGGATGCCGGATGGAGCCCACGCTACTCACCTTCGCCTGGCGCAACTCCAAGCCGCAGCAACTCATGATCCTGGCGCTGACGATCGCCAGCTTTCCGGTCGTCTATTTCTCGCTGGAAATCCCCAAGATCATCATCAACGAGGCGATCAACGGAACCGGGTTCCCGCGGCGCGTCCTTGGCGTGGAGCTGGATCAGATCGACTATCTGATCGCGCTCTCGGTGCTCTTCATCACCCTCGTCCTCGCGATCAACGGCTTCAAATGGCTGATCAACGTCAGCATCGGCCTGACCGGCGAACGGCTGCTGCGCCGGCTGCGCTATGTGATCTACGAGCATGTGATGCGGTTCCGTCCGGCACGTTTCCGCACCACCCGGCCGGGCGAGATCATCCAGTCGATGCTGGGCGAGATCGAGCCCCTCGGCGGCTTTTTCGGCGAGGTGATCGCGACACCGGTTTTCCAGGGCGGCCTTCTGGCAGTCTATGTCACCTTCATTTTCGTGCAGGACTTCTGGCTGGGGCTGGCGGCGGTGTCGCTCTATCCGCTCCAGGCCTTTCTGATCCCGAAGCTGCAGGCCAAGATCGTGCGGCTGAACCGCGACCGCGCGCGCAACACCCGCACTCTGGCCGACTGGATCGGCGAAAGCGTCGGCAACATCTCGGAAATCCACACCAACGACACGGCGCGCTGGCACCTCGCGCAGGTCTCGCAGCGGCTGCATGTCAACACGATGATCCGCAAGGCGCTGTTCGAGCGCAAGTTCACCATCAAGTTCCTCAACAACCTGCTTAACCAGGTGCCGCCGTTCTTCTTCTATTCGGTGGGCGGATACATGGTGATTGTCGGGCGGCTGGATTTCGGCGCGCTCGTGGCGGTGCTGGCCGCCTACCGCGAGGTCAGCGGCCCGTGGAAGGAACTGCTCGGTTTCTGGCAGCGCTGGACCGATTTCAGCAGCCGCTACCTTTTCGTCGTCGAAGGTTTCGTCGGCACGGACCTTCACGATCCGGCGCGACTGCAGGCCGGCGGGCCGCCCCTTGCCGGCGAGATGGTGCTGCGTGACGTGACCGGCGGGCCGGGCACCGCCGGGCTGACGGTGCCTGATCTGGTGGTGCGACCAGGCGAGACCGTGGCCATCAGCGGCGGCGAGACCGGCGCTCGCGAGGCGCTGTTGCGGCTTATGGCCGGGCTGGCGACGCCGGCCTCGGGCACGGTGCGGATCGGTGGCCATGAACTCGGCGAGGCGACGCTGGCGCAGCTGGGCAGCGCCGTCGCCTATATCGGACGCGAGCCGGGCATGTTCAGCGGATCGCTGCGGCAGAACCTGCTCTACGGCCTGCTGCGCGACGCGCCGGAACAGGCGGCGGACCGGGCGACGGCGACCTACCTGCGCGAAGCACGGATGACCGGGAATTCGACTGCCGATCCCGATGGCGACTGGATCGATTACGCGGCCGCCGGCGTCGCCGATGCCGATGCCCTCGAAGCGCGGCTCGAACGCCTGATCGACCGCTTCGGGCTCGGCGAGGAGATTTCCTCGGTCGCCCTGAACAGCCGGGTGCCGATCACGGAGGCCGAAGCATGGACGGCGCTGACCCGTGCCGCGCGGCGCCGCTTCGCGACGCTCGCTCCCGACCTCGTCGAACTGATCGAGATGTGGGAGCCCGGACGGTACAACACCAACGCGCCACTGATCGCAAACCTGCTCTTTGCCGTCCCGATCACCGCCGAGGACGACATCGCCGGGCAACTCGCCACCGACAGCATCACCGGCATACTCGAAGCCTCGGGCGGCGCACCGATCCTCGAGGAAGTCGGCCGCGACCTTGCCGGCGAGTTCCGCTCCGTGGTCGATGCGGTGGGCATCGAAAGCCCGGTGCTGGAGCGCTTCGCAGGCTACAGCCGGCAGGAAATCCTCGACGCCGCCGCCTGGGCCGCGACCGCAAGCGCCTCCGGCACCACGCGCCGCGGCGCGAACCGGGCGATGCTGCGCAGCCTCGGCGCCCGCTTCGTCGAGCGGCGTGACCAGTTCGACCTGCTGCCGCCCGAGCGCAAGGCGCGCATCCTTGCCGCCCGCGCCCGCGCCCGCCCGCTGGCGGCCGAAAGCACCAAGCTGGTGGCGCTGGATTCGGAACGTTTCAACCCCGGGCGCACTCTGCTGGCGAATATCCTGCCCGGTCCGCGACGCCTGGAACGGCGCGCCGCGTGGAAGCGGCTGGACGAGGCGGTGGAGGCGGCGGTGGAGGCAGCGATCGACGCCGAGGGGTTGCGCCCGGCGCTGATCAGGCTCGGGCTGGCGCAGCCGCTCGCGGCAGCCGGGCTGTCGGGATCGGCGCTGCGTCAGGTGGCGCTGGTCCGCGCCGTGCTGAAGCGTCCGCACTACCTTCTGCTCGATGGGTTGGCGGGAGGCGAGACGGCTGCCGATGCGGAGCTGCGGCAGACAATCCGCGACGAATTGCCCGAAAGCGCGCTGCTCTATGCCGCCGCGGGCACCGCGGCCACCACCGGCGCAAGCCGGGTGCTGCATATCGCCCCCAACGGCGAACTGGGCGACGAAGGCCCCGGGCCGGACATGCCTCCGCCGCAAACCGATGGCAAAGCCCCAGATGGGCCGCAACCGCCGACACGGGCGGGGCGGTGATCTTGCGTGTTCGCCTGCATAGGCTACGATGGGCGGCCTGATGAGCCTGCAGCAGACCCTTGCCGTCCTCAAGGACATGTCGCTGTTTCAGCGCGTCGCCGATCCGCGCCTGCGCGTGATCGCCCTGATGGGCGACAAGATCGGCTTGCGCCCAGGCGAGCGGCTGGCCGAGAAAGGCGACGAGGGGGATGCCGCCTTCGTCATTCTCGAAGGCCGGCTGGAGATTCGCATCCCCGGCGACGAAGGCGAGGTCACCGTCGCGTTTCTCGGCCGCGGCGAGATCGCCGGCGAGATGGCCGTCTTCACCGACCGCCCGCGTTCGGCGGCGATGGTGGCGGCGACCGAGACCGAGTTGCTGCGGCTCGACCGGGCGGTGCTGTTGAGCCTGCTCATCGAGTTTCCCGATTTCGCACTCGAGATGATCCGGGTGATGGCCGACCGGCTGGAAGCGACCACCGTCCGCACCCTCTGACGCAGCGCGCACAGATCGGCCTTGGCCCGCGCGGCTGCCCGGCTCTTTCCGCAGATCGCCACCGTCCCGCAGCGCAGGACCGCGAAGCCGGCCGGTCAGCCAGGCCTGCGCCGCCGGCAATTCCCAGGAACGGCACGCGTTCAATCGGACCACGGTGTTTCCCGGGACGCATGGCAGGGCCAACCCGCCGCCCCAAGCGAAAAGGTCCGGTCGGGGCTTCGGACGAGCAGGGTGGTGCCGGTGAAGGGCACATAAGGCTTACCATATGTTGTGCGTCCCTGTCCTGTGGTGAAGCCGCTTCCCTTCCTACATTGGGCTTTCCTGTCTTTCCATGTCTTGACTTGTCCGGGGGTATCCAACATCTAGGGGTGGATATCTGGGGGGATGACCCCGGCGGGCTGGAAAGGTGGACAGGGCATGCGGGCGCGCAATCGGCTTTCGGCGGCTTTCGTGAAGCGGGCACCCGCGGGGAAGTGGTGTGACGGGGCGGGGCTCTGGCTGGTGGTGCGGCCCGATGGCGGGCGGCAATGGGTGCTGCGGCTGACCGTTCACGGCCGGCGCCGGGAAATGGGCCTGGGCGGCGCGGATGTGTCGCTGGCGGCGGCCCGCGACATGGCCGACCGTTGGCGCGCGGTGGCGGCTGCGGGCCGCGACCCGGTGAAGGAACGCGAGGCCGAGGCCCGGGCGGCCCGGCGCGAGGATATCAGCCTTGCCGTCCTGACCGCCGATGCCTTCGAGGCGAAGCGGGCCGAGTTGAAGGGCGACGGGAAGGCCGGCCGCTGGCTGTCGCCCCTCGAAACCCATGTGTTGCCGAAGCTGGGCCGCACCCCCGTCACGGACATTGACCAGCGCGATATTCGCGACGTTCTGGCCCCTATCTGGCACAGCAAGGCGGAAGTCGCGCGCAAGGCCCTCAACCGGCTGGGGCTGGTGTTGAGGCATGCCGCCGCGCTGGGCCTTGAAGTGGATCTCCAAGCCCCGGACAAGGCGAAGGCCCTTCTCGGGA
>SLBI01000217.1 GCA_007126375.1 Paracoccaceae bacterium
ATCCTGACCACCATCGCCGCCGACGGCACGGGCAAAACCCGCGCCCGAGTTGGGGGAAGCTACGGCCGGGCTACGCCCAACCTCCGCTTCCCCCAACTCGTCATCTGCGATGTCGCTGACCCTTCATGTTCAATGTCGCTGAACACCGGACGAGCCTTCCGATACAGGTTGACGGTGGTGATCCGCCCGCCCTCCCTGCATTCCGAAAGAAGGACAATGGTGGACGCCGGTTGCGCCGCTCGCATCGGGCCTGGTCCGCCGATACCCTGGACGAGTCTTGCGCCCCCGTTCCTATCCGGGGCTGTTTCGGAGACAAGCGAAGCTCTGCCGATCTCCCGACGACCAACCGTTCCTCACGGCCTCCGCGCGATCGTCCGGAACAGGTCGCCCGAGCAGATGCCCTATCCCCGCGAAAATGCCGAGACCCATCTGCCCCATTGTATCGTCAGCGAGACCTGGCTTCCCCGTCCGCGATCATGCCAATCGGTCGTTGCGACTGCGCAGGGCTTCCGTCAGTCCGACGCGTCTCTCGCTTTCGGAAGGGGCTAGCGGCACTTCAGGCAGGTCGATGTAAAGCTCGCGCACCAGTTCGAGGTGGCGGCGCATCTCGCGGATCGCGCCGTGCATGTCATGATCACGGATCGCTTCGACGATTTTGCGGTGCAGCGCCGTGTTGACCTGCTGCCGTTCGGATTTGATCTTCGGCAGTTGGGTGCTCATCCATGGCTCGCCCGTCCGCAGCGTGTTGATCGTGTCGAGGAAGGCAATGAACACGCGGTTCTGCGTGGCTGAGGCGATGGCACGGTGCACCGCGCGGTCCCACAGCTCGAAGGTCGGCCAGTCGTTGGCCCGCTCGATCCGGTCCACGCACTTCAGCATGAGGGCGATGTCCTCACGCGAGGCGCTGTGCGCGGCGTAGCCGGCGATGATCGGCTCGAACGCCAGCCGCGCCTCGATGATCTCGCGTGGCGAGGCGAGCACAGCGGGAAGGGTGACGGGGGCCGACGCCTGTGGGCGACGGCCAACAAAGGTGCCCTGGCCGACATGTCGCCAGATCAGCCCCTCGCCTTCGAGTTTTCGCAGGGCCGCGCGGACCGTGGTCCGGCTGACGCCAAAGCTGTTGGCCAGATCGCGCTCGGCCGGCAACCTTTCTCCCTTCGACAGCCTACCCGATTCGATCTGTTGTCGCAGGGCCTCATCCACGGCTGCAGCGGCGGGCCGCCGCGCTTCTCCGACAGCTTGCGATTTCAATGCCATGAACGAGAGCACCCGTCGGATTCCCGGTAGGAAGATCGCATGGTCCGCTGCGGCTCGCAACACGAAGTGGCGCTCGCGACGTCCACGGCCGAAAGTGAAGGCAGTCCATGAATAGACCAATGATGTAATGGTGTATAACCTAAACTATTGAAATAATGTATATAAATTCTGATCAGCTCATTTTCATTGACAAGAGGGTGAATTGGGCCGCAGCCTTGACCCATAACGGAGGTGCAAGCATGCATGACGTCAGGGCGATAGGGGTGGTTCCGGGGGGCGTTGCGGGCGTGCAGCGTGCTGGCGGTATGGTCGCCGGCGACTGGGTGTTCCTGACCGGCCATCTCGCCGGCGATCTGGTCGGCGGCCTTGATCCGCGGGCGACCGAGCCGGCGGGGCTGCCCACCCATGCCGGCCGGCAGTCACGGCGGGAGGGCGAGGTGATCCTCGGCCGGCTCGCCGCGCTGCTGGAGGAGGCGGGCTCGGACCTCGCCCATGCGGTGCGGCTGGACCAGTATTATCCGACATGGCGTGCAGTCGATCCCTACCACCAGGCACGTAAGGCGATGTTCGGCAGCTACATCCCGCCCAGCACCTCGGTGCTGATGGACGAGACGCTGATCGCCGGCGCGACCATGGACGTGTCGCTTATGGCTGTGCGGAAGGACGGTGGCCGCAAGCCCGTCCGTGCTCAGCCCAAGGACGTCCCGGTGCCGGAGTTCTCGGGCTTCGTGCCGGCCATCTCGGTGGGCGACTACGTCTTCGTTGCCGGGCAGATGGCCAATGACGCCAGTATGGACCGGCTCGACCCGCGCGCCACCAAGCCGGCGGTGGCGCTGTGGAACGGCACCGAGATCCGACTGCAGACCGATTTCCTGATCCGCCACCGGCTGAAGCCGGCTCTGGAGGCGGCGGGCTCATCGCTGGGCAATGCGATCAAGGCGCAGGTCTATCTGTCCGACATCGCCGATGCGGCCGACTTCCTGGATGTGTGGAACGCGCATTTCGGCGCCAACCCTTGCGCGCTGTCGATCGTGCCCACTTCGGGCTTCGGCTTTTCCAACGGGATCATCGAGATCAACATCCTTGGCGTCCGCGACGACGGGGCGATACGGAAGGAGATCATCGCCGAGGATCTGCCGCGGGGTGCGGCCTTCGGCCCGGCGGCGGTGCGGGCGGGCGACCTGCTGTGTCTGTCCGCTCTGGTGGCGGCCGACGACAGCGGGACCATGGTGCCGCCTGCGCTGATCTCCCAATTGCGATACAGCGGCGGCGGGGCGGCCAGGCAGATGGAGGCCATCCTCGACATGGCGGAACGGGTCTGCGCTGCCGGCGGCACCTCGCTGGATCGGGTGGTGCGTGCGCACCACTTCCTCACGGATCTGCACGACTACCCCGCCATGCTGCTGGCCTGGGCGGGTCGCCTGGGTGACCGGCCGCTGCCCTGCGGAGCCATCGGCGTGCCGGGGCCGATGCCGGTGCCGGGTTGCACGACCATGATGGACATGTGGGCCTTTGTCTAAGGATCCGAGAGGTGCCGGCGCGCAAACGGGGCGCCCGATGGGAAGCGAACGACCGCGGTGGCAACGACCGAGCCGCCGCCCCTGACGACAGAGACAACAGGAGGTTTCCAATGCCCAGACTGCGCAACACCCTTCTCGGCTCCGCCATCGCCGCGGGCCTTGCAACCGCCGCCGCCGCCCAGGACCGCACGCCCTTGGTCCTGTTCGTCGGTGCAGCGCCGATCTACGACTCGATCTGGATGGCCGAGGCCGAGGGCTACTTCGGCGAGGAGGGGCTGGCGGTCGATCACCGGCTGTTCCCCTCCGGCACCACCGCGCTGCAGACCTTCATCACCGGGCAGGGCGACCTTATCACCAACGGCGAGCTTCCGGGGGTGAACCACTGGATCAACGCCCAGCGGGACTATCGGGTGATTTCTGTGATCGAGCGCGGCTCGGTCAACTACATCATCGCCGCGAACCGCTCCATCACATCGCCGGCCGATCTGGCCGGCAAGCGGATCGCCACGCGGGTTGGCTCGACCGGCTCCTGGTTCATCTCGGAGTATCTGGCCGGGAATGACGTCGATGCCTCCACCGTCGAGATCCTGAACCTCGACACCCAGGTGCTCCCGACGGCACTGTGTGGCGGCGACATCGACGCATTCTTCATCTGGCAACCCTTCGGCGCCCGCGCGATGGAGATCTGTCCCGACCGGGTGCATATCCTCGACACGGCCGAGGGCTACATGAACGGCTATGCGGTCCTGGCCGCGCGCCCGGCCTGGTTGGAGACTGAGGCAGGCGCTGCACAGGCGACCTCTTTCATCCGGGCGATGCTGCGCGGTCGCGACGTGGCTGAGGCGGATTTCGACAAGGTCGCCGCCTATGCAAATCGCCAGTTCAGTCTTAGCGCAGATGCGATCCGAGACCAGTGGGCCACCAACGGTCGCCACATCGGCTTGGACGAGACCTTCATGTCTGATCACTGCGCATTGGCGGCATGGATGCGCGACAACGGCTTGATGGACGGCCTCTTCGATATCTCCGAGTATGTTTGGACAGAAGGGCTGGAGGCGATCGACCCGGCGCTGGTCGCCGAGATCCCTGACCCTTGCTGAGACCCGCCTCGGCGGCGAACATTTCCCGCGGCGGCTTCGCCGCGGGATACAGTCATGGAGAGGCCGCGTGCTGACGATCGACAGTGTCACCAAGATCTTCGGCGAGCCGGCCACCGGATATCGCGCCCTCAAGGACGTGTCGATCGAGGTGCCGGAGGGCGAGTTCCTCTGCCTCCTCGGCCCTTCCGGCTGCGGAAAGACCACGCTGATGAACATCATGGCGGGGTTCGAGGGGATCAACGGCGGCCGTGTGCTGCTGCACGGCCGTCCAGTCACTGGACCGGGGCGCGACCGGATGATGTTCTTCCAGGATGCCGGCTCGGCGCTGTTTCCGTGGCAGACCGTCGAGGAAAACGTCCAATACGGACTGAAGCTGCAGCGCATCCCGGCCGCGGAGCGAAGGCGGCGCGTGGATTTCAACCTGTCGATGGTCGGACTGGACGAGCATCGGCGCAAGTTCCCGGCGCAGTTGTCGGGCGGCATGCGCCAGCGGCTGCAGATCGCCCGCGGCCTGGCTGTCGATCCCGACATCCTGCTGATGGACGAACCCTTCGGCGCACTGGACGCGATGTCCAAGCGGCGGATGCAGGGCTTTCTGCTGGACATCTGGCAGCGCACCGGCAAGACCATCGTCTTCGTCACCCACGACATCGCCGAGGCGATCCTGCTGGCCGACCGCATTGCGGTTATGTCGGTCGGCCCCGACAGCCGATTTCGCGACATCGTCACCATTGAGATCCCGCGGCCGCGGGATCCGTCTTCGCCGGGTTTCGGAGAGGTCTATGCGCAGATCGAGCGGTTGCTGGGGCACGATCTGGACCGGCACGAGGGTTGAGACGGAAGGATTGAGCGGATGGCCGATCGCATCACCGACGACGAGTTGACCGAAGGCGTTGCCCGCCGCCCGCGGCGCAGGAGTCTGCGGCTGGGCATGTTGCGCCCCGCCGCGATGGCCGTGATCGCCTTCAGTGCCTTCTTCGCGGTGTGGGAGTTCGCCTCGGGCCAACTTATCAGCCCGTTCCTGCTTCCGCCGCCAAGCAAGGTGGCGCAGACCGCCGTCCCGATGCTGGAATCGGGCGAGATCCTGCGCCATGCCTCGATCAGCCTGTGGCGGGTGTTCGTCGGGTTCACCCTCGGCTCGCTGGTGGCGATCGTGCTGGGGGTGATCATGGGCCGGCTGCGGCTGGTCAACGAACTGGCTGATCCGGTGATCGAATTCCTGCGCTACCTCTCGCCCACGGCGATGATCCCGATCGCGGTGATCTGGTTCGGGATTGGCGAGGCCTCGAAGTATTTCCTGATCTTCTGGGGCACCGTGTTCTTCGTTCTGATCAATACCATCGCCGGGGTGATGCGCACGCCGGTGCCACGCCAGCGCGCCGCCCAGTGCCTGGGCGCCAGCCGGCTGCAGATCTTCCTGACAGTGGTCATCCCGTCGTCGGTGCCGTTCATCGTCACCGGCATGCGTGTGGCGATGGCCTCGTCCTTCATGAGCATCATTCCCGCCGAGATGCTGGCGGCGAACTCCGGCATCGGCTACCTGCTGCAGGCCTCGGCGATCATGGTGCAGACCGACCGGATCTTCGTCGCGCTGGCCACCATCAGCGCGCTCGGCTTCGCCACCGACCGGCTGTTCCGCTTCGCCTGCGACCGGCTGCTGCATCGCTACATGGCCTGGTCGGGCTCGAACTGACCTTACCCTGCAACGAAAGGACCCGCCCCGTGCCACGCCGCGAGATCATCCGCCCCGAGGGCATGCCCATCCCGCATCCCAGCTTCACGCCGGCGCTGCGCTACGGCAACTGGCTGTTCACCTCGGGGCTGATGGCCACCGATTTCGCCACCGGCATCGCCCCCGAGGCGCGCGGCAACCCGGCCGTGCCGCTCGCGGGCGAACACGCCATGGTGCGCGAGAGCCGCCATCTGCTCGACCTGCTGGAGCGCGCCTGCATCGCAGGCGGCACCGACCTGCAGAATTCCGTCCGGATCGACCAGTTCCCAACCAGCCGCGAGATGGTCGATCCCTATCACATCGAACGCCGCGTGCGGATCGCGCCGCCGCGACCGGCCAGCACCTCGGTCGTGATCGAGGGGCTGATGGTGCCGGCCTGCAATACCGAGGTGGAGCTCCTCGCCATCATCCCCGAAGGCGATTTTGTCAAGGAAGGCGTCTTCACCGGCCGTATTCCTGCGCCGCTGGGCGGCTATGCTCCGGCGATCCGCGCCGGCGATTTCGTCTTCCTCGCCGGACAGGTCCCCAGCGATTTCCGCACAGGGCTGGCGTCCGAGGCGAAGGTTCACCCGGAATTCTGGGAGGGCAACGCCATCGACAAGCAGACCCGCTACACCCTCGACAACATCGCCATCACGCTGGAGGCGGCAGGCTCGTGCATGGCCAATGTCGTGCATGTCGGCGTCTATCTCACCGACATGGACGACCTCCCCCGGCTGGATCGGGTCTGGCGCGAGTATTTCCCCGAGAACCCGCCGGCGCGCAGCATCTTCCCGGTCAACTCCATCGTCGTCCCCGATGCGCGCATCGAGATCACCGTAGTGGCCCTGCGCGATGGTGGCACGACCCAGAAGCAGGTGATCCATACCGCGCGCGCGCCCGATCCGCTGTTCCACGAATCCCAGGCCGTGCGGGCCGGCGATTTCCTATTCGTCTCCAACCAGCTTGCGGCGGATGCGGGAGGACTGGTCGCTTCGGCCCGGATCAACCCCGAGTATCCCTACGCGCGGAACAGCTCGGGCGAGCAGATCCGGGTTATCCTGGAGAATGCCGCGGCGATCTGCGCCGAGGCCGGCACCGAACTTCGCCACACGCTGCGCATGACCACGCTGCACACCGACCTGCGCGACTATGCCTCCAGCGTCTCGGTCCGGCGCGGCTATTTTCCCGACGGCCAGCCCACCACCACCACGCTGGGCGTGCGCGGCCCGCTGCAGGT
The DNA here is from genome assembly GCA_007126375.1 of Paracoccaceae bacterium. Classification (GTDB taxonomy): domain Bacteria; phylum Pseudomonadota; class Alphaproteobacteria; order Rhodobacterales; family Rhodobacteraceae; genus Rhodobaculum. The sequence continues at coordinate 6,829 of SLBI01000217.1, forward strand.
GCCGGGCTGCATCGTCTCGGTGGCGTTTTGGGTTGGCTATCCCTGAAACGGCCGCCAGTCGGCGCCGGTGGATAGCCTCCTTCATCCTCGCGGCTTCGCCTTATGCCCGCCGATTCGCAGTCTGCAATGTGGCTCGCAGACCGGGCGGTTGCGGGCGAGGCCGCGCGCCACGCGGTTGTAGTGGGACATCACCGCCGCCGCCGTCCGCTGCGCGGCCGCGTCGCTTTCGAACACCGCCAGCTCCGGGTCAGGGGCCTATCCCCGCATGTGCGGGGAAGCCGCCGTGGGTGGCTCGTCGGCGCAGTCGGCCCCGGGCCTATCCCCGCATGTGCGGGGAAGCCGACGGCTGTGTCCCCGATGGTGGTGTAGGAGGAGGCCGCGCGCGGAGCCATTGGCGTAGCGCAGCGCGCGGCCGGCGGTGCCGCTGGCGGTCACCGTCGATCTTCGGAGAAGGTTCGGGTTGCG
>SLBI01000014.1 GCA_007126375.1 Paracoccaceae bacterium
CCTCGCGCGCGAAATCAGGGGGCTGGCGGCGGGGCATACGGGCCGCATTGGCCGGAAAACCCGCGCCGATCAAGCCCCGCCGGCCTCAGCGCCGGCGGCCGACGGGCTCGGCCTGCCAGCCGGCGCGGGCGAGGCAGGCCCCCGAGTAGGCGGTCCGCTCCCGGTGCTGACCACGCACCGCCACGGCACAGCGCTGCGGCAGGCGGCGCAGGTCCACCCCGGCCTGCGCCATGCACCGGGCGCGATAGAGCATGTCGCTGCGCTGGCCGCGTCCGCGCAGCTCGACGGCGCAGCGGGCCGGTAACACCGCCGGCCGGCGATGCGGCACGGCATGGCCGCGGTGCTTGTGCGCCGGCGCGGGGGCGGCATGCGCCCTGCTGCGGCGCTCGCTCTGAAGAATGCCGTAGAGGATGGCGATGCCGGCCGCGCCGGCAAGAATCCGGCCGAGATCGTCGCTGGCGCGTGCCGGGGCCGGCGCGAGCCCCGCCACGGCAACGGCGATCACCGCCAGTACCGGGGCGACGGGGCGGATGAAGCGGGAAGCAAGGGCAGCCATGGCAATCTCCTTCGGGCTTGCGTGGATCGTGCCGCAAGCCTCGCGGCGGGCCGGCCCGAAAGGCAATGTCGCCGCGCCGCTATTCGATAGCCGCCCGTCCCGGGCCCCCTTCCTGCCATTGTCATTGCCTGACAGGGCGGGCCGGCGCATCCTGCCAGCCGGAAAGACAACTTCGATGAACCCGGGGTCCTGCATGATCCGCACCGCCGCCCTCGCCCTGCTTCTGTTCCTGCCGGCCGCGGCGGCGGCCGAATGCTACGCGGACTACAAGGCCAAGCGCGAGCCGCCGCTGCGGCTGCACTATGGCGTGATCGCCCTGCCCGACGCCGCCTGCGCCAGCCGCGCTGTTGCTGCAGCCGAGATCGCCGGCCGGCTGCGCGCCGCGGGTTGGGAGCTTCTTGATGTCATGACAGTGTTCGGCCCCGAGGGGCTGGCAGAAAGGCAGGCGGATGCGGGCGCGTTCTTCCTCCGCTACTGACGCGGCGCGAGCCGCCGGGCGCACCGTGGGTTTCGGCCTCACGGCAATCGTGCTGCTGTTGGCCGGCGCGGGCGCCTTGCTGTTTCTCAACCTTCCCTCGGCCGGAGCCTTCAACGCACGAGTGTCTCAGATCTTCGTCGATAACCCCCTTACAGGACAGTCGGAAATACGGCTCCTGGAGATCCTCGCCCTGTCCGGTGAAGCCTTTGCCGAGACGCTGCGCTCTTATCGAATCGTGATCTTCGTGCTTCTGGTTTTCTCCACTGCACTGCTGGTGGCGACGCTGGTGGTACTGGTGATGCTGGTGACGCTGAACCGGCGGATGACCGAGATCGAGCGCGCCGGTATCCAGGTCGCCTCGCTGGCGATCGACCGCGGCCATCGCAAGGTCTGGCTGAACGATATCGAGTTCGACCTGACCGAAGCGGTGACCGAGACCCTGGCGGTTCTGGCCGAGGCACGGATGGACGGAGAGATACTGTCGGGCGCGCAGATCGAGGCGGTGATCAGCGGCCGCGATGCCGCCGATTGCGACGAGGCCGCCGGTGCCACCCGCATAAAGCGGCTGCGCGACACGCTGGGCAACCAGTTGGTCAGCGAGCTTCTGATCCGTAACATCGCCCGCCAGGGCTATGTTCTGGCGATCGACCGCCGCGCGATCCGGCTGACCTGACTCAGAACGGCAACACCACCGGAACCATCGTCACCACCACCGCCAGCGTGATCAGCGTGAAGGGCACGCCGATGCGCACGAAATCCACGAAGCGATATCCTCCGGGCCCAAGCACCAGCGTGTTCACCGGAGAGGAGACCGGCGTCATGAAGGCTGCCGAGGCCGCCAGCGCGACGGTCATGGCGAAGGGATAGGGCGAGATGCCCAGGCTGTCGGCCACCGCCATGGCCACCGGTGCCATCAGCACCGCCGTCGCCGTGTTGGAGATGAACAGCGAGAAGAGCGCAGTGGTGGCAAAGATCGCCGCCAGCAGCATCCGAGGGCTTGCCTCGCCGGCCAGCCAGACCAGCCCCTGCGCAGCCAGATCGACCCCGCCGGTGCGTTCCAGCGCGATCGAGAAGGGCAACATGCCGACGATCAGGATCAGGCTCTTCCAGTGCATGGCGTTGTAGGCGCCCGTCATGTCGATGCAGCGGAAGAGCCCGAGGGCGAGGCAGGCGAGCAGTACCACATGCACGTTCGGCAACACGCCGGTCACCATCGCCAGTACCATCAGCCCGATCACGGCCAATGCCCAGGGGGCGCGGCTGGCCTCCGGCGCGACATTCTCGGCCTCGTCCGGCAGATCGAGAATCAGGAATTCGCGCTGCGCCTCCCGAACCCGGCGGATCGCGTGCCAAGGCCCCATCAGCAGGAGCGTGTCGCCGGCGCGCAGCCGTTCGTCCTTGAGTGCGCCGGTGACCGCATCGGGGCCATGGCGCAGCCCGATCACCGCAAGATCGTGACGCGAGCGGATGCGCGCCCCGGTCACCGACTGGCCCACGAGCGGCGAATTGGGCGGCACCATCGCCTCGGCAAGGCCGATGGCGGCGGCGCGATCGGCATACCAGCCTTGGGACAGCGGCTCTTCCACCAGCCCCCAGCGGGCGGCGAAACCGGGGCAGTCGAAGCCGGGCTCGCGCGCGTCGATCAGCAGGATGTCGCCCTCGGCCGGCACCGTTTCGGCCCGCGGTCGGGCGACAGCGCCGTTGCGCCCCGGCCGCTCCAACGCAACGATGTTGACCCCCTCTCGGGCGCGCAGGTCCAGCGCCGACAGCCGTTGCCCCGCCAGCCCCGAGCCCGGTGCGATGCGCAGCCGCGCCTGCCGTGCCGGCAGCCCGTATTCCGCCACCCACTCGGCGAGGCTGCGCCGCGACGGGTCCGGCGGCACCACTTCGGCCCCGCCCATGAAGCGCCGCACAATCAGTACGTAGACAATGGCGAGTGCGAGAATCGGCAGCCCGAAGGGCGCGAAATCGAAAAAGCCGAAGCCCGGCTCGCCCCGGCGCACCAGTTCGGCATGCACGATCAGGTTGGGCGGTGTGCCGATCAGCGTCAGCATGCCCGAGATCAGCGCCGCCATCGACAGCGGCATCATCAGCCGCCCCGCCGCCACCCGCGCGGTCCGCGCAATGCGCAGGATCATCGGGATGAAGATCGCCACGACGCCGGTCGAGGACATGATCGAGGACAGCAGCGCGGCGCCAAGCATGAGAAAGAAGATCAGCCGCGCCTCGGATCGCCCGGCCCGGGCCGCCACCCAGTCGCCGATCTTCTGGGTGACGCCGGTGCGCACCAGGGCTTCGCCCACCACGAACAGCCCGGCGATCAGGATGACGTTCGGGTTGGCGAAGCCCGACAGCGCCTCGCCCATGTCGATCACGCCGGTAAAGGGCAGCGCCACCATCGCCATCACCGCCACCACATCCATCCGCGGCCGGTTCAAAGCGAACATCGTCACGGTGGCCAGCAGGATCGCCAGCACCAGCAGAAGATCGGTCGGCAATGCTGGAAGGCTGTCGGGGAACATCGGGCCTCGGCGCAGAGGATGACGGCAATGGAGCGGCGCGCTTTGCGGCACGGACTATGCCGCGCTGCGGCGCGGAAGGAAAGCGTCCCCGCCGCACCCGCCTTTGCCACCTTGACGCGCCGGCGCGAAGCGCCGACAGCTTCGCGCCATGCGGCATCCGCCTTCCAGCCCGCCGGCCGCGCACCGGCTGTTCGATCCGACGCCGGCGATGGCGCGGCGGGTGGGCTCGCGCCTCGGCGGCGGGCTGGCCGCACGCTGGCTGGCGCGCCCCTTCTCTGGGCGTCGCGCGGGCCGACTCTGCATCTATCACGAGACAGACCGGATCAGTTTCGCGCAGATCTATCCCTTCCTGCACTATCACCGGGACATCGCCGCCGCGCATGATGTCGAGATCCGCTGCATGCCGGTCGCGCGGCTGCTGGAGGGCGGGCCGCTGCCCGCCGCCGACATGGCGCTGGTGCAGGTCTGGTTCACCGTCGATGGTACCGCGCTGGACCGGGCCCTGGAGCGGCTGCGGGCCGCCGTGCCGCGGGTCTCTTTCGTCGATGCCTTCGCCCACAACGATCTGCGGCTGGCGCGGCATGTCGCGCCGCATGTGGATTTCTACCTCAAGAAATCGCTGTTCCGCGACCGCAGCCTCTATTTCCGCCCATTCCAGGGCGACACCAACCTGACCGAGTTCTACCAGCACCGCTACGGGCTGGAGGGCGCGGTCGTGGACTGGCAGGTGCCCGAGGGCTTTCCGGAGCGGCTGCGGCTCAGCCCCAATTTCTTCACCGCGCCCCGACTGCTGCGCGGTTTCGAGCGCGCCACACCGCCGCGCGCCGAGGGGCGGGCCATCGACGTGCATGCCCGGCTCGGTCTGGGGCCGGCGAACGGCAGCTGGTATCGGCGGATGCGCGAGGAGGGGCTGGCGCGCATCGCTGCCATCCCCGGCATCGAACTGCGCAGCGCGGGCAAGGTGCCGCCGGCCGCGTTCATGGCCGAGCTTGACGCCTCGAAGCTGTGCTTCAGCCCATTCGGCTATGGCGAACTGTGCTGGCGCGACGTCGAGGCGATCCTCGCCGGCGCGGTACTGATCAAGCCGGACATGGGCCATCTCGAAACCCTGCCCGATCTTTACGAAGCGGGCGTCACCTATCTGCCGGTGAGCTGGGATTTCGCCGATCTCGACGCGGTGGTGCAGGGCGCGCTGGAGGACACCGCGCTGCGGGCGCGGATCGCCACAGAGGCCTTTCGCCGCGTCCGGAACTACCTTCAGACGCGCGCCTTTCCCGGCGACGTCGCCTTTCTGTTCGACGCCTGAGCAGGGCCCCGCCGCCCGCCGCCCGAGGCCCGGCCCGACGCCCGGTTCGCGGCTCAGATCGGCGGGAAGAACCGCGGCATCGGTTCCAGCACTTCGGGCAGGACCGCCTGCAGTCGGGCCTCGGCCGCGGCGGCGGTCTCGTCGGCAAGGATCGGGGTGATCAGACGCACCATGCCGCTGTCGTTGCGCCCGTTCGTCAGCTTGCCGATCATCAGCTGCATCTTCGCTTCCAGCCCCGAGGCGGTGCGCGCACCCTGCTGTTCGAACCAGTAGTAGACCATCTGCCGCTGCAGCCCCTGCTGGATGATCGCACGGTTGAGGGTGAACTTCTGCCCGCCGCCGAAGCGTTCGGTCATGTCCACCTGTTCGAGCTCGGCGATCTCCCAGCCGCCGCCGGGCAGGCAGACCTCGGGCGAATGCACCCCGCCCCGCATCTGGTCGCGGTACCAGACGAGGAAGAAATCGACCGGCGCCGCCGCCTCCGGGTGGAACAGGTTGACGCTGTAATAGTCATCGGCACCGAGAATGCGCTCGACATCGGCCTCCAGCCGCTGCGCCGGGCCCGACCGCCACTCGCCCATCCTGACCGGGAAGGTGGCGAAGGGATCGCGGTCGACGATGACATGGGCGCGCTGCGGCAGCGCCTGCCACGCGGCGACGAGCCCGAGCGTCAGCACCGCCGCGGTGATCAGCGCCGCAGACGGCCGAACAAGCCGGATGCGCAGAGCCTGGGTGCCGAGGCCGGTGGTGTCGAGATCGAGCGCCTCGACCAGCCCGACACGGGGCCGGCGCAGGTTGGTCAGCGCCCAGGCGAGCAGGAAGAGCACGCCGACGGCCGAGAGGAAGATCACCCAGCCCTCGAAGAAATGGGTGAACCCCTCGACCCAGTCCACGCCCCAGTGCTGCACGATCACGCCGGCGACGGCGATGCGCACCGAATTGAGCAGGATGGTGATCGGCGCCGCAGCGATCAGCAGCAGTGCCTTGTGCCACATCGGGCCCTGGTAGAGCACTGCGAAGATGTAGGAAAAGCTGAGGATCGGAAAGAGATACCGCAGCCCCGAACAGGCCTCGGCGACATGCAGCTTGTAGGTGCCGAGGTCGATGATGTTGCCTTCGAGGAACACCGGCACGCGCAGCAGATGCAGGAACCAGACGCCCAGCTCGGAGGAGATCCCCTGAAGATGGATCGAGACGCCGTAATAGACCGCACCGGGCAGCGGCAGCATGTAGACGAGATGCAGGACGGCCGGCCAGAACTGCCGCCCCGTGCGCCAGCCGAAGCTGATCAGCAGCACCGCACCCACCCACAGGATCAGACCGTAGGCGACGATGTCGCCGATCTCGATCATCTTGCCGCCCAGCGCGAAGGCGAGCGCCACCACCATCAACGCCACGCCCGGCCAGCGGTCGGTGACCGGGCCGGTGTTGACGGGCACGTATTTCAGATGCCGCAGGAACAGCAGCAGCGACAGGATCGGAATCAGCGGCCCGTGCGAATATTCCGGCACCGACCAGGCCCTGAGCAACTCGTCTATGCCCTCGCGGAAGAACACGGCCGCGCCGACCACCGTCAAGGCAAGCCAGAACAGCCCCCATGTCAGAAACCCGCCCAGCCCGCTCCGCTGTGGGGAAATGTCCTGTGAAACCGCCATGATCCCGTCCCGTCCACCTGTGCGCCAACCGATCGCGGCACCGTCGCAGAATTCGATATCACCCTCGGCCGAGGGTCTTCAGAACTCTTTAATCGTTTTCGCGGCCCGCGTCAGCACACGCTGCCGTGGGGCTGCGGCAAAACGGCGGCGGGCCGGCGGCCGCCGCGCGGCAGTCTGCCGGCGCCGCGGCCAGTTGGGAAAGGTGCCGGCGACATCGGGGCGCCGCGTCTGTCGCGTCGTCGCGGATCGGGAAACGCTGTGTCCACGGCTGCCCGGCGCCCGTCATCCTCCTGCGGCACCGGGCATCTGTTGGCGCCAGCCGAGCCCGGCCTCGACCCCAGCAGCTCCGTCGCCCGCCGCCGGCCGGTATTCGCAGCCGAAGGCGCCGCGATAGCCTGCCGCCTGCATCATCGGCAGAAGCCGGGCATAATCGGGCCGCGCGGTCCCCGGCTCGGCCCGCTCGGGTACCGAGGCGATCTGCACATGCCCCACTGCCGCAACATGGCGGCGAAACAACGCCGCCGCATCACCGCTTTCCGTCTCGACATGGAAACAGTCGAACAGCAGCTTCAGCCGCGGATGGCCGATCTCGTCGAGGATCGCCGCGGCCTCGGCAACATCGTGCAGGAAATAGCCGGGCACGGCGGCGCGGCAGATCGGCTCGATCAGCACGATCCGGTCGGTCCTTGCCAGCGCATGGCGCAGCGCGGCCAGATAGGCGGCACGGTCGCCCGCCGCACCGACGACCCCGGCCAGCACATGGATGGCCGCAGCGCCGGCCGCCTGGGCGGTCCGCGCGGCGGCGTCGATGTCGCGGCGGGCCTGGTCGCCCTGTCCCGGCACCGCCGCGCAGCCCGCCGTCGCCCCCATCCGAACGTTCAGGCTGCAGACCGGAAGGCCGGTCTCGGCCAGGGCCTCGGCCAGTTCCACCGGATCGGCCGTCTGCGCCTCGTCGTGGAACTCGACCGCGTCGAACCCTGCCGCAGCGGCGCGGCGTATGCGCGCGACGAACGGCAGATCGCGCCACAGGAACCCCGTGTTGGCGGAAAACCGCAGACGCATCGGCCGCCGCTCAACCCGCCTTCGCCCCGGCCTCGGCCATGGCATGGATCACCCCCTGCCGCGGCGCGGGCGAGGCCGGCCAGGCGGCGGGGCTGTGCGTCAGACCCAGCCCCAGCGCCGCCTCGGCCAGCTTGTAGCTGAGCGGTCCGGGGTTGATCACCGGCACCGGCAACCGGGCCGCCAGATGCGCATGCGCCTGATGCATGGTGGTGGAGCCGAGCAGGATGACCTCGGCCCCGTCCTCGGCGATGCAGCGCCGCGCCACCGCCTCCAGCGCCGGAAAGACCTCGTCCTCCTTGCCCGCCAGCAGCCCCTGATTGTCGGGCGTGGCGTCGATCCAGCGGATCGAGGCGCATTTCTCCGACAGCCCCAGATCGGTCAGCGTGCGGAGGTAGAAATGCCGCCAATGCGGCCACATCGCGAGGATCGAGAAGCGGTTGCCGAACATCAGCGCGGTCAGCACCGAGGCCCGCCCCGGCCCGATCACCGGGATCGACAGTTCCGAACGCAGCGCGGCGACTCCCGAATCGCTCACCGTGTCGACGCAGACGGCATCATAGCCGCGGCGCGCGGCCTCGAGCCCGGCCTCGAGGATGCCGAACTCGGCCAGTGCCATGTCCGAAGCGCTGACGTAATTCTTCGGCGCCACCCTGACCGCCTCGAAATCGAAGTCGATGCCGGACTCCAGCGCGACCGCCTTCAACTGGTCGCGGCGCTGCGCGAGGTTCTCCGCACTCATCGGAAAGGGCACGATCACCAGAACCCGCTTCATCGCCTTCCCCCTCATCCTGCCCGCGGCTTGCGGCCCGACCCCATCAAGAGCATGGTCGCGCCGGCAAGGGCAAGCCGGGAGGAGACGGCGTGGACTATCTGGACGAAGTGGCGGCGTTCGTGACGGACACGCAGCCCGCCGCGCTGCCCGAAGCCGTGCTCCGGCGCAGCGCACTGATCCTTGCCGATTGCGTTGGCGCCGTTGCCGGCGGCATGGCCGAGCCCGAGATGCAGGCGCTGGTCGCCCGGCCCGGGCTGGCCGCGGGCGGCCCTGCAGCGGTGATCGGCACGCCGCAGCACGCCCAACCGGCACAGGCGGCATTGCTGAACGGCACCGCCGGGACGGTGCTGGAGATGGACGAGGGCAACCAGTTCGCCCGCGGCCATCCCGGCATCCACACCGTGCCCGCCGCGCTCGCCTTCGCCGCCAGGACCCAGGTATCGGGGCCCGAACTCCTGACCGCCATCGCGCTGGGCTACGAAGTCGGCGCACGGGTGGGCATCGCCAGCCGGCTGAGGGCCTCGCTGCACCCGCATGGCACCTGGGGGGCGATCTGCGCCGCGGTGGCGGTGGCGCGGCTGGCCGGGCGCGACGCCGCCGGAATGCGCCACGCGATGAACATGGCCGCAAGCTTCGCGCTGGCCAACAGCCGCCGGACGATGCTGGAGGGCGGCACCGTCCGCAACGCCTTCGCCGGCATCTCGAACCAGATGGGGATGATCGTGCACGACCTGCTGGAAGCAGGGTTCGAGGGCGACCGCGACGGCGTGGGCGAGGTGTTTGGCCGGGTGCTTTCGGACAGTTTCGACCGGGCGGCGATGACCGAGGCGCTGGGCAGCCGCTGGGAGGTGACGCGGAACTATTTCAAGATGCACTCCTGTTGCCGTTACAATCACGCAGCACTTGACGCCCTGGCGCTGATCGCCGCACGCGAAGGCACGGTCGATCCCGGCAGCATCGCCGAGGTGGAGGTGGCCACCTACGGCCTCGCCGTGGAACTGGACGATCCGGCCCCGCGCAACACCCTGGCGGCGAAGTTCTCGGTGCCTTTCGCGGTGGCCGCGGCGCTGGTCACCGGCGCCACCGGGGTCATGAGCTTCACCGCCGACCGGCTGGGGGATCCGGCGATCCGTGCGCTGGCGGCGCGGGTGCGGCTGAGCGAGGATGCGGCGATGTCCGCCGCCCTGCCCGACCGCCGCCCGGCCCGGGTGACGCTGGTGATGGCCGACGGACGACGGCTGAGTGCCGAGACCGCCACCAATCGCGGCGATTGGGCCGACCCCTATCCGGAGGACGAACTGCGCGGCAAATTCCTGTCGCTGGCCAGCCGCGTCTGGCCAAATGACGCGGCCGGGGCCCTGTGGGAGGCAACGCTGGCGCTGCCCGAGGCAGGCAGCGTACAGGCATGGATGGGGCGCCTCACGATCCCCCGATGACGATCACGGGCCGCCAGCGCGGCGCACCGGCGATCATACCTGTGCCGCCACCCCTGTCCCCAGCTGTGTCCGGCGCAGTTGAAGCTCCTCGCGCGTGATGGCCAGCAGACGCTGCTGCATCCGCGCCGCGCGCAAACGCATGGCCATTGCAGCATGGACCGGCTGCGTCAGGACGGGCGCATCGGCGACCTCGCGCAGCGCACCGGCCGCGACCAGGGAGCGCGCGACATCCTCCGTCAGGTAACCGGTGCCGTCGAGCCCGGTCAGCAGATCGGCAACCGCACCGCTGCGGCCCATGATCACGGCGGCGTCTTCCAGATCGGGCAGGGCGCGACGATGCGCCATTGCGAAGGCCGGTGCGAAGTTGCCTTGCAGATAGCGGTCGCGATCGACCTCGGACAGCCGGGTCGCGTGGGTCGAGACCATGCGATACCTCAATTCTCCCAGCGCGGCGAAATGCAGGTCGGGATGGGCGCGCGGCGTGAACAGCACGGCAAAATCCAGCGCGCCTTCGACCAGATCGGCACACATCTGTGTGGAATAATCGAGTTCGACGTAAAGCGCGGCCCCCGGCACCGCGGCGCGGAACCGCGCCACCCAGTCGGCCAGGCGGTTGCCCACCAGATCCGGCTGGATCCCCAGCCGCACCGTCAGCGCCCGGTCACCCGCCCCGCCGGCGGCGCGCCGGGCGGCCGTCCATTCCGCACGCAGGGCGCGCGCGTGCGGCGCAAAGCGCAGCCCGGCCGAGGTCAGTTCGGTTCCGGCGCGCGAGCGCGTGAACAGCGCCACGCCCAGTGAACGCTCCAGTGCCTTCAGCCGCGCCGAGACGGTCGATTGCGTCACGCCCAGCCGATCGGCGGTGCGGTGAAAGCTGCGCGTCTCGCACAGGTCGAGAAATGCGGCGATCCGGTCGGACTGCATGCGCGATGCTCCGGGAATGCCTGATCGGCTTTCTCGATCAATAGACCCGGTTACGGCGAATTGAAAGGCGCGGCAGTGGCGCGGATAGTCGTTGGCAAGGCCACCCGCGAACCGGGCGCGGCCACGGACCGGACGGGGGGCGGCCATGGCGGAATTCCCAACGCAGGCGCGGGCGGTCGTCATCGGCGGCGGGGCGGTCGGGGCATCCTGCCTCTATCACCTGGCGCTGGCCGGCTGGACCGATTGCCTGCTCCTGGAACGCAACGAACTGACCGCCGGCTCGACCTGGCATGCGGCGGGAAACGTGCCGACCTTCTCGTCCAGCTGGTCGATCATGAACATGCAGCGCTATTCGGCCCAGCTCTTTCGCGGCCTCGCCGCGGCGGTGGACTATCCGATGAACTACCATGTCACCGGTTCGGTCCGGCTGGGCCACAGCCGCGAACGGCTGCGCGAGTTCCAGCGCGTCAAGGGGATGGGGCGGTATCAGGGGATGGAGCTGGAGGTGCTCGCCCCCGACGAGATCCGCAGCCGCTATCCCTTCGTCGAGACCCACGACCTGACCGGCGCGCTCTACGACCCCCACGACGGCGACATCGACCCCGCACAGCTGACCCAGGCGCTGGCCAAGGGTGCCCGCGATCTGGGCGCGCGGATCGAGCGCTTCTGTCCGGTCACGGCGGCCCGGCTCGAGCGCGACGACTGGGTGCTGACCACCCCGCGCGGCGAGGTGCGCTGCCAGATCGTCGTGAATGCAGCCGGTTACTACGCGGACCGGGTGGGTCGAATGTTCGGGCGGCGCGTGCCGATGATGGTGATGAGCCACCAGTATCTGCTGTTCGACACCATTCCTGAACTGGCGACCTGGACACAGCAGACCGGCCGCAAGCTGCCGCTGCTGCGCGACGTCGATTCGAGCTACTACCTGCGGCAGGAGAAGATGGGCTTCAATCTCGGCCCCTACGAGAATCCGGGCCGCGCCCACTGGACCGGCCCGGACGATCCGATGCCGGCGGATTTCAGCTTCCAGCTCTATCCCGACGATCTTGAGCGCGTGGAATGGCATATCGCGGATGCCATGCGGCGGGTGCCGTTGCTGGAAACGGCCGGGCTGCAGAAGGTCATCAACGGCCCGATCCCCTACACCCCCGACGGCAACCCGCTGATCGGTCCGATGCCCGGTGTGCCGAACGCGTTCGAGGCCTGCGTCTTCACCTTCGGCATCTGCCAGGCCGGCGGTGCCGGCAAGGTGCTGGCCGAATGGGTGACCGAGGGCGCGACGGAATGGGACATGTGGTCCTGCGACCCGCGCCGTTTCACCGGCTGGGAGGATGACGCCTATTGCGTGGCCAAGGGGATGGAGGTCTATGGCCATGAATACGCCATCCATTTCCCCCACCACGCCTGGCCTGCCGGCCGCGACCGCCGGCTGGGGCCGAACCACGCGCGGCTGGGGCAGATGGGCGCCCGGTTCGCCCCCTACAATGGCTGGGAACGCGCCACCTGGTTCGCCCGGCCGGGCGACGACATATCGGAGGCGGCGCAACGGACCTGGGACCGCGAAGGGCCCTGGTTCGGCGCCGTGGCCGAGGAATGCGGGGCGGTGCGCGACGGTGTCGGCGTGCTCGACCTTCCCGGTTTCTCGCGGTTCCGGCTGACCGGCGCGGGCGCCGGCGCCTGGCTGGACGCGCGCATCGCCGGGCGGCTTCCGCGGCCGGGCCGCCTGGGTCTGGCCTATTTCGCCGACGACCGCGGACGGATCATCACCGAGATGTCGGTGGCCTGCCACGGCCCGGACGACTTCACGCTGATCACCGCGGCGGCCGCGCAGGCGCATGATCACGCATGGCTCGCCCGCGACCTTGCCCCCGGCCTGCGCCTGGAGGATGCGACCGACGCCGCCGCCTGCCTGCTCGTGACCGGGCCCGAGTCGCGCACCCTGCTGACCCCGATTGCCGAGGCCGACCTGTCGCTGGCATGGCTCAGCCACCAGCCCGGCCGGGTGGCGGGGCAGCCCTGCCATCTGATGCGCGTCAGCTTCGCCGGGGAGCTTGGCTGGGAAATCCACGCCGCGCCCGCGGCCATGCCGGCAATCTACGCCGCGGTGCTTGCGGCCGGGGCCCGACCGTTCGGAATGTTCGCGCTCGACGCGCTCAGGATCGAAAAGGGCTATCGGGCCTGGAAGGGGGATCTCTCGACCGACTACACGCTGCTGCAGGGCGGGCTGGAACGCTTCATCGACTGGTCGAAACCCTTTCGCGGCAAGGCCGCTCTGGAGGCGGAGCAACGGGCCGGCGCGACGAAGCGGTTCTGCATGCTGCGCGTCGCGGCGGAGGACTGCGACGCGCCCTACATGTCCACGTTGTGGCACGAGGGCGCCGTGGTCGGCGAAACCACCAGCGGCGGCTGGGGGCACCGGGTCGGTGCCAGCCTTGCCCTGGGCATGCTGCGCACCGACCTGACAGCGCCGGGCACCGAAATCGAGGTCGAGATCTTCGGCACGCGCTGCGCCGCCGAGGTGCTGGGCGACGGCCCGGCCTGGGACCCGGAAAACCACCGGCTGCGGACGTGAGGGCGGCGCCGCGATGACGCCCGCGCCCCGGACGGAGTGACGAGGAGGGACGGCAACGCATGGCCGAGGTTCCGGAGCGCGCAAGGGCGATCGTCATCGGCGGCGGCGTGGCGGGGTGTTCGGTGGCCTATCACCTCGCCCTGTCGGGATGGACCGACATCGTGCTGCTGGAGCGCAAGCGGCTGACCAGCGGCACGACCTGGCACGCCGCCGGGCTGATCGGTCAGTTGCGTGGCAACGCCAACATGACCCGGCTGGCGAAATACTCGGTCGATCTCTACACCCGCCTCGAGGGCGAGACCGGCGTCGCCACCGGCTTTCGACAGGTCGGCTCGATCTCGGCCGCGCTGACCGCGGACCGCCACCACGAGCTTCTGCGCGCGGCCACCACTGCCCGCGCCTTCGACGTCGAGGTGGCCGAGGTCGGGCCGGCCGAGATCGCCGCGCTGCATCCGCATCTGAACACCGACGGCGTGGTCGGCGGCGTGCATCTGCCCGGCGACGGGCAGGCCGACCCGGCCAACATCGCGATGGCGCTGGCCAAGGGCGCCCGCCAGCGCGGCGCGCGCGTGCTGGAGGGGGTGCGCGTCGCCGCCGTCACGCGGGCGGAGGAGCGCGTGACCGGGGTGGACTGGGTCCGCGGCGCGGAGACGGGACACATCGCCGCCGAGGTGGTCATCAACTGCACCGGCATGTGGGGCCGCGATCTCGCCGCCGCGGCCGGAGTGACCCTGCCGCTGCAGGCCTGCGAGCACTTCTATCTGGTGACCGAGCCGGTCGCCGGGCTGGGCCATCTGCCGGTGCTGCGGGTGCCCGACGAATGCGCCTACTACAAGTCGGACGCCGGCAAGATGATGCTGGGCGCCTTCGAGCCCCGGGCCAAGCCCTGGGGCATGGACGGCATCCCCGAAAGTTTCGAGTTCGACACGCTGCCCGAGGACTGGGAGCATTTCCAGCCGATCCTCGAAGCGGCGATGCACCGGATGCCGACGCTCCGCAGCGCCGGCATCCACACCTTCTTCAACGGCCCGGAAAGCTTCACGCCGGACAACCGCTATTATCTCGGCGAGGCGCCGGAGCTGGGCGGCTACTGGGTGGTGGCCGGCTTCAACTCGGTGGGCATCCAGTCGGCGGGCGGCGCCGGCATGGCGGTGGCGCACTGGATCGCCGAGGGCGAGGCGCCGTTCGACCTCAACGACGTGGACCTGCGCCGCGCCCAGCCCTTCCAGCGCAACCGCCGCTACCTGACCGAGCGGGTCACCGAGACGCTGGGCCTGCTTTACGCCGACCACTGGCCTTACCGGCAGATGACCACCGCCCGCGGCATCCGCCGCTCGCCGACCCACGCGCATCTCGCCACCCGCGGCGCGGTCTTCGGCGAAACCGCCGGCTGGGAGCGCGCCAACTGGTTCGCGCGCCCGGGGCAGGAGGCCGCCTATCGCTACGGCTGGGGCCGGCAGAACTGGTTCGACAACCAGCGCGCCGAACACATGGCGGTGCGCAGCGCGGCGGGCCTCTTCGACCTCACCTCCTTCGGCAAGATCCGCATCGAGGGGCGCGATGCCGAGGCGTTCCTGCAGCGGCTCTGTGCCAATGACATGGCCGTGGCAGCGGGGCGCATCGTCTATACCCAGATGCTCAACCGGCGCGGCGGGATCGAGGCCGATGTCACCGTCACCCGATTGTCCGAGACCGCCTTCCTGATGGTCACCGCCGGCGCCAACCTGCAGCGGGACCTGTCCTGGCTGCGCCGGCACGCGGGCGAGGACTTCGTCGTCGTCACCGACGTGACGGCAGCCGAAGCGGTGCTGTGCCTCATGGGCCCGGAGGCGCGCGCGATCCTCGGCCGCATCACCCCCGAACCCCTGGACAACGCCGCCTTCCCCTTCGGCACCGCGCGCGAGATCGAACTGGGCATGGGGCTGGGGCGCGCGCATCGCATCTCGTATGTCGGCGAGCTGGGCTGGGAGCTGTATGTCCCCACCGACCAGGCCGCGCATGTCTTCGAATCCCTGATGGAGACGGCGCCGGACCTCGCGCTCTGCGGGCTGCACGCGCTGGACAGCTGCCGCATCGAGAAGGCGTTCCGCCATTTCGGCCACGATATCACCGACGAGGACCATGTGCTGGAGGCCGGGCTCGGCTTTGCGGTGAAACCCGACAAGGGCGATTTCATCGGCCGCGAGGCGGTGCTGCGCCGGCGCGCCGCGGGGCTGCGGCGGCGCCTTCTGCAGTTCCGCCTGACCGACCCCGAGCCGCTCCTCTTCCACAACGAGGCGATCCTGCGCGACGGCCGCATCGTCGGAACGATCACCAGCGGCAACTACGGCCATTTCCTCGGCGCCGCGGTCGGCCTCGGCTATGTGCCCTGCGCCGGCGAGGAGGCAGCCGAAGTGCTCGCCTCCGGCTACGAGATCGAGATCGCCGGCCGGCGCTGGCAGGCCGAGGCCGCGCTGCGGCCGATGCATGACCCCGGGGCGGAACGGGTGCGGATGTGACAGGGCACCGCCGGCGCGCGCCGCCGCCTCCGGCCGGACAGGGGAAAGGGAACGGGGAATGGTCGAGACCGTCGAGGGATGCGCCCCGCAGCGGGCGCGCGGGCGCAGCGGACGCGCGGCGCGAGTGGCCGAACGCGCCGCCCCCCTGGCCGAGGCGCTGCGGCCGGTGCGCGCGGGGCTCAGCGGCGGGCAATACCGCCCGCTGACCGATGCCGGGGTGGCACGAATCCACGCCGCCGCCCTGGACGCGCTGGAACAGATCGGCCTCGCCAACGCCCCCACCTCGGGCGTCGAGATCCTGACCGGCGCGGGCGCGATGCCGGGCGATGACGGGCGCATCCGCTTTCCCCGCGCGCTGGTCGAGGACATGCTGGCCGTCGCCGCCCGCGACATCACCCTGTGCGCCCGCGACCCGCGCCACGACCTGCACCTGTCCGGCACGCGGGTCCATTTCGGCACCGCCGGCGCCGCGGTGCATGTGGTGGACCTCGAACGCAATGAATACCGCGACTCCACCGCGCAGGATCTGCATGACGCGGCACGGCTGACCGAGCGGCTCGACAACGTGCACTTCTTCCAGCGCGCCATGGTCTGCCGCGACGTGCCCGACAACTACGACATGGACATCAACACGCTCTACGCCTGCCTCGCAGGCACGACGAAGCATGTCGGCACCAGCGTCTCGGAACCCGCGCATCTGCCCGGCTGCATGGAGCTTCTGCATCTGGTGGCGGGCGGCGAGGCAGCCTGGCGCGCCCGCCCCTTCGTCAGCAACTCCAACTGCTTCGTCGTGCCGCCGATGAAATTCGCCGAGGAAAGCTGCCAGACGATGGAGGGCTGCATCCGCGCCGGCATGCCGGTGCTGCTGCTCTCGGCCGGGCAGGCCGGCGCCACCGCCCCGGCACCGATCGCGCTGGCGATCGTGCAGGCTGTGGCCGAGTGCCTGGCGGGCGTGGTCTATGTCAACGCCATGGCGCCGGGGCATCCGGCGATCTTCGGCACCTGGCCCTTCGTGTCGGACCTGCGCACCGGGGCGATGTCGGGCGGCAGCGCGGAACAGGCGCTGCTGACGGCGGGTTGTGGGCAGATGCACCGCTTCTACGGTCTGCCGGGCGGCGCCGCAGCGGGCATCGCCGACAGCAAGCTGCCCGACATGCAGGCGGGATGGGAACAGGCGATCTCGAATGTCCTGGCCGGTCTCTCCGGGCTGAACATGGTCTACGAATCGGTCGGGATGCATGCCTCGCTGCTGGGATTCTGCCTCGAAAGCCTCGTGCTGGGCGACGACATTCTCGGCCAGGTGCTGCGCTGTGTCCGCGGCATCGAGGTCACGCCGGATACGACCGACATCGAGGCGATGAAGGCGGTGTGCCTGCGCGGGCCGGGCCATTATCTGGGTTCCGACCAGACCTTGCGACTGATGCAGACCGAATATGTCTATCCCGCGCTGGGCAACCGGATGAGCCCGAAGGAATGGCTGGAGGCCGGCCGGCCCGGGTTGCTGGACCGGGCGATTGCGCGCAAGAATGCCCTGCTGGCACAGACCGGCAGCACCATCGCACCGGAGCTCGACGCCGAGATCCGGCGCCGCTTCAACATCCATTTCCGCAGCGGAGGCAGCCATGGCGCGTGACCGGATGGATCGCTTCCTGATCGGGGGAAGCTGGGTCGCACCGGATCCGGCAGCCGGCGCCATGGCCTGCGAGAACCCGGCGACCGGGGAAACCCTGGGACGGCTGGCACTGGGCACGGCGCAGGATGCCGCCCGCGCCGTCGAGGCCGCCCGCGCCGCCTTTGCAGGCTGGTCGCAGATCCCGCTGGCCGACAGGCTGGCAGTGCTGGACCGTCTGCTGGCGCTCTATCGCAGGCGCAAGCAGGAATTCGCCGATGCGATGCGGCTGGAGATGGGCGCGCCGGCCGAATTCGCGCTGGAGGCGCAGGCCGCGGCCGGCGAGCTGCATCTCGAGGCCACGCTCGAAGCCGCGCGGCGCTTTCCCTGGGAAGAGATCCGCGGCGGCACGCTGATCCTGCGCGAGGGCATCGGCGTCTGCGGCCTGATCACCCCGTGGAACTGGCCGATGAACCAGATCGTCTGCAAGGTCGCGCCGGCGTTGGCGGCGGGCTGCACGGTGGTGCTGAAACCCTCGGAACTGGCGCCGATCTCGGCCACGCTGTTCGCCGAGGTGATGCAGGAGGCGGGTTGCCCGGCCGGCGTCTTCAACATGGTCCACGGCACCGGACCCGAGGTCGGGCAGGTGCTGGCCAGCCACCCGGACATCGACATGGTCAGCTTCACCGGATCGACCCGGGCCGGGGTGGAGGTGGCGCTGGCGGCCGCCCCGACCGTCAAGCGCGTGGCGCAGGAACTGGGCGGGAAATCCCCCAACATCCTGCTGGAGGGGTGCGATTTCCCCGCCGCCGTCGCCGCCGGCGTCGCCGCCTGCATGGCCAACGCCGGTCAGTCCTGCGACGCGCCCACCCGCATGCTGGTCCCGCGCGGGCGCATGTCCGAGGTGCTGGATCTCGCCCGCGACGCCGCGGCGACCCAGCGCCCCGGAGACCCGCTCGACCCGGCCACCACGATGGGCCCGTTGATCAGCCAGATGCATTGGGACCGGGTGCAGGGCTTCATCGCCGCCGGGATCGACGAGGGCGCAAGGCTTGTCGCGGGCGGGCCGGGCCGACCCGAGGGATTGAACCGCGGCCATTTCGCCCGCCCCACCGTCTTCGGCGAGGTGACCCCCGACATGACCGTCGCGCGCGAAGAGATCTTCGGCCCGGTTCTGGCCATACTCCCCTACGGCTCGGTGGACGAGGCCGTGGAGATCGCCAATGCCTCCGACTACGGTCTTGCCGCCTTCGTGCAGGGACCGATCGAAGCGGCGCGCGCGGTCGGCCGCCGGCTTCGCGCGGGGCAGATCAGCCTGAACGATCCCGAATGGGACGTGCACGCGCCCTTCGGTGGCTACAAGCGCTCCGGCAACGGGCGCGAATACGCCGATTGGGGTATCGACGACTTCTGCGAGATCAAGGCGCTGGTCGGGCATGGCCGGGCCGGCGAGACATGAAAGGACGCGCGTGAGCGAACCGCTGCACTATGGCTACGTCGGGCTGGGCAATCTGGGGCGACACATCGCCGCGAGCCTGCTGCGTGCCGGCTTCCGGCTGACGGTCCACGACCTGAACCCGACGCTCGCCGCCCCGCTCATCGCCGAGGGCGCGCACTGGGCCGACAGCCCCGAAGCGCTGGCGGAGGCGGCCGACCATGTCGTCACCTGCCTGCCCTCGCCGGCCGTCTCGGAAGCGGTGCTGACACGCATCCTGCCGCGGATGCGCCCGGGCGCAAGCTGGATCGAGAACTCCACCCTGAGTCGCGACGACATCCTGCGCCTTGCCGCACAGGCTGCAGCGCATGACGTCCGGGTGCTGGAGGCGCCGGTGACAGGCGGCGTGCACCTGGCCGCGCGAGGCGAGATCACGGTGCTGGCCGGCGGCGACAAGGCGCTCTACGACGAACACTTCCCCGCGCTTCAGTCCATCGCGAACCGGCATTTCCTGATCGGCCCCATCGGCTCGGCCGCGGTGATCAAGGTGATCACCAACATGCTCGCCTTCATCCATCTCAAGGCCAGCAGCGAGGCGCTGATGCTGGCCCGGCGCGGCGGGCTGGACCTCGGCCAGGCCTGGCACGCGATCCGCGAAAGCTCGGGCACCTCCTTCGTGCACGAGACCGAAGGCGCGCTGATCCTCAACGGCAGCTACGAGATCGCCTTCTCGATCGACCTCGCGCTGAAGGATCTCGGCTTCGCGCTGAACTTCGGCCGCGAATTCGGGGTGCCGCTGGACCTCGCGGCGCTGACCGAGCAGACCTATGTCGCGGCGCGGGCGGCCTATGGCGGCGACGCGCAATCGCCGATGATCGCGCGGCTGCTGGAGGACATGCTCCAGACCGACCTGCGCGCTCCGGGCTTTCCCGCCCGGCTGGAGTGAGCGCCGGCCTCAGCCCGCCACGGCCGGTGGCAGACCGGCCTCATGGTCGCGGATAACCCCGCCCGCCCCGCTGCCCGTGGCCCGCAGCGCGCGCATCATCGCCACCAGATTGTCGTCGCGCAGCCGTTCCAGTCCGCGGATGCTCATGTGCCCCGATTGCGCGTCGGATTGCGCCGCGATCTTCTCGACCAGCGCGGCGTCGAGGTCCGGCACATCGGTCAGCCGCGACCAGGGCCAGGCGAGGGCCGGACCGAACTGCGCCAGGAAATGGCGCATCCCGGCCTCGCCGCCGGCGATGCGATAGGTCTCGAACAGTCCCATCTGCGCCCAGCGCAGCCCGAAACCCATGCGAATCGCCTCGTCGACCTCCGCCGTCGTGGCGATGCCGTCGCGCACCAGCCAGAGCGCCTCGCGCCAGACCGCCTCGAGCAGCCGATCGGCGATGTGGGCGCCGATCTCGCGGCGCAGCACAAGCGGATACATGCCGATGCCGCGCAGGATCCCGGCCGCACCGGCGCAGGCCCCGGCCTCGCCCGACAGTTCCACCAGCGGCAGCAGATAGACCGGGTTGAAGGGATGCGCGACGATCGCCCGCGCGCCCTGCGCGGTCAGTTCCGACGGCCGGAAACCCGAGGTGGACGAGCCGATGATCGCCTCGGCCGGAGCCGCGGCGGCGATCCCGGCCAGAACCCGGTGCTTCAGGTCCAGCCGCTCGGGCACGCTCTCCTGCACCCAGTCGGCACCGGCAACCGCCGCGGCGAGGTCGTCATGGCGCGCAAGCCGCCCCTCCGGCGGCAATGGCCGGTCGTAAAGCGCGGGAAGGCTGCGGCGGGCATTCTCCAGAACCTCCGCCACCCGGCGCATCGCCTCCGGGTCGGGATCGAACAGCGCCACATCCCAGCCGTTGAGCAGGAAGCGCGCCGCCCAGCCGCCGCCGATCACCCCGCCGCCGATCACCGCCGCCCTCACAGGGGTGCCCTCTTGTGCAGCCGCAGTCGCGCGCGCACCTCGGCCGGGCCGATCACCCGCGCCCCCAGCCGTTCGACGATTTCCACCGCCCGTTCCACCAGTTGCGCATTGGTTGCAAGCACCCCCTTGTCCAGCCAGAGATTGTCTTCCAATCCGACGCGCACGTTTCCGCCCGCCAGCACCGCGGCCGCGACATAGGGCATCTGGTGCCGCCCCAGGGCGAAGGCCGAGAAATGCCAGCCCGCCGGCAGCGCGTTCACCATCGCCATGAAGGTGTTCAGATCGTCCGGCGCCGCCCAGGGCACGCCCATGCAGAGCTGCAAAAGCACCGGCTCGGGGATCGCACCCTCCTCCACAAGCCGCCTCGCGAACCACAGATGGCCGGTGTCGAAGGCCTCGATCTCGATGCGCACCCCGGCTGCGGTCATCCGGGCAGCCATGTCGCGGAGCATTCCGGGAGTGTTGACCATGACGTAATCCGCCTCGGCGAAGTTCATCGTGCCGCAGTCGAGAGTGCAGATCTCGGGCCGGCAGTCGAGCAGATGCGCCACCCGCTCGGCCGCCCCGGCCATGTCCGAGCGCGGCGACATCCGATCCATCGCCTCGGTGCCATCGAACAGCAGGTCGCCGCCCATGCCCGCGGTCAGGTTCAGCACAACATCGGTGGCGCTGTCGCGGATGCGCTCGGTCACCTCGCGAAACAGCGCCGGGTCGCGCGACGGTGCCCCGGTTTCGGGATCGCGGACATGGCAGTGCACGATGGCGGCGCCGGCCTCGGCCGCGGCGATGGCACTCTCGGCAATCGCCGCGGGGCTGCGCGGTACATGCGGGCTGCGGTCCTGCGTGGCGCCCGAGCCGGTGACGGCGCAGGTGATGAAGACCTCGCGGTTCATCGCAAGCGGCATGGCGGTCTCCTTGCTTTCGGCGCATGGTTACCCGTTCCGCGCGGCCGGGGAAATCCGCCGGTTGCGCCCATCGCACGCGGCTCGCAGAGTGCCGCGACGGAGGCAGGCATGACCGACTACAGCCAGCGCATCGACGCCGAGACCTGGGCCTTCATCCACGCCACCGAGGCGCAGTATCCCGCGCATGCCGCGACGCTGGACATTGCCGGCCAGCGGGCCGTCTACGACCGCATGGCGCGCGCCTTTCACCGCGGCCGGCCCGCAGGCGTGGCGGTCGCCGACCGCTCCCTCGGCGGCGTGCCCTGCCGGCTCTACACACCCGCGGCCGGGTCGGCGGCGACGGTGGTCTATCTGCACGGCGGCGGCTTCGTGGTCGGCGGGCTGGAAAGCCACGACGACATCTGCGCCGAACTGGCCGCGGCGACGGAATGCCGGGTCGTGTCGGCGGACTACCGCCTCGCGCCCGAGCATCCCCACCCCGCCGCCTTCGACGATGCCCTGGCCGCGACCCGGGCAGTGGCGGCCGCTTTCCCCGGACCGCTGGTGATGGCCGGCGACAGCGCCGGCGGCAACCTCGCTGCGGCGGTCAGCCATGCGGCGCGGCGGGCAGGGCCGCCTGTCGCCGGGCAGGTGCTGATCTATCCCGGCCTCGCGGCCGCGCCTGCCCCGGGGGGCAGCTACGCCGCGCATGCCGAGGCGCCACTGCTGACACGGGCCGACCTGCTGGCCTATCGCGGCCTGCGCCATGCGCCCGGCACCGGCCCGCGGGGCGACCCCACCGCCGCACC
>SLBI01000311.1 GCA_007126375.1 Paracoccaceae bacterium
AGGCGCGAGACATGCAGCCCCGAGCGTCCCAGCCTGATCGTCGCCGCGGTTTCTGTCTGGTCCATGCGTCCCTCCCCATTGGGCCGCGTCGCCCGGATGCTGACGGCCGCCTGCAGGGGGCGACAGTATACAAAGAAGCGTGCCCCGTGAAGACCGCCCCTTGAGTTTGCGCAGAAATAGGGGGAAGTATGCGGCATAGGAATTTCGGCGTATACAATCTGGAGGTGCCGGTGCAGCGGCCCGACAGGGAACGGATCGCGGGCAGCGGAAGGCACACGGCATGAGGGAACTTCGCAGCCCCGACCCGACCGCAATACTGGAGCCGGCGCGGCCGACGCTGGCGATCCTGATCGCCGTGTCGGTGATCAGCCCGCTGTCGATGACGCTTATCCTGCCGTCGCTGCCCCAGATGGCGGCGGATTTCGGCGCGAGCCCGGCGACGATGCAATGGTCGATCACCGGTTATATCCTCGCCTCGGCGGTGCTGATGCTGGTGATGGGGCCGCTCGCGGACCGCTTCGGCCGCCGCCCGGTCGCCATCGCGGCGATCGCGGTCTACGGCGCCGGGGCCGCGCTCTGCCTTGCCGCAACCGAGTTGTGGCAGCTGTTCCTGGGCCGCACGATCCAGGCGACGGCAACCGGCGGGGTGGTGGTGGCGCGGGCGATGGTGCGCGACGCCTGGCCGCCGGACGAGGGGGCCGGCGTTCTGGGCTATGTGCTTACCGGTCTGGCGCTGGGCCCGCTGGTGGCGCCGCCGCTGGGCGGGCTGGTGCACGAGCTGTTCGGCTGGCGTGCGACCTTCATGGTGATGCTGGGGCTGGGGCTTCTGGTGCTGCTGGCGATCCTGATCGGCCTGCCCGAGACCAGCCGGACGCGGGTGCGAAGCTGGCGGCGGATGTCGGCCGGCTACCGGCTGCTGCTGGCCTCGGCGCCGTTCTGGTGGCTGTCGGCGACGCTGGGGCTGGTGTTCGCGGGGTACTTCACCTTCATCGGCGGAGGCGCGTTCATTGTCGTCAACGTGCTCGCGCTGGGACCGGCCGAGCTTGGGCTGTGGCTGGCCAGCACCTCGCTCGGGTTCATACTGGGCAGCACCGCCACCGGGCGGCTGGCGCCGCGGCTGGGGCTGGCGCCGCTGATGCTGGGAGGAATCGTGCTGGGCACCGGGGCGCTGCTGGTCGCCCTGCCGCTCCTGCTGCTGGCCGAACCGACGGTTCTGGGCATCTTCGGACCGCTGTTCGTGATGGGAATCGGGAACGGGATGGCGCTGCCCTGCATCTTCGCGGCGGTGGCCGGGGTGATCCCGCGCTTCGCGGGATCGGCCTCGGGGCTCAGCGGCAGCGTGCAGATGTTCGCCTCCGCCGGGGCGACGCTGGCGGGGGGCTGGGTCGCCACCCGCTGGGGCGTGCCGGGACCGATGTTCGCGGCGATGGCGGCGGCGACGCTGTGCAGCCTGGCCACCGCGCTGATATGGGTGCACCGCTACGGTCGGTGACGCGCGGCGGCGGGAGCGGGATCACAGGCCGGGCGGCGCCGGTCGGTCCGGGCCAGGGGTGGCGCCCTAGCCGCGCCGGTGCGTTCCCCCTGCGCGACGAGAAAGGACATCGCGGATTTCTCGTGCGAGGCGAGCGGGGTTCCGGTAATCAGGTGGGGTTGCCGATCTGCGCGGAGGTAGGCACGAGGCGCCGCCGCAACTTCACGGGAGCGTGCCGGACCATCGACCGGGGGAGGGTCATGGGACGTATCGAGCGGTTCAGCACGGCCGGGGTCGCGCCTTCGAAACGGCGCGACTACTGGAACCGGCTGTGCGGCGACACGCTGTCGCGCACCGTGATCGACACGCCCCAATCTGGGTTCGAGGCCGAGATGCTGCGCTGGCGGCTAGGCGAGGTGACGCTGCTGCGGCCGCGGTCGGATATCGCGACAGTGCGGCGGGCGCCGGCGGCCGCGGGCGATGCGGGGGCGGCGGTGGTCCTTCATCTGCAGCACCATGGCCGCGCGCGCTATTCCCGGCCGGGCGTGGAGGCGGAGCTGGCGGCGGGGGATTTCGTGCTGTCGGCGGCCGATGCGGGGTATCGCTTCGATCTGACCGCGGGGCATGAGTTGCTGGTGGTAGAAATGCCGCGCGCGCCGCTCGAGGCTCGGCTGCCGCAACTGGAGCGGCATTTCTGCCGGCGCAACCGGACCGATTCGGCTGGCGGCCGGGTATTCCACGAGTTCCTGCTGTCGCTGTGGCGCCACGGCGACCTTGGCGCGACAGACCCGGAATGGCAGGCCGGCATCGCCGGGGTGCTTGCGGACCTCATGGGCATGGCGGTCCGCGCGCCAGAGGCTCCGGCCGCCCCTTCGGGGCGTGGCGCCGGCCCGCTGGCGGCGCGGGTACTGTCGGCGGTGGAAGCGCGGCTGTGCGATCCCGAGTTGTCGACCAGGTCGCTGGCCGAGGAGCTGGGGGTCACGCCGCGCACGGTGCAGAAGGTCTTCGCCGGAATGGCCACCACGCCCTCGGCGCATATCCTGCACCGGCGGCTGGACCGCGCGGCGGACCTTCTGCGCGGCGACCGCAGGCAAAGCGTGACCGACATCGCCTTCGGCCTCGGATTCAACGACAGCGCCTATTTCACCCGCTGCTTCCGGCGACACTTCGGGACCGCGCCCAGCCGCTGGCGCGGCTAGAGCGTGACGCAGACTCGCAGGCCACCGGCGGCGCGCGGCGGAGCCGAGGCCAGCTCGCCCGGTATCCAATTTTCGTGAGCGACCCCTCGCAACCGGATAGAAATTCGCTTCTGTCTTGCTCAAATTTCGCTTCTGTCCAAGACCCGAAGTGGTCGATGGCACATGCTGCATACATTCGGGTGGGTCTGCCCGGATGAAGGGGCGGACGTCTGCGGTGGGGAGGCCGCAGCGTCCGACGGCCGACAGGGCAGCGCCGCGGCGCTGCGCCTGTCTCGATGATCCCTCCCTGAACGGAACGACGGTACGGACGCCGCGGACGCGGCGCCGGTCGTAACGAAGGAGTGGCCGCATGCACGTCCCCGGCAGCAGGTCCCTGCAAGGTACCGCCGGCAGCGCCGACGCGGCGCTGGGCGGCGCGGGTTCGGGGATGCGCGGGGCGTGACAGTTCTGGAGCAGTTTGACATCCGTGGACGGTCGGCACTGGTCACGGGAGCAGCCTCCGGGTTGGGGCTGGCCTTTGCCGAGGCGATGGCCGAGGCCGGGGCCGGAGTCACGCTGACCGACGTCGACGGCGAGGGCGCGGAGCGCGAGGCGGCCCGGCTGCGCGCCGAGGGCGCGGATGTGCGCGCCGCACGGTTCGACGTGACCGACCGCGCCGCAGCCCGGGCCGTGTTCGACGCCCATGCCGAGGCTTTTGACGGGCTGGACATTGCCTTTGCCAATGCCGGTGCGGGCATCGGCCCGGGCTTCTGGAACGCGTCCGGACACCGCAACCCGGAGGGACAGGTGGACAGCTACGACCCGGCCGACTGGGACCGCAGCATCGCCGTCAACCTGACTGGCACGTACAACACGATACGCGAGGCGGTGCGGCTGATGAAGGCCGGCGGGCGCGGCGGGTCGATCGTCGCGACGTCCTCCAACGCTGCCGAGATCTGCGAGGCGATCGTCGGCATGCCCTACATGCCGGCCAAGGCGGGGGTCCGCCACATGGTCCGTCACCTGGCACTGGAGCTCGCCGAGTTCGGCATCCGCGTGAACGCAATCGCCCCGGGGCCGGTGGCGACCAACATCGGCGGCGGTGCACTGAAGCGCGATCCGGCGCTGCGGGCAAAATGGGATTCGCTGGTGCCGCTGGGCCGGATCGCGGAGCCGTGGCAGCTGAAGCCGCTGGCGCTGTATCTGGCCTCGGACGCCTCAAGCTACATGACCGGCAGCCATCTGCTGATCGATGGCGGGATGGGGCTGGGGAAATTCCGCTGACACCCGGAGGGTGCGGCGGGGACAGACCATGGAACCGACGGCGCCGCACGGCGCGCCGGACAACAGGAGGAGGACGAACATGCGCAAGATCCTGACCCCGGGCGGGGGACTGAACCGCCGCAGCGTGCTGATGGGGGCCGCGGCCGTCGGCAGCGGTCTGCTACTGCCGGCCTCGGCGCGCCGCGCGATGGCCAGCAACGAGCCGCAGCGCGGCGGCACGCTGCGCGTGTCGATGCCTTACAACCCGGCCGCGCTGGACCCGATGACCGGCCGCAACCTGCCGGACTTCAACTCGCTCTATTCGATGTTCGACGCGCTGATCGACTTCGACCCCGACACGCTGGAGCTGCGGCCGGGTCTGGCGCGGTCCTGGGACTTCAGCGATCCGCTGACGCTGGTTCTGGAGCTTGAGCGCGGCGTGGAGTTCCACGACGGCACCCCGTTCAACGCCGAGGCGGTGGTCTACAACATGCGGCGGTTCATGACCGATCCGCGCTCCAACGTGGCCTCGGACCTGGCCGGCGTGACCGAGGTGGAGGCGACCGGCAGCCACGAGGTGACGATCCGGCTGGAAACCCCGAACGCGGGCTTGCCGGCAGTGCTGACCAACCGGGTCGGCTGCATCATCTCGCCGGCCTCGATCGAGGCGGCGGAGGGCGGCAACGTCGATCGCAACCCGGTCGGCACCGGGCCCTTCCGCTTCATCGAGTGGCGCGACAACGACTTGATCCGGGTCGAGCGCAACCCGAACTACTGGCAACCGGACCTGCCCTATCTGGACGGCATCGACTTCCGCATCATCAACGAGCTGAACACGGCCGGGCGGACGGTCTTCTCCGGGCAGGCGGATCTGGCCACCAACCTGGGCGCACAGCAGTTCATGCTGGCCGAGCGGGATCCCGACATCATCGGCGGCGCGCAGACCTCGATGATCTACTACTCGGCCTTCCTGAACTACGGCCGCGGGCCGCTGGCCGATGTCCGGGTGCGGCGGGCGATGAACTTCGCTCTCAACCGCGAAGACCTCAACATGGTGATCCAGCGGGGCCTGGGCGAGCCGACCTCCAGCATCTTTCCCCGCGACTTCTGGGCGACGGATCCGGAGACGGTGGACTACTACAACCACGATCCGGATCGGGCGCGGTCGCTGCTGCGCGAAGCGGGCTACGACGACGGCGTGGACATCGCCACCTTCGGCTGGTCGGATCAGGCGGCAATGCAGCGCCAAGAGATCATCGGCAACCAGCTGGCCCAGGTCGGCATCCGGCTGCGGCTGACGCCGATGCTGCCGGCGCAGGCGATGCAGAGCTACATGATCGAGCAGCAGGGCGACATGCTGATCTCGCCCAGCGGCGGCCTGCCCGACCCGTCGCTGGCCTTTGAGCGGCATTTCGGGGAAACCGCGCTGCGCAACGCCTCGAAGATCGAGATCCCGGGCTTCCGCGACCTGATGAACCGGACGCTGTCGGAGCTCGACATGGACCGGCGGACCGAGGCGCTGCACGACCTGCACCGCTTCGTCACCGAGAACGCGCTGCACTTGCCGCAGTTCATGGGCGCGGGCTATTTCGTCCACTCTCCCGCAGTGCAAGACCTGCAGTACAGCATCCTGACCACGCCCAAATTCCACCGGGTGTGGCTGGATCGGGGGCGCACCTGAACCCTCCCTGTCGGAGCGCCCGGCGCGGGGCAGCAGCATCGCTGCTGCCCCGTTGCCCATGCCGGCCGACCTGACGACGGGTCGGCCGACACGGGAAGGCGACGGACGACCGTGGCGAACCGACCGCGCGCCTGCGGAAGGGCGCTTCAGGACAAGGACACCGGAAGTACAGGGGGCCGAGCATGCGACTGGCGGGACGGGTTATTGCGATCACCGGCGGGGCCGGCAACATCGGTGCGGCCACCGCGCGCCGGCTGGCGCGCGAGGGCGGGATCGTCGCGCTGCTGGATCGTGACCCGGAGGCGGCGGAGCGCATCCGTTCGCAGTTGACGTCGGACGCAGGGTCTGCCGCTTCGGGGCATCTGGCGCTGGGCTGCGACGTGACCGATCCGGCCGCGGTGCGCGCGGCGCTCCAGCAGGTGCACGACCGCTGCGGACCGATCCACATGCTATTCGCCAATGCCGGCATCGAAGGCCCGCTGGTGCCCATCGCCGACTATGGCGACACGGAATTCCGGCAGGTCATCGCCATCGGCGTCGAGGGCGTATTCTACACGCTCAAGTACGGCGCGCCGCTCATGGCCGATGGCGGGTCCATCGTCATCACCTCGTCGCTGTTCGGCGAGCGCGGCAGCCCAACCAACATCGGCTACACCGCCGCCAAGCATGCGGTCCGCGGCATGATGAAGAGCGCGGCCAAGGCCTATGCGCCGCGGGGGATCCGGGTGAACGCGATCCTGCCCGGGATCGTCGACAGCGACATGGTCCGGCGCATCCTCGCCGCGCGCGGCGGCACCATGACGCTGGAGGAGATGACCGCGAACGTGCCGCTGCGCGAGCCGGTCATCCCCGACCGCATTGCCGATACGGTGTTCTATCTGACCAGCGACGACAGCCTGGTCGTGACCGGACAGTCCATCGCGATCGACGCGGGCTGGCTCCTGTAGGGGGTCGTGTCGCGAATGCTGTGGAAATCCCTTGGCGGCGCGCTTCGGGCATGGGAAGGCTCGGTTTTTCGAGCAGCGAGGTCAAGGGACATCGGCTCGATGGGCTGAGAGAGGGTTTCCCAGCCGTCTACCTTGCGCATCTGGATCTGGCCTGATGCGAGCAGCGCCCAGAGCAGCATGGACACGGTCTCGGCGCATGGCAGCACGGCCTGTGTCTTGATGCGGCGGCGGAATTCCTCGTTCAGGCGCTCGATGGCGTTGGTGGTCCGGGCGGACTTCCATTGCGACGGATCGAGGCGGGTGAAGGTGAAGAGCCGGTCGCCTGCTTCCTCGAGGCTACCGGCTACTGCCCGGTGCTTCAGGCGCCACTTGCGCAGAAACGCCCTGCGGCTGCGCTCCACCTCGGCCGCGGTGTCGGCGTAGATCATGTCGCGGCAATCTTCGGTCAGCTCGTCGTGCATGTGCTTCGGGGCATGGGCCAGGAGGTTGCGGTGCTTGTGAACCGTGCAGCGCTGGATCGGAAGGTCGTCCCCCCAGAGCGCCACGAGCGCGGCTTCCAAGCCCGGGGCGCCGTCGACGGTCACGAATTCGGGCCGTTTCAGAGTATCCCTCCGGCGGGGGCCGTCTGATGCGTGGTGCTGGGGTCAGGTAAGGGGCTGAAGCTATGGACGACCATAGCTTCATGACCCAAGTTGAGGTTCTTTCCGTGACGGACAGTGGCCGG
>SLBI01000364.1 GCA_007126375.1 Paracoccaceae bacterium
CGGGCGGGGGCAGGCGCGGCCGGGGCCGGCGGGGCGGGCGGCGACCGTCTCACAGCGCGGCCGCCCGCCGGTCCAGCATGTCCTTGGTGATCAGCGTCACCCCGCCCGGGCTGACCCGGAACCAGCGCGCGTCCTCCTCGGGGTCCTCGCCCACCACCAGCCCCGGCGGCACCTGCACGCCGCGGTCGAGCACCACCCGCGCGAGCCGGGCACGCCGGCCGATCTCCGCATACGGCAGCGCCACCACCTGATCCAGCGCGGCATAGGAATTCGAATGCACGCCGGTGAACAGCAGCGACCGCCGCACCTCGGTGCCCGAGATGATGCAGCCGCCGCAGATCAGGCTGGAGATCGCCACGCCGCGCCGGGTCTCCTCGTCATGGATGAACTTGGCCGGCGGCACCGATTCCGAATAGGTCCAGATCGGCCAGTCGGTGTCCCACAGATCGAGGTCCGGGTCGAAATCGGTCAGGTCGACGTTGGCCTGCCAGAAGGCGTCGAGCGTGCCGACATCGCGCCAGTAGGCCGCCGCATCCGCGCGGTGGCGCACGCAGCTGGCGGCGAAGCGGTGCGCCACCGCCTTGCCGCCCTGCACCAGCGCCGGGATCAGGTTCTTGCCGAAATCCCGCTCCGACTGCGGATCGGCGGCATCCTCGCACAGCAGCCGCCGCAGGAAGGGCCAGTCGAAGACATAGATGCCCATCGAGGCCAGCGCGAGATCGGGATCCTCGGGCGTGCCGGGCGGATCGGCGGGCTTCTCGAGGAAACCGGTGATCCGGTCCATGTCGTCCACCGCCATGACCCCGAAGGCCGAGGCCTCGCCGCGCGGCACCGTCAGGCAGCCCACGGTCACGTCGGCGGCGCGCTCGACATGCTGACGGATCATCACCTCGTAATCCATCTTGTAGACGTGATCGCCGGCGAGGATCACCACATAGTCGACCTCGTAGCTGTCGATGATGTCGATATTCTGGAACACCGCATCCGCGGTGCCGCGGTACCAGTGGATCTCGTCCAGCCGCTGGCTGGCGGGCAGGATGTCGAGATACTCGTTGCGCTCGGCGCGGAAGAAGTTCCAGCCGCGCTGGCAATGGCGGATCAGGCTGTGCGCCTTGTATTGCGTGGCGATCGCCATCTTGCGGATGCCCGAGTTCAGGGCATTCGAGAGCGCGAAGTCGATGATCCGCGACTTGCCGCCGAAATAGACCGCAGGCTTGGCCCGCTTGTCGGTCAGCTCGTGCAGCCGCGAGCCGCGTCCGCCGGCCAGCACGAAGGCCATGGCGCGGCGCGACAGCCGTTCCGGCGAGCGTTTCATGCCGTTCCTCCCCGCGCCTGCCGGCCTCAGCCCTCGTGGACCAGATACACCGCCGAAAGCGGCGGCAGCGTCACCCGGGCCGAGAAGGGCTGCTGCTTGTGCGGCTCCGCCTCGCCGACGACGCCGCCCAGATTGCCGCGATTGCCGCCGCCGTAAAGGCTCGCGTCGGTGTTCAGCGCCTCGCGCCAGCGCCCGCCGCGCGGCAGGCCGAGCCTGTAGCCCGGGCGCTCCACCGGGGTGAAGTTCACCGCGACGACCACCGGCGGATCGGCGTCGCCGCCGAACCGCGCCCAGGCGAGGACCGAGGCCTCGGCCGCATCGACCTCGAGCCAGGCAAAGCCGCCGGCCTCGGCGTCGCGCGCATGCAGCGCCGGCTCGGCGCGATACAGCGTGTTGAGATCCCGCACCAGCCGGGCCACGCCGGCATGCTCGGGCCGCCGCGCCGCCGCCCAGTCGAGTTCGGCCGCATGGTTCCACTCCGCGGCCTGGGCGAACTCCTGACCCATGAACAGCAGCTTCTTGCCCGGATGCCCCCACATGAAGCCGTAATAGGCGCGGAGGTTGGCGAACTTCTCCCATGCCGGCCCCGGCATCTTGGTCAGCATCGAGCCCTTGCCGTGCACCACCTCGTCGTGGCTGATCGGCAGGATGAAGTTCTCGGAAAAGGCATAGACCAGCCCGAAGGTCATCTTGTCGTGGTGCCAGCGGCGATACACCGGCTCGGTGCGCACATAGGCGAGCGTGTCGTTCATCCAGCCCATGTTCCACTTGTAGCCGAAGCCGAGTCCGCCGGTGTCGACGGGGTGCGAGACGCCGGGAAAGGACGTGCTTTCCTCGGCGGCGGTGAGAATGCCGGGCACCTCGCCATAGACCGTGGCATTCACCTGACGCAGCAGGTCGATCGCCTCGAGGTTCTCGCGGCCACCGTGGATGTTGGGCACCCATTCGCCGGTCTTGCGCGAATAGTCACGATAGAGCATCGAGGCCACCGCATCCACACGCAGACCGTCGGCATGATATTCCTCCAGCCAGTAGAGCGCGTTGGCGGTCAGGAAATTGGCCACCTCGCGGCGCCCGTAATTGTAGATCAGCGTGTTCCAGTCGGGATGATAGCCTTCCCTCGGGTCGGCGTGCTCATAGAGCGCGGTGCCGTCGAACCGGCCCAGCCCGTGCAGATCGGCCGGGAAATGGCCCGGCACCCAGTCGAGGATCACACCGAGCCCGGCACGGTGCGCCGCGTCGATCAGGTCGCGGAACTCGTGCGGCGGGCCGTGACGGATGGTCGGGGCGAACAGCCCCACCGGCTGATAACCCCAGGAGCCGTCGAACGGATGTTCGGATATGGGCATCAGCTCCAGATGGGTGAATCCCATGTCGGCGGCGTAGCTGACCAGTTCGTCGGCGAGTTCGATGTAGGAGAGCGGGCGGTTGCCCTCGGCCGCGCGCCGGCGCCACGAGCCCAGATGCACCTCATAGATCGAGATCGGCGCGGTGCGGGCATGGCGCCCGGCCCGCGCGCCCATCCATTCGGCATCCTTCCAGCCGTAGCCGCGGATGTCGCGCACCAGCGAGGCGGTCTGCGGCGGGTGCTGCGCGCCGAAGCCCACCGGATCGGCCTTGAGCGGCAGAAGCCGGCCGTCGGGGCCGCGGATCTCGTACTTGTAGTCCGCGGCCTCGCCGATGCCGGGCAGGAAGATCTCCCAAACGCCGGTGGCGCCGCGCCGGCGCATCGGCGCGCGGCGCCCGTCCCAGGCGTTGAAGTCCCCCACCACCGAGACGCGCGCGGCATTGGGCGCCCAGACGGCGAAATGCGTGCCCTGCGCGCCCTCATGGGTCATGACATGCGCGCCGAGCGCCTGCCACAGCCGCCGATGCGTGCCTTCGCCAAGCAGGTATTCGTCGATCTCGCCCAGCACCGGGCCGAACCGGAAAGGGTCTTGCTGCTCCCAGCTCCGCCCCTGCCCCTCGACCTCCAGCACATAGGCGGCGCCGGGCGCGATCTCGCCGGCGAACAGGCCGGGGCACCCCGGCACCGGAGCGAGCGGCCAGCGCCGGTCGCCGGCGCGCGCGGTCATGCCCTCGGCATGCGGATCGAAGACCACCAGCCGGCCCGCGACCCCGCGGTGATGCGGCCCGAGCACGGCGAAGGGATCGTCGAGCCGGCCCTCGCAGATCGCCGTCGTGTCGGCGGTGGACAGCCAGTCGGGCGTCTGGATTCTCTGTTGCGTCATGGCCGGCAAGGTAACCACCCCCCGCCGAAACACAACCGCCGGCGATGGTCCGTGCGCACCAGCCCCGCGCATCGGGCCGGCATTGCCCGGCGATTCGCCATCCACGCCGCACCCGCGGCGCCGACCGTCGCTTCGACCGGCGCATCGGCCGGCGCACGCCGGGCCGGCGGCCGGTCAGATCAGGGCAGGCACCTCCCAGATCTCGGCCATGTAGCCGCGGATCGTGCGATCCGAGGAGAACCAGCCCGAGCGCGCCGTGTTCAGCGCCGCCGCCCGCATCCAGCCCTCGCGGTCGCGGTAGGCGGCGTCGACGCGGCGTTGCGACTCCCAGTAGGCATCGAAATCCGAGCAGACGACGAAGAAGTCGTGATCGCGCAGATTGCCCAGCAGTCCGGCATAGCGGTCGCGGTCGCCGTCCGAGAACACCCCCGCTGCGATCTGGTCGAGCGCCTGCTGCAGCCGCGGACTCGCCGCGATCGCCTGCCGGGCGTGATCGGGCACCTGCCGGCGCGCCACCACCTCCTCGGCGGTCATGCCGAAGAGAAAGAAGTTCTCCGCCCCGACCCGCTCGCGGATCTCGACATTCGCCCCGTCCAGCGTGCCGATGGTCAGCGCGCCGTTCATCGCGAACTTCATGTTGCCGGTCCCCGAGGCCTCCTTGCCGGCGGTCGAGATCTGTTCGGAAAGATCGGCCGCCGGGATCAGCCGCTCGGCCATCGAGACGTTGTAGTTGGGCGGATAGACGATCTGCAGGCGGTCGCGGGTCGCCGGATCGGCGTTCACCACCCGGGCGACGTCGTTGATCAGCCGGATGATCTCCTTCGCCAGCACATAGCCCGGCGCGGCCTTGCCGCCGAAGATCTTGACCCGCGGGGTCCATTCGGCATTCGGCGCCTCGCGCATCGCGTTCCACAGGGCGATGGTCTCGAGGATGTTCATGTGCTGGCGCTTGTATTCGTGGATGCGCTTGATCTGGATGTCGAACATCGCCTGCGGATCGACCGAGACGCCCTGCGTCTCGCGCAGCCAGCGCGCCAGCGCGCCCTTGTTCACCGCCTTCGCCTCGGCATAGGCGACCATGAAGCCGGCATCCGCGACATGCGGCTCCAGCTCGGTCAGCCGTTCGAGGTCCGCGACCCAGCGCGGCCCGATCGTCTCGCCCACCAGCCGGCGCAGCGCCGGGTTGGCGGCGACGATCCAGCGTCGCGGCGTCACCCCGTTGGTCTGGTTCACGATCCGGTCGGGATGCAGCCGGTGCAGATCGGCGAAGACGGTGGATTTCACCAGGTCCGTGTGCAGCGCCGAGACCCCGTTGACCTTGTGCGCCATGATGAAGCTCAGCTCGCCCATGTTCACCTGTCCGTCGGCCAGCACACGGGCGTTGCGCCCGGGATGGGCGCGGGCGTGGTTCTCGTCGATGCGGGCGATGATCTCCATGTGCCGGGGCAGCAGACGCGCCATCAGCCCCTCGGGCCAGCGTTCCAGCGCCTCGGGCATCAGCGTGTGGTTGGTGTAGCCCAGCGTGTTGCGCGCCGTCTCCTCGGCGAGGTCGAACTCCATGCCGTGCTCGTCGTGCAGCAGCCGCACCAGCTCGGGCCCGGCGACGGCGGGATGGGTATCGTTGAGCTGGATCGCCACCTTGGAGGACAGCGCCGCCAGATCCTCGTGCTCGCCGCGGAAACGCCGCAGGATGTCGCGGATCGAGGCCGAGGTGAAGAAGAACTCCTGGCGCAGCCGCAACTCGCGCCCCGCCTCCGAGGTGTCGTCGGGATAGAGCACGCGGCTGATCGTGCGGGCCAGCGCCTCGGCCGCGGTGGCGCCCATGTAGTCGCCCCGGTTGAACGCGGCGAGATCGAAGCCGCGCACCGCCTCCGATCCCCACAGCCGCAGCGTGTTGGCCCAGCGCCCGCGCCAGCCGATGATCGGCGTGTCATGCGCCTTGGCGAGGACGAATTCCGCCGGCTCCCACAGCCGGCTGCCGTTGCGGCCGACCACCTCGCCGCCAAAGCCGATGTGAAAGCTCGCCTCGGGGCGCTCGAACTCCCAGGCGTGCTTCTGGCGCAGCCATTCCTCGGGCTCCTCCACCTGCTCGCCGTCGTCGAATCGCTGCTGGAAGAGACCGTGCTCGTAGCGGATGCCATAGCCGTGGCCGGGGCAGC
The DNA here is from genome assembly GCA_007126375.1 of Paracoccaceae bacterium. Lineage (GTDB taxonomy): Bacteria > Pseudomonadota > Alphaproteobacteria > Rhodobacterales > Rhodobacteraceae > Rhodobaculum. Next base: position 5,706 of record SLBI01000364.1, read on the forward strand.
CGAGGGTGGACATCGAATCGAGGAAACAGGCCGCCAGCCGACCAAGCCCGCCATTGCCCAGCGCCGCATCGGGTTCGTCGGCCAGCACCTCGTGAAAGTCGAAGCCGCAGCTTTCGGTGACCGCGCGCGCCTCCTCCATCAGCCCGAGATTGACGATGGCGTCTTCCAGCAACCGGCCGATCAGGAATTCCATCGACAGGTAGTAGACCCGCTTGGCGCGCCGGGCATAGCTCTGCCGGGTCGATTCGAACCACGGCGTGATGATGCGGTCGCGCACCGCAAGCGACAGCGCCATGCGCAGGTCGTAGACATGGGCATGGGGCAGATCCTTGCCCAGCGAGAATTCCAGATGTTGCAGCGTGGCGCTGCGCAGGTCGGCGTGGTTCATGCGGACTCCCCGGTCAGTGCCTCCGTCTGCGGCAGGGCGCAGGTCTGCTGAAATATCCTGCAGCCGCCACCCGCGCCAACCGCGGCCCGGCCATCCCGCAGACGAAGGACGAGACGCCGACCAAACCCCGACCGGCGGCGAGGCGCAAGGGGCGATGGCACCGCAGCATCGCGATGCGGCGTGCGTCTGCCGCATTTCGCGGCGCGCGCCGCCGCGGTGACCCCCTCAGAAACAACGGAAAGATGACGAAATCATGGCGTGTCACCGGGGAAAAGCGGCCGTGCGGGCACCGGCAGGGGCCGCGACCGGCACTGCACCGCGGCGTGCAGGAAGGCCACGGGCTGCCGGATTCGCACGGCCTCCCTTCCCGTCAAGCGCGTTGTTCGGTTGCGCCCGGCTGGCGCCAGCGGCTAGCCTGCGGACAACGATTCACGACGACTGGGGGGACATGGCGGCGTCATGTTCCGCTGGATCACCCGAGGGCCTGCCAGCCCTGCTCTTTCTTGAACCGGCCCGAACGGGCCGGGCCGGGCGATCCCGCGAAACGAGACGTGCGGCGGACGGGCCGGGAAAGGCGTCTGGCAGCAGCCGGCGCGTGTTCGCAGCCCATCCGGCCAGGTGGCGGGCGCCGGCCGGAGCCGGTCGCACGCGGCGCATGTCCGAAAGGAACGCAACCGCGGCGGGGGCATGCCTCAACCGCCGGAGCTGCCAGCGGGCCGCGCGCCCGGGGTATCTCCTGTTGCCGACCGTTCACGCCCCGGCTGTCGGATCGGACGTCGGGACGGGCTTCGTTGCCCGGGCCCCGGTGCGGACATTCGGATGCGGGCAGCAGACCCGCGCGGCAGCAGAGGGGCAGAAGCGCGGGATGGGCAAGACCGGCCAGGAGGCATCCGTTCGAACGATATGGGAAGAGGTGCAGGCGGGGATGCGCTCGCGCATCGGCACCAACAACTGCACGACCTGGATCGAGCCGATGCAGTTGCGCAGCATTCAGCAGGACGTCGCGCGCCTGACGGTTCCGACCCGCTTTCTGGGAGACTGGGTGAACCGCAACTTCGCCGAGGCGCTGCTGGCCGAGTTCGACCGCGCCGGCGTCGCGGTCAGCCGCCTCGAATTCGCCGTGGCCCGCAGCCTGCCCGCCGATGACGCGGCCGA
>SLBI01000365.1 GCA_007126375.1 Paracoccaceae bacterium
CAGATCGTCACGGCAAAGGGCAACCGCGTCTGGGTGCGGGCGATCGGCGAGGCGGTGCGCGACGAGGCAGGCGACATCGTCGCAGTGCAGGGGGCGTTCCAGGACATAACGGATCTCGTCGCGGCACGGACCGACGCCGAGGATCTGTCGCGGCGCCTGCGCCAGACGCTGGACAGTATCAGTGACGGCTTCGTCCTGCTCGACCACGAATGGCGCTTCCTGTTCGTCAACGCCCAGGCCGAACGGATGGTCGGGCGTAGCCGCGAGGAATTACTGGGCAGAAACAACTGGGAGGTGTTTCCCGAGGCCATCGGCACCCTCGTCCAGCGCGAGTACGAGCGCGCGCTGGACAGCGCAAAGCCGGTTCGGTTTCGCGTCTTCTTTCCCCCGCTCGCGATCACCTTCGAGATCGACGCCGAGCCGACGCCCGAGGGGCTTGCGGTCTATTTCCGGGACGTGACCCATGAACAGGCGCGCGAGGAACGGCTGCGGCTTCTGGAGGCCGCAGTCTCGCGCCAGAACGATATCCTGCTGATCACCGAGGCCGCGCCCATCGACGCCCCCGACGGGCCCAGGATCGTCTATGTCAACGAGGCCTTCGTCAGGCGCACCGGCTACAGCCGCGACGAAGCGATCGGTGCGACCCCGCGCATCCTGCAGGGGCCCGGGACCGACCGCGCCGAGCTTGACCGGGTCCGGCGCGCGCTGGAGAAACGCCGCCCGGTGCGCGCCGAGCTTCTGAACTATACCAGGTCGGGCGAGGAATTCTGGATCGAACTGGACATCGTGCCGCTTGCCGATGAGACCGGCCGGTACACGCATTGGGTCTCGGTCGAGCGCGATGTGACCGACCGCAAGCGCGCCGAGGAGGAGATCCGCCTCAACCAGGAACGGTTCCGCCTGGTGACGCGGGCCACGAACGACGTCATCTGGGACTGGGATCTGGCCACGGGCCGTCACTGGTGGAACGAGAACCTGCAGTCGCTTCTGGGCTACGACCCCGCGGAGATCGAACCGGGTCCCGAATCGTGGGAAAGCCGCCTGCACCCCGAGGACAGGGATTCGGTGGTTGCGCGCGTCGAGCAGCTGATGGCCGGGTCGGGCACGTTCTGGTTGGGCGAATACCGTTTCCGGCATGCCGAAGGGCATTACCTGACGGTCGTCGACCGGTCCTTCGTCATCCGCGATGCCGAGGGCAGGGCGATCCGCATGCTGGGCAGCCTGGTCGATGTCACCAGCCAGCGGGAAATGGAGACCCGGTTGCGTCAGTCCCAGAAGCTGGAGGCCGTCGGTCAGCTGACCGGCGGGGTGGCGCATGATTTCAACAACCTGCTGACGGTGATCCTCGGCAATGCCGAGCTTCTCGCAAGCTATCTGAGCGATCAGGCGCATCTGCGCGCCCTGGCGGAAACGACCGCGACCGCGGCCGAACGCGGGGCTGAACTCACCAACCGCCTGCTCGCCTTCTCGCGCAGGCAGGCGCTGGAACCGCGCGTCGTGGACCTGAGCGCCCTGATGCACGGCATGGACGGGTGGCTGCGGCGCACACTGCCCGAGAACATCGACATCCGGATCGTCTGCGCCGTCGGCCTGTGGCGGGCGGAGATCGACGCAAGCCAGCTGGAGGCGACGATTCTGAACCTCGCGCTCAACGCCCGCGACGCGATGCCCGACGGCGGCCACCTGACCATCGAGATGGCCAATGCGACGCTTGATGCCGACTATGTCGCCACCGAGCCGGATCTGGCGCCCGGGCAGTACGTGAAGATCACCGTCACCGACTCCGGCGAGGGGATGACGCCCGAGGTTCGCGACCGCGTGTTCGAGCCCTTCTTCACGACCAAGGAGGTCGGCAAGGGCTCGGGGCTTGGCCTGAGCATGGTCCACGGCTTCGTCAAGCAGTCGCGCGGCCATATCCGCATCTATTCCGAACCGGACGAGGGCACCTGCGTGAAGCTCTATTTCCCGCGCTCGGCCGGAACGGATGCACAGCCCGGGTCCGATGGCGCGGGGGCCGGGATCGACGGCGGCGCCGAGTGCATTCTTGTCGTCGAGGATGATCCGATGGTGCGGGAGCACCTTGTCGCGAGCCTCCTCGCGCTGGGCTACCGGGTCGAATCGGCGGAAACGGGACCGCAGGCGCTTGAAATCCTGCAGGATCTGCCCGGGCTCGACTTGCTGTTCACCGACATCGTGCTGCCCGGCGGGATGAACGGGCTCAAGCTCGCCGACGAGGCGCGCGCCCTTCGGCCCGACCTGAAGGTTCTCTTCACCTCGGGGTACAGCGAAAACGCGATCGTCCATCACGGCCGCCTTGACCCCGGGGTCGAACTGCTCGGCAAACCCTACCGTCGCGACCAGCTTGCCGCCAAGGTGCGCAAGGTCCTGGACAACCGAAGCTCGGCAGCAAAACCCGATAATTGATTGATTTCGCCATGGCGGGATAAGCTGTTCATGACTGCGCGCGGTGGTCGGGCGGGTTTCGGCTGGCCCAGGGTGTCGAAGAGCTCCAGCTATTCGGGGGGCGTCGTGGACAGCGCCGCTGCCTGGTGGCACGGCCGATGGCGCAGCGATCGTTAGCGCAGAGTTTTTTTGACCGCCCGCTCGATCGTCCTGGGATGAACGTCGATGTTGAGATCGCGGCGGATCTGCCTTGCCAGTGCACGGGCGCGAACCGGCTCGCCCGGGATCAGTTGCGCCTGCAGGAAGGCCAGCACATCCGCGTCCATCTTGTGGGGGTTGCGTGGCCCCGGCTTTGACGGCACCAGTCCGGCGATGCCTGCGGTCTCGAAGTTCCCCCTGGCCTGGTAGTAGGTCGGCCTTGAGACACCATACTCTTCGGACGCTTCGGTCACGGACTTCTTGTCGACGCTGACGCGACGCAGCATCTCGTAGCGCACCTGCACGACCGCAGATTCCCGCATATAATGGAAGCGCTGCCCGGTGCAGTATGGCCGGCGCACCGCCCGCTCCCGTCGCGTCGGGCGCGAGGGCTGGCGGTCAGTCGCTGCGATGCGGATCGATCAGGGCGGCGAGCACGCTGTCCTCGGTCACGCTGCCGAGGCGGCGGCCGTCGGCATCGACGACGGCAATGGGGCCGGTGGCGCCTTTCAGCCGCTCCATCACCGAACGGATCGGCAGGTCATCGGGCAGCGCCTCGGCCGTCGCCGGCACCGCATCGGGATCGACGGCGTCGGCGGCGGTCAGAACGCCGAGCGGGTTCATGTTGGCGACGAAGTCGGCGACATAGTCGCTCGCCGGAGCGGAGTAGATCTGTTTCGGCGTGCCGATCTGGATGATGCGGCCACCCTCCATGATGGCGATGCGGTTGCCGAGCTTGAACGCCTCGTCGAGGTCGTGGCTGACGAAGACGATGGTGCGGCGCAGACGTTGCTGCAACTCCAGCAACTCGTCCTGCAGCCTGGTGCGGATCAGCGGGTCGAGCGCCGAGAAGGGTTCGTCCATCAGCAGGATCGGTGCGTCGGTGGCAAAGGCGCGGGCGAGGCCGACACGCTGCTGCATGCCCCCCGAAAGCTCGGAGACGCGGCGGTCGGCCCATTGCGCGAGGCCCACCAGTTCCAGCTGTTCGGCGACGCGGGTGCGGCGTTGGCCGCGCGGCAGGCCGGCGAGTTCGAGGCCGAGGCCGACGTTTTCCGCCACCGTGCGCCAGGGCAGCAGGCCGAAGGCCTGAAACACCATGGCGATTCGCGACCGGCGGAGTGCGCGCAGTTGTGGTGGCGCAGCATGGGTGACGCTGACCAGCGCAGTGCCGTCATGCACCCGCACCTCGCCGCGGGTGACCGGATTGAGCCCGTTGACCGCGCGCAGGAGGGTGGACTTGCCCGAACCGGAGAGCCCCATCAGCACGACGATCTCGCCTTCGGCCACTTCGAGGCTGCAATCGTGCACGCCGAGCACCTGGCCGGTTTCCTCCTGGATCTCGGCGCGTGAGCGCCCCTCGTCCATCCGCGGCAGGGCCTTTTCGGGCCGTTCGCCGAAGACGATGGAGACCCGGTCGAAGTCTACCATGGCGCCGGATGAGGTCATTTGCGGCCCTCCGCCCGCAGCATCCGGTCGAGCACGATGGCGACGACGACGATGACGAACCCTGCCTCGAAGCCGAGCGCGGTATTCACCGAATTGAGCGCGCGGACCACCGGCACGCCGAGGCCGGAGGCGCCGACCAGCGCAGCGATGACAACCATCGACAGCGACAGCATGATCGTCTGGTTCAGCCCGGTCATGATCTGCGGAAAGGCCCAGGGCAATTCGACCTTCCAGAGCGTCTGGCGATTGGTTGCTCCGAAGGCGCGTGCGGCTTCGAGCAGCGGCTGCGGCGTGGAGGAGACGCCCAGATGAGTCAGCCGGATCGGCGCCGGCAGCACGAAGATCACCGTTGCGATCAGGCCGGGCACCATGCCGATGCCGAAGAAGACGATGGCCGGGATCAGGTAGACGAAGGTCGGCAGCGTCTGCATCAGGTCCAGCACCGGGCGCAGCGCGGCATAGAGGCGCGGCCGGTGCGCCGCGGCGATGCCGATGGGCACGCCCACCCCCATGCAGACGACGCAGGCCGACAGCACCAGCGTCAGGCTCTCGGTCGTGGCGCGCCAGTAGCCCTGATTGACGATGAAGAGCAGGCCGACGGCAACCAGCAGACAGGGCTGCCAGCGCCGCTGGATCGCCCAGGTCAGCGCGGTGAAGGCGGCGATCACGATCAGCGGATGCGGGCTCTGCAACACCCAGAGGATCGCATCGATCAGTGCGCGCATCGCGCCTTCGAGCCCGTCGAAGAACCAGCCGCCGTTTGTCTGCAGCCAGTCGAACACCTCGCGGGCGGTGGCGCCGACGGGGATCTTGTTTTCGGTCAGCCAGTCCAGCATGGGTCAAAGTGCACTTGTGCCAATGCGCCAATCCTAGTCATGCTCTGAGGGTCGATGTCTCCAATCCTCGCTGAGGAAATCGCGGGCCAAGTCGCTAAGCGGATCAACCGTCGCCAGCGCGAAGGTCTCGAACAATTCATCCTCTGAAAGGCGCAGGTCCGGATCCTTGAGCCCCGACCGGACCCTCAGCCAATGCCAAGCGAAACCGATCTGCGTTTGCATTTCGATGCTTGGGCGGCAGGTCCTGTCATGGACCCTGGAGTGCACGCGCCAACCCGTTATACATCCGCTTCATACACGGAACATGTTTCCATCGTAAACAACTGGCATTCGACGCTCCTCCGGGCGTGTCTCTGCCAACGGCCCTCTTTTCCGACCGTCACCATCAGTTCAGCGCGCCCGTCACCGCGTCCATCGCGTCGCCGCCGTCGCGGGTGGTGACACCGTCGAGCCAGGGACCGAGTACATCGGGGTTGGCGGCAAGCCAGCTGCGGGCGGCATCGCCGGGCTGCATGCCGTCGTTGAGGATCATGCCCATGATCTCGTTTTCCAGCCGCAGCGTGAACTCGAGGTTCTGCAGGAACTGTCCGACATTGGGGCACTCCTCGACGTAACCGGCGCGGGTGTTGGTGAGCACCTCGGCCCCCCCGAAATCGGGTCCGAACCAGTCGTCGCCGCCGGCGAGATAGGTCAGATCGAAGTTGGAATTCATCGGATGGGGTTCCCAGCCGAGGAAGACCACCGGCTCGTCGCGGCGATTGGCGCGCTCGACCTGCGCCAGCATGCCCTGTTCGGAGCTTTCGACCAGTTCGAAGCCGCCGACGCCGAAGGCATCCGCCGCGATCATGTCGAGGATCAGCCGGTTGCCGTCGTTGCCCGGTTCGATGCCGTAGATGCGGTTGTCCAGCGCGTCGGCAGCGCCGGCAATGTCGGCGAAGTCGCTGATGCCGATGGCGGCACCGGCGGCATTGGTGACGAGGGTGTACTTCGCGCCGGTGAGGTTGGTGCGCACCGTGTCCACGGTCCCCGCCTCGCGGTAGGGGGCAATGTCGGCCTCCATCGTCGGCATCCAGTTGCCGAGGAACACATCCACCTGCCCGTTCGCGAGCGAGGTGTAGGTGACCGGCACGGCGAGGACGAGGGTGTTCGTCTCGTAGCCCAGCGCGTCCAGGATCGTGGTGGCGACGGCGGTGGTGGCGGTGATGTCGGTCCAGCCCACGTCGGAGAAGGTGACGCTGTCGCAGCTGGCGGCCGCCTGATGGGCGATCAGCCCGGCCGCGGTGGCGGCGATCAGGGCGGGGGTGCGGGTCATCGGGAGTCCTCCCTCCATTGTTGATTGACGAGTCAATTAACATACCGGTAGCAGGGAAGCGCAACCCCCTTGCAAGCTGGAGGGTCGGCCATGCCCCGCCTTGGTGTTGAGCCTATACGACGCGACGCATTGGTGAAAGCCACCATCGCCGAGATCGCCCGGGCCGGCAGCCTGGACGTGACGGTGGCGCAGATCGCCCGGCGTGCCGGAATGTCGCCGGCGCTGGCGCATCACTATTTCGGCGCGAAAGAGGCGCTGTTTCTCGCCGCGATGCGCCACGTGCTGTCACTCTACGGCGCCGAGGTGCGCGGTGCGCTGGTTGCGGCCGAAGGGCCACGCGGCCGGCTGGCGGCCGTGGTACGGGCGAGTTTCGGGCCCGCGAGCTTTCGGCGCGAGGCGGTGGGGGCCTGGCTCAATTTCTGGGTTCTGGCGCAGACGGTGCCCGAGGCGCGGCGGCTGCTGAACGTCTATCAGCGGCGGCTGCGGTCGAACCTGCGGGCGGCCCTGCGCCCGCTTGCCGCGGAGCCGGAAACGGTGGCCGATGTGGTCGGAGCGCTGATCGACGGCGCCTATCTGCGCGCGGCTCTGGCCGGGGGCGTGCCGGACGCCGCCGCCGCGGCGGCGGCGGTGGAGCGCTATCTGCTGGCGGAACTGGGGGAGCGGTGGTGATGCAGGCACAACCCGAGGCGAGCCATTTCGTGGACGGGCGGTATCTGGAGGATGCGGCCGGCGCGGTGATGGAGTCGCGTTACCCTGCGACCGACGCGGTCATCGCGCGCCTCCATGCCGCAACGCCGGCCGTGATCGAGGCGGCACTGGCGGCGGCCGCGCGGGCGCAGGCCGACTGGGCGGCGTGGAAGCCCGTAGAGCGGGGCCGCGTGCTGTTGCGCGCCGCCGCGCTGCTGCGCGAGCGGAATGCCGAACTGGCCGAGTTGGAGACGCTGGATACCGGCAAGCCGATCTCCGAGACGCTGGTGGCGGATGCCGCGAGCGGGGCGGACTGCCTGGAGTTTTTCGGCGGCCTGGCGGCGGCGCTGACCGGCGAGGCGATACCGCTGGGCGCCGGCGACTTCGCCTATACGCTGCGCGAGCCGCTGGGGGTCTGCGTCGGTATCGGTGCGTGGAACTATCCGATCCAGATTGCCTGCTGGAAGGCGGCACCGGCGCTGGCCTGTGGAAATGCGATGGTGTTCAAGCCGTCGGAGCTGACGCCGCTGACGGCCCTCAGGCTCGCGGCGGTTCTGGTGGAGGCCGGAGCGCCGCCCGGTGTGTTCAGCGTGGTGCAGGGGGCGGGCGATGTCGGTGCGGCGCTGGTCGCCGACGCCCGGGTGGCGAAGGTCTCGCTGACCGGCTCGGTCGAGACCGGGCGGAAGGTCTATGCGGCGGCCGCTGCGGGACTGAAACCGGCAACGATGGAGCTGGGCGGCAAGTCGCCGCTGATCGTCTTCGACGACGCCGATCTGGAAGACGCGGTCGGCGGAGCGATGCTGGGCAACTTCTATTCCGCCGGGCAGGTCTGCTCGAACGGTACGCGGGTCTTCGTGCAGAAGGGCATCCGGGCGCGGTTCCTGGCACGGCTGGCCGCGCGGACGCGGGCGATCCGGCTGGGCGATCCGCTGGATGCGGACACGCAGATGGGCCCGCTGATCAGCGCCGGCCAGCGCGACCGCGTTCTCGGCTACATCGACGGCGCGCTGGCCGAGGGGGCGCGGCTGCTGACCGGTGGGCGGGCCTGGGGAAACGCGGGGTGGTTCGTCGAACCCACCGTGTTCGACGGCGTGACCGACGCGATGAAGGTGGCGCGGGAAGAGGTGTTCGGTCCGGTGATGTCGGTGCTGGGGTTCTCGGAGGAGGACGAGGTGGTGGCGCGGGCCAATGCGACACCCTTCGGGCTGGCGGCCGGGGTCTTCACCCGGGACATCGCGCGGGCGCATCGGGTGGTGGCGCGGCTGCAGGCGGGCACCTGCTGGATCAACAGCTACAATCTGACGCCGGTGGAGATGCCCTTCGGCGGGGTGAAGGCCTCGGGCTTCGGGCGGGAGAACGGACGTGCGGCGGTCGAGGCCTGGAGCCGCCTGAAGGCGGTGCATGTGGGGATGGGGCCGGTCGATGCGCCGTTCTGACAGGCGGCCCCCACAGTCGTTCCGCGACTTCTCATTGCAGTTCCATCAGGATCTGGAGCTTGTCCATCCGGGCTTCCTGTCGGGTTTTCCCGGCTCGCTTCACGGGCTCTACGAGAGCTTTCGCCAGCAACACGGGGACCGGGCCGTTCGGGAGCTTGCCGCGTATTTCGGGCGATTGCTCGCCGACGAGCACGTGCACCTGGAATCCCTCTGGTTCAGGAAGTCCAGCGCCGACCTGGTCCTTTCCGAAGCGGCTCTTCGACGGATGTTCGAGGATTTCGCGGCCTGGGCCGCATCGCCGCAATAGCCCGTCACGAGGAGGCTGACGAATCAATGGCTGCGCGCACGGTTCATCCGATCGCCGATCGTTGCGTTCGCGCGGGCACGGTCAACAGCGGTTCGCTTCGGACGGACGCGGCACCGCTGGCGACGCCGAGGTCACGGCCTTCTTCGGTGCCGGTGCCGGAATCATTCAGCCGGGCCCGATTGCGCGGTGCGGCGCCGGGGAGGGAGAGGTGATGGACGCCGAATACGTCGTTGTGGGATCGGGCTCTGGCGGGGCGGCGGTGGCGGCGCGGCTGGCCGAGGCCGGGCGCTCGGTGGTGGTGGTGGAGGCTGGCGGAACCGACGCCGGGCCGTTCATCCGGATGCCGGGCGCGCTGTCCTATCCGATGAACATGGCGCGGTATGACTGGGGATTTCGCAGCGAGCCGGAGCCGGGGCTGGGCGGCCGGCAACTGGCCTGTCCGCGCGGCAAGGTGCTGGGTGGATCGTCCTCGATCAACGGCATGGTCTGGGTCCGGGGCCATGCGCGCGACTTCGACCACTGGGCCGAGGCGGGGGCCGCGGGCTGGGGCTTTGCCGATGTGCTGCCCTATTTCCAGCGGCTGGAGTGCTGGCACGGCGACGCGGGCGATCCGGCATGGCGTGGCCTCGACGGCCCGATGCATGTGACGCGAGGGCCGCGGACGAACCCTCTCTTCGCCGCTTTCGTCGAGGCCGGGCGGCAGGCAGGCTATCCGGCCACCGCCGACTACAACGGCCAGCAGCAGGAGGGCTTCGGGGCGATGGAGGCGACGATCTGGAAGGGTCGGCGCTGGTCCAGCGCAATGGCCTATCTGCGCCCGGCAATGAAGTCCGGGCGGCTGCGGCTGGTTCGCGGCGAGGCGCGTCGGGTGCTGTTCGAGGGCCGGCGTGCCGTGGCGGTGGAGGTGGCCCGGCGCGGCGGCGTCGAGGTGATCCGGGCGGGTTGCGAGGTGGTGCTGGCGGCGAGTGCCATCAACACGCCGAAGTTGCTGATGCTGTCGGGGATCGGGCCGGCGGCGCATCTGGCGGAACACGGGCTGGAGGTTCTGGCCGACCGGCCGGGGGTGGGCGCGAATCTGCAGGACCATCTGGAGGTCTATGTGCAATACGCCTCAGCCCGGCCGGTGACCCTGTGGCGCTACTGGAACCTTGCCGGCAAGGCCTGGGTGGGCGCGCGATGGCTGCTGACGGGCAGCGGACTGGGCGCGTCGAACCAGTTCGAGGCGTGTGGCTTCATCCGTTCGGGTGCGGGGGTGGAGTATCCCGACATCCAGTTTCATTTCCTGCCGCTTGCGGTCCGCTATGACGGGCACGGCGCGGTGCGCGGGCACGGTTTCCAGGTGCATGTCGGGCCGATGCGATCACGGAGCCGGGGTGAGGTGCGCCTGACCTCGGCCCGGCCCGAGGACGCGCCGGCGATCCGTTTCCGCTATATGTCTCATCCCGAGGACTGGGCGGAGTTTCGTGCCTGCCTGCGATTGACGCGCGAGATCATGGCGCAGCCGGCGATGGCCCCCTACGTGGCCCGGGAGATTGCCCCCGGGCCGGAAGCGGTGTCGGACGCGGCACTGGATGCCTTCGTGCGTGCGCATGCCGAGAGCGCCTATCACCCGTGCGGCACGGCGCGCATGGGGCAGGCCGACGACCTGCAGGCTGTGGTCGATCCGCAGGGGCGGGTGATCGGGGTGGCGGGGCTGCGCGTGGCGGACAGTTCGGTCTTTCCGCGAATCACCAACGGCAATCTGAATGCGCCCTCGATCCTGGTGGGCGAGAAGATGGCCGACCACATATTGGGCCGCCCACCGCTGCTGCCGGCAAATCTGGAGCCATGGGTGCATCCGGACTGGCGTGAGTCACAACGCTGACATATTAACGAAAAATTAACCGTGCTTTCGAACAGGGCTCATTTCCGCCCCGAATCGCCGTATCCTCCTTCGCATGGCGTGGTCGAAGACAGGGATGGCCGCTGTGTGCTTGGTGGCGGCAGGCATCTGGCTGGCCGGCCAATGGCTGGACGAGGACGGCGGTGCCTCGGCTCTGGGCATGTCATTGCCGCAGCCGGCGACCGTCAGCATCGTCGGGGTGGCCCGCATCATTGATGGCGATACGCTGCGCATCGGTCCGGCCCGGATCCGCATCCAGGGAATCGACGCGCCGGAACTGCAGGATGTCTGCCGCCGTGCCGATGGCGGCACCTGGCGCTGCGGACTCTGGAGCGCTGAGGTTGCGAAGGACCGCTTCGGCGGGCAACGTCTCGTCTGCGAGGATCTGGGCGAGCGCAGCCATGACCGGGTGGTGGCCCGCTGCAGCGACGGCGACACCGATTTTTCGGCGTTCATGCTGCAGGCGGGCGCGGCGCGTGCCTGCGAGCGTTATGCGCGTCGGCATCCGCATTCGCAGGGATACATGGCCATGGAGGCTGCCGCAGCGGCGGCCCGTGTCGGCATCTTCGATGGCACGGCGCCGCGGCGCGCGGGCTTCTGCTCGGTGCGCAGAACATCGTCGCCCAACCCCGTGACGCGCTCAATGCCGGTGTCGGAAAGAAGCTGTGCGATCAAGGGCAACATCAACCGGAAGGGTGCGCGAATCTATCACCTGCCCGGGCAAGCGCACTATGACCGCACGGTGATCCGCACGACCCAGGGTGAACGCTGGTTCTGCACCGAGGCCGAGGCGCAGGCAGCCGGCTGGCGGCGCGCCCGGCGCTGAGCCCCGCGATGCCGTCTTGTTCAGCGCGGGCAGGGGCCCGTGCGATACGTGCCGTCGCCCACCGCATAGGCGCATTGACCGGTGGCGCGATTGCGCGCGACCAGCGTGCCGGCTGCGGCGCCGCCGAGGGCTGCGAGGATAGACCAGTTGCTGTTTGCGCCCAGGGCCGAGGCGGTCAGCAGCCCGGCCGCCGCCCCGGCGATACCACCGACGACCATCTGGTCCTGCTGGCTCATCTGGTTCATCTGGCAGCCACCCAGCGCGATGGCGCAGATGCAGGCGACGGGGATCAGGGTCTTGCGCATGATATGCCTCCGTTTCGTGTTCATGTCAGACGTTGCCGGCGGAGCCCCGCTTGGGGAGCATATCCCACCCGGGGTGGCAAATCATAGCATGCCGCCCCGGGGGGAGGGCCAGCAGGGAGGCGCCGGAGGTCGGCGGTATTTCGCCCGCAGGGTTGCGCCGGCCGCTGCACAGCGGCCGGGGTGCGGAAGGTCGCGACGGTCGCGCCATCTTGTTCTTCACGCCCAGCTGGGCTCTTAAGGGGAATGTCGGTCACACCCCACGTTGCCGCCCGCCCGCTGACGGGCATTCTCTGGATGCTGTTGACCGGTCTCTGCTTCGTCGGTGTCACCGGTGTGGTGAAGCATGTGGGTGAGGACATGCCCGCGGCGCAGGCCGCATTCCTGCGGTTTGCACTGGGGCTTGTGTTCCTCTTGCCGGTGCTGCCGGCGTTGCTGCGGATGCGGCCGGGCCGGACGGGCTGGACCATGTTCGGTGGCCGCGCGGCGCTGCATGTGGTGGGCGTGCTGTGCTGGTTCTACGCGATGACGCAGATCCCGATCGCCGAGGTCACGGCGATGAACTACCTCGCGCCTGTCTATGTCACCATCGGCGCGGCGCTGTTTCTGGGCGAGAAGCTCGCGGCGCGACGCATCCTTGCGGTGGCGGCCGGGCTTCTCGGGGCGTTGATCATCCTGCGGCCGGGGTTCCGCGAGATCTCGCCCGGGCATCTGGCGATGCTCGTGACCGCTCTGATGTTCGGCGCCTCCTACCTGATCGCCAAGCGGCTGTCGGAACTGCACGATGCAGGGTTGGTGGTGGCGATGATGTCGGTCATGGTGACGATCGGACTGGCACCTTTCGCGCTGGCAGTGTGGGTTCCGCCGACGGTTGCGCAGCTGGGCTGGCTCTTCCTCGTTGCCGCGTTCGCCACCGCGGGGCACTACGCGATGACCCGCGCCTTCGCCGCGGCGCCGGTGACGGTGACGCAGCCGGTGACCTTCCTGCAACTTGTCTGGGCCACGCTTCTGGGCGCTGCCGTCTTCGCCGAGCCGGCGGACGGCTGGGTCATCCTCGGCGGCGGGATCATCCTGGCTGCGGTCAGCTTCATCAGTTGGCGTGAAGCGGTGCTGAAACGGCATCGGCTGACCCCGCCACCGGATGCAACCAAGCTCTGAGCATTGCCGGCCGGCGTCGCCCCGCGCTATGCAGGGCCGGCAGCAGGGGAGCGTGCAATGAGCAAGACCTTCGCCTCGGCCGGAGATCTGGAGGAGAAGCCCATTCGCTTCGACGAGGTCGGCAGGGGCCTTTATGCCTTCACCGCGGCGGGCGACCCCAACAGCGGGGTCATCGTCGGCGACGACAGCGTCATGGTGATCGAGGCACAGGCCACACCGCGCCTTGCACGCAAGGTCATCGCCGCTGTGCGGGAGATCACCGACAAGCCGGTCTCGCATCTGGTTCTGACGCATTACCACGCGGTGCGCGTTCTGGGCGCCTCGGCCTATGGCGCGGGGCAGATCGTGATGTCGGATGCCGCGCGCGCCATGGTGGTCGAGCGTGGGCAGGAGGACTGGGACAGCGAGTTCGGTCGTTTTCCGCGGCTTTTCGAAGGCCATGAGGAAATACCCGGACTGACCTGGCCGACGACCAGCTTCACTGGCCGGCTGACGGTCTGGCTGGGGCAGCGCAAGGTGGAGATCTTTCAGCCCGGCCGGGCGCATACCGCCGGCGATGCCGTCGTCTGGGTGCCGGATGCGGCGACGCTGTTCGCCGGGGACATCGTCGAGGATCATTCCGCCTGCTATTGCGGGGACGGACATTTCCGCGACTGGGGCTCGACCCTCGACCGACTGTCTGCGCTGCAGGCCGAGGCGCTGGTGCCGGGCCGGGGCGCTGCATTGACCGAACCGGATCGTGTCGCCGGCGCCATCGCCTCGACCCGTGATTTCCTTGCCGCGACCTGGGCTCCGGTGGCCCGCACCGCCGCCCGCGGCGGCACGCTGAAGGAGGCTTGGGAGGCGGTGCGCGCGGACTGCGACCCGCGCTTTTCCGAGTACGCGATCTACGAGCATTGCCTGCCTTTCAATGTCGCCCGCGCCTGGGACGAGGCGCGCGGCATCGACAACCCACGCATCTGGACCGCCGAGCGGGACCGCCAGATGTGGGCAGAGCTGCAGGGGACCGAATGAACCACGGACCGTCTCGCGGCGAGCACCGGTTCCGGCTGGCGGTCGGTCTGTCGGGGCTTGCACTGGTTGCATGGGCGTTGGCCACCCGCCCGGCCCACGGCATTGCCTGGATCGAGATTGCGGTGCTGGCGATTGCCTTCTTCGGCGGCACGGCCTTCGCTTCTGCCCGGGCGCTGGCCAGGCGCGATGACGCGGACGACACCTGACCGGTGCGCCGGCCGCGACCCGGTGCCGCCCGGCATTGACCTGCGGGCAGCTTAGGTGAAGGATCAAGCGGCGATGACGCGGATCTTCGAGACGCCCCTCTACCCCTATGCGCGCGCGGCCGATCAGGATGCGGCGGCGCCGGTGCGCCATCCCGTGGTCGTGGCCGGGGCCGGGCCGGTCGGGCTGGTCGCTGCCATCGACCTCGCCCAGCGTGGCGTGCCGGTAGTGGTACTGGACGAGAATGACCGGGTGAGCTTCGGCAGCCGGGCGATCTGCTTCGCCAAGCGCACGCTGGAAATCCTCGACCGCCTCGGGTGTGGCGAGGAGGCGGTTACCCGCGGCGTGACATGGAACACCGGCCGCGTGTTCAAGGGCGAGACCGAGATCTACAGCTTCGATCTGCTTCCAGAGGAGGGGCACCGGCGGCCAGCCTTCGTGAACCTGCAGCAGTATACCCTCGAGGAGATCCTTGTGCGTCGGTTGCGCGATCTCGCCGAGGCGGGGGCCCCGGTGCAGTTGCGCGGCGCGAACAGCATCTCGGCGGTGGGGGCGCATCACGATCATGTCCGGCTGGAGGTCGACACCCCCGAAGGTCCCTACAGCCTGCAGGCCGGCTGGCTGGTGGCCTGCGACGGTGCCGGCTCGCCGGTGCGGCGGATGCTCGGGCTCGATTTTCCCGGCCGTGGCTTCGAGGACTGTTTCCTTATCGCCGATGTGGCGATGCACTCCGATCTGTCCACCGAACGGCGCTTCTGGTTCGATCCCCCTTTCAACCGCGGCCAGTCAGCCCTGCTGCACCGCCAGCCCGAGGGGATCTGGCGGATCGACCTGCAGATTGGCCCCGACATCGACCGCGAGGCGGAAAAGGCGCCCGAGCGGGTGATCCCGCGCATCCGTTCCATGCTTGGCGAGGAGGCGCGCTTCACCCTGGATTGGGTGTCCATCTATTCCTTCCAGTGCCGGCGGATGGAGCGGTTTCGCCATGGCCGGGTGATCTTTGCCGGCGATGCCGCGCATCAGGTTTCGCCCTTCGGCGCACGAGGGGCAAACAGCGGCATCCAGGATGCCGACAATCTCGGCTGGAAGCTTGCCGCGGTGATCGCGGGGGGCAGCGAGCGGCTGCTGGACAGCTACAACTGGGAGCGGGTGCTGGCGGCGGACGAGAACATCCTCGCCTCGACGCGGTCCACCGATTTCATCAGCCCGAGATCCGCCGCCAGCCGGGCCTTCCGCGATGCGGTGCTCGACCTTGCGGCGCGACATGAATTCGCCCGGCCGATGGTCAACTCCGGGCGGCTGTCGGTCCCCTGCATCTATGACGACGGCCCCCTGAACGGGACCGACGCCCGTGGACTGCCGGCGCGCACCCGTCCCGGCGCGCCGGCCTGCGATGCGGCGCTCGATCGCAAGCAGGGCGGTGGCTGGCTGCTCGACCGGCTGGGCGGCGGCTTTTGCCTCCTGGCCATCGACGTCGACATGCCCGAGGAGAACGACCTGCCGGCGGTTCGCCTGACGGCGAAGGGCGCGCCGACGCTGGCCGAGCGCTGGCTGGGGAAGGCCGATGGCGCGATCTATCTGATTCGCCCCGACCAGCACATCGCCGCCCGCTGGACCTCCTGGGATGGCCCCGCCGTCGCTGCGGCGCTGGCCCGGGCCGAAGCGCGTGGATAGGGGAACCCAGCGATGCAGAGGCTTGTCACCACGCCGAATATCGACGATCAGGATGGCTTCTACGCCGAGTTGCTGGCGGTGCACGAAGGGCTCGACGCGGCGCAAAGTGCGTCACTGAACGCGCGACTCATCCTGTTGCTGGCCAATCACATCGGCGACCGTGCCGCGCTCAGCGCCGCGCTTCGGGAGGCGATGCGCAGCGCGGTGGACTGAGCCGCGCCCAGACGGGTCAGTCACCAGGCTTGCCCGTATCGCGCGCGGCAATGAACGAAACCGTCCTGCCCCTGGATGGAGTTGGCTGCCATGCCGGTCAAGGCCCGAACCACAGGGCCGCACCGCCCGCTGCAATGATCGCGGCGTAGACGGAACAGACCCGCTGGCCCAGTCCGCGATTGCCGGCGATGAGAGAAATCAGACCCTTCACAAGGGTATTGACCGAAACGGCGATGAAGATCGCCAGCATCCCGTTCGCCACTGCGAGATCCTCTCCGACCAGACGGGCGATGGAGATGGTCAGCGCGTCCACGTCGGTCAGCCCGGAAAGCGCGGCCGCGGCGTAGATGCCGGTGGTGCCGAGCCATTCCCGCAGGAAATGGACCCCCAGCATGACGACGGCCAGAACGGCGCCGAACAGCAGCGCCGCCGTCAGTTCGAGAGGATTGGCGATGCCGTCGGCCCCGTCCGCGGCGGTGGCGTCGTCATCGGCAAGGCGATGGATCAACGCTGCCCCGGCGAGGCCGGTCGCCGCCATCACCCCCATCGGCAGTGCCAGTGGCGCGATCAGGGACGGTTGAAAGACCGCGGCAAGCAGGAGGATGCGCAGAAAGGTGATCGAACCGGCAATGACGATGCCGGCTGCCGCGACATGTGTCAGCTCCGGACGGCCCTGTGCCAGACGTGCCAGCACCAGTGACGTCGAGGTCGACGAGGCCAGACCGCCGAAGAGCCCCGTCATCGGGATCCCGAGCCCGGCGCCGGCCAGCCGGATGCCGAGATATCCGAGAAAGGAAAGGCCGGCGACCACCACGACCGACCACCAAAGCTGGTAGGGGTTCAGCGCCTCGCCCGGCCCGAAGCCCTCGTCGGGCAGCAGCGGCAGGATCACGACCGAGATCACCGCTAGCTTGAACACGGCGTCGAGTTCGAGTCTGTCGATCCGCGCAACCCATCGGTGCAACCGCGCCTTCATCGTCAGCAGAAGCGCCGCGACAACGGCGGCCGCCGCGGCCGGGGCCATGTCACCCAGAACCGACGCGGCCCCGAGAACGAAGGTCAGCAGGAGCGCGATCCCTGTCGTCAGGCCGATGTCCTCGGCGTGCTCCAGCCTTGCCCGGTAGCTGACTGCGAGCAGGATGCCGAGCGCGACCAGTGCCATGGCAAGCACGATGGGTGACGTCGCCGAGGCGAGCCATGCGGCGATACCCCCCAGCAGACCGGTCAGCGCGAAGGTGCGGAGGCCGGCGATCCGTGCGCCCTCGGGTTTCTCCCGCCCTTGC
Organism: Paracoccaceae bacterium; assembly: GCA_007126375.1. Classification (GTDB taxonomy): domain Bacteria; phylum Pseudomonadota; class Alphaproteobacteria; order Rhodobacterales; family Rhodobacteraceae; genus Rhodobaculum. Next base: position 17,182 of record SLBI01000365.1, read on the forward strand.
CAGCCTCGCTCGAGCCCGAACAGAATCCCGATGGCAAGTGCGAGGCCAAGCCGGGCGAACAAGTCGATGCCGTCCATGGAGAAGGAATGCCGCAGAAGAGCGGCCGAGACCAGTGCCCTGCCCGGCGGCTCCGGTCGCCCGTCGGACCGTAGCCAACCGGGCCGCCCGTGCGCGATGCCAAGGGATCATGTGTCCGCAGGCACGATGGCCGGGGCGCGGCACGGCTGCGTCCGGCTGCATGGGGATCGCCGCCCGGATGCAGGCGAAAGCAAGCGGGCCGAAACCCGGCCCAAGTCCGGTTCCGTCTTCCGCCTGCCCATCGGCGGCACGCCGCGTGCGGCGCGCCTGCGACAGGGGGTCGATGCCGCGCCGGCGGCGGCGCTTGACACGGATGCCGTGGCGATCGACCCTGAACAGCCGCGCAAGAGCCGATCGGATTCCGCCACGACATCGGGAACAGAAGGCGCATGCCGGTGCCGTCTTGTCCGACGGCAAGGCAACCACGGGATTCCACGATGAAGCGGGTGCGACAGCGTCGAGGAGATGCAAGACCCATGAACCGCAAGCTCGGGACGGGCCTGCCCTATCCGCTGGGCGCAGTGCCTGACGCAACGGGAACAAATTTCGCGCTGTTTTCCGATAATGCGGACCGCGTCACGCTCTGCCTCTTCACCGACGACGGCCGGAAGGAGCAGGAACGGATCGAGATCCGTGAAGTGACCAATGGCGTCTGGCACTGCCATCTCGCCGGCATCGGCCGCGGGCAGGTCTATGGATACCGGGTACATGGGCCCTGGGCGCCCGAGGAGGGGCACCGCTTCAACCCCGAGAAGCTGCTGCTCGATCCCTACGCCCGCCAGCTGGTGGGCCCGCTGGACTGGGACGACGCGGTCTACGGCTACGCGATCGGCGCCGGTGACGACGCGGATCTCGTGCGCGATAACCGCGACAGCGCCAGATTCGTGCCCAAGGGCCGCGTCACGGCGCCGATGCCGCTGGTGGCGACGCCGCACCCGCAGGTGGCCTGGCCCAAGTCGATCATCTACGAGGCGCACGCCCGCGGCCTGACCATGCGGCACCCGCTGATCCCCGAGGCTATCCGCGGCACCTTCGCGGCCCTCGCTCGCCCCGAGATCATCGACCATCTGACCGACCTCGGCATCACCGCTCTGGAACTCCTGCCGATCCACGCCTTCGCCCAGGACCGGCACCTTCTGGACAAGGGCCTGCGCAACTACTGGGGCTACAACACGCTGGCCTTCTTCGCGCCCGAACCCGCGTATCTGGGCGCCCATGGGGTCGAAGAGATCGCCATGGCGGTGGACCGGCTGCATCAGGCGGGGATCGAGGTGATCCTCGACGTGGTCTACAACCATACCTGCGAGGGCAACCATCTGGGCCCCACTCTCAGCTTTCGCGGCATCGACAATGCCAGCTACTACCGCCTGCTGCCGGGCCGGCCGCGCTACTACGACGACCTGACCGGCTGCGGCAATGCGGTGAACACCGACCACCCGCGGGTGCTGCAGATGGTGATGGACAGCCTGCGGCTCTGGGCCACGGTCTACGGCATCGACGGCTTCCGCTTCGATCTGGCGGTCACGCTGGGCCGGCGGCCCGACGGTTTCACCCCCGACCACGCGTTTTTCCGCGCCATCATGCAGGACCCGGTGCTGCAGCGCTGCAAGCTGATCGCCGAGCCCTGGGACATCGGCCCCGGCGGCTATCAGCTGGGCAACTTCCCTCCCGGCTTCTCCGAATGGAACGGCGATTATCGCGACGTGGTGCGCGATTTCTGGTCGGGTTCGGAGGGGATGCTGCCGGCCTTCGCCACCCGCTTCGCCGCCTCGGCCGATCTTTACGGCGAGGGGTGGCGGCGGCCATGGTCCAGCGTGAACTTCGTCACCGCGCATGACGGCTTCACCCTGCACGACCTCGTCTCCTACAACGAAAAGCACAACGAAGCGAACGGCGAGGACAACCGCGACGGCCACGACGACAACAAGAGCCGGAACTTCGGCGTCGAGGGCGAAACCGACGATCCCGACATCCGGGCTGCCCGCGATCAGCACAAGCGCAACCTCCTGGCGACGCTGCTCTTGTCGCAGGGCGTGCCGATGATCCTGGCGGGCGACGAGTTCGGCAACTCGCAGGGTGGCAACAACAACGCCTATTGCCAGGACAACGAGATCGGCTGGACCGACTGGAGCGAGCGCGACAGCGAGCTTGAAGGTTTCGTGCGCAAGCTCATCGACCTGCGCACCAATCACAGCGCCATCTCGCGCCCCGAATTCCTGAGCGGCGCGCGCGATGCAAAGGGGCAACCGGACATCGCCTGGTTTTCCTCCACCGGCGCGCGGATGGAAGCGCAGGATTGGGAGGAACCCCACGCGAAATGCCTGACCTTGCGGCTGGCGCCGGCCAACCCCGTGCACACCGCAGTGCTGATCCTGCTGAACGCCGCGCATCACGACGTCGAGTTCACCATTCCCGGTGACGACGGCGGTGCCTGGGCGGTGCTGCTCGATACCGCGAACGGCAAGGAGAGCGAGCGCCTCGCCCCGGGCGGCGCGGTGCCGGTGCCCGCCCGCTCCATCCTGCTTGCCGAGCGGCCGGCATGACCCGATTTGGCCCTCTCCGAGAGGGTCCCGAGGTTCGGTTTCGCCTCTGGGCGCCGGACGCGGCGAAGGTGTGGCTGCTCCGCCCTGATGCGCCCGCGGTGGCGATGACGCGCGGCGCCGACGGCTTCCACAGCGTGAGCTTGCCCGCTGCCGAGGGCCAGCTCTATCGCTTTCGGATCGGCGAGCTGGAGGTGCCCGATCCGGCCTCGCGCGCGCAGGCGGAGGACGTGGAGGGCTGGAGCCGGCTGGTCGGCCCCGTGCCGCCGCCGCGGTCGTGCGCGATCCGGCCCTGGGCGGAGGCAATCATCGCCGAGGTCCATGTGGGTACCGCCACGCCGCAGGGCAGCTTCGACGCGCTGCGTGCCGCGCTGCCCGACTACGTCGCCGCCGGCTATACCGCACTGGAACTGATGCCGGTCGCCGATTTCCCCGGCCGCTGGAACTGGGGCTATGACGGGGTGCTGCCGTTTGCCCCCGACACCCGCTACGGCACGCCCGAAGGGCTGCGCGCGCTGGTCGATGCGGCGCATGCGTCCGGCCTCGCGATGTTGCTCGACGTGGTCTACAATCACTTCGGCCCGTCCGGCAATTTCCTCTCGCAATATGCCGGCGCGTTCTTTTCCACGGCAGAGCGGACGCCCTGGGGCCCAGCCATCGACCTCGCGAACCCCACCGTGCGTGCCTTCTTCGTGGAAAACGCGGTGATGTGGCTGCGGGACTATGATTTCGACGGGCTGCGCCTGGATGCCGTGCACGCCTTCATCCCCGGCGGCGGCGACGCGTTGCTGGCCGAGATCGCCACCGCCTGTCGCGCGGTCAAGCCCGACGCCTGGCTGGTGCTGGAAAACGACGACAACGCCGCGCGCTGGCTGTCCCGCACCAGTCTGCCTGCCTACACCGCGCAGTGGAACGACGACTTTCACCACGCGCTGCATGTCATCGCCACCGGCCAGCGCTCAGGCTATTACGGCGATTATGCCGACGATCCGGTGGGGGCACTGGCCCGCTGCCTGACCGAGGGTTTCGCCTTTCAGGGCGAGGCCAGTTCCCACCGGGGCGGCGCTTCGCGCGGCGAGGCCTCGGCCCATCTGCCGCCCGGCGCCTTCGTCGCCTTCGTGCAGAACCACGACCAGATCGGCAACCGACCCTTCGGCGACCGCCTCGCCGCCGCCCTCGCGCCCGAGCGCATCGCGGTGCTGCAGTTCGTGGTGATGCTCTCGCCGCAGATCCCGCTGTTCTTCATGGGTGAGGAGGTGGGTGCGACCACGCCCTTTCCGTTCTTCTGCGATTTCGGCGGCGATCTGGCCGAGGCCGTGCGCGAGGGTCGGGCTCGCGAGTTCGCTGGCTTCTTCGCCGATCATGCGGGCGGCCCGGACGATCTGCCCGATCCGCTTGCAAAGACAACGGTGGAGCGCGCCCGCCTGCGTCCGGGGCCGGACGCTGCCGCCCGGCGGGCCCGTTTTGCCGCACTGGCGCAGCTGCGCCGGCGTCTCGTCTGGCCGCTGACGATCGCAGGCGACACCCCTGCCACGGAGCTTGTGCGCGACGGCGACGCGCTGCGCATCGAATGGCACTTCGCCGTCGGCACGCTGACCCTGGCGGTGAATTTCGGCGCACAGCCCGCATGTCTGACGCTCCCGACCGCCCCGCCGGACGCCATCGAGGGTGCGCTTCTCGCGCCCTGGTCTGCCGCGCTCTGGAGCCGACCGGCATGACGCGGCCCCTGCGCGCCACCTACCGGCTGCAGTTCCATGCCGGTTTCACCTTTGCCGATGCGGCGGCGCTGGTTCCCTATCTCGATCGCCTCGGCGTCAGCCACCTCTATGCCTCGCCGCTGTTTGCCGCGCGTCCGGGATCGACCCACGGCTATGACGGGGTGGACCCGAACCGACTGAACCCCGCACTCGGGACCGAGGCCGAGTTCGACGCGCTGGTGGCCGCGCTCCACGGTGCCGGGATGGGACTGATCCTCGACATCGTGCCCAACCACATGGCGGTGGCGCGCGAGAACCGGCTGTTGCAGGCCGCACTCTGCCTCGGACCCGACAGCGCCGCGGCCCGGGTGTTCGACATCGACTGGCGGGCGGGGCGGATCTGCCTGCCCTTCCTCGGCGCCCCCCTCGATGACGCCATGGGCGACATCGCGCTGGAGCGCGACGATAGCGGCCTTTTGATGGCTACCTATCACGAACACGGCTACGCCCTGCGCCCGGCCACCACCGCCGCGTTGATCGAGGGCCTGGACC